>CAYLMC010000077.1:0-2520 GCA_964384865.1 uncultured Dehalococcoidales bacterium | reverse complement strand
GGTGATTTTGCCGGCAGGGCCAGATTCTGCGGGATAAGGTAGTTTCTGCCGAAGCCTTCGGCTACCTCCTTCGTCTCTCCGATGCCAGCTATATTAGGTACGTCCTGTAAGAAGATAACCTTCATTGCTCCTCCTTTGTTTCATTATACTGCACCTGGCGGAAAAGTGGAAGAATCCGCTCTATTCAGAGAGGTATTTTTCTGCATAAAATGCGGCGGTGGCGCCATCCCCGGCGGCGGTTATCGCCTGGCGGGCGGAGCCCTGGCGGACATCGCCGACGGCGAAGATGCCGGGCGCCGAGGTCGCCATGGTGTTGTCGGTGACGATATAGCCGCCCTGGTCTATCTCCACGATGCCGCTGACGAAGTCGGCGTTGGGTTTCAGCCCCACGGCGACGAATACCCCGCTGATAGCCATGGTGGCTTCGGCGTCGGTCTTCACATTGCGCACCCGGATGGCGTTCACCTTCGCCTCGCCCAGTATCTCCTCGATGACGCTGTCCCAGAGGAAGTCTATCTTGGGCTCGGCGAGCGCCTTCTCCTGGAGGACGGCGCTGGCGCGGAGCTTATCGCGGCGGTGTATGATAGTCGCCTGGGAGGCGAACTTAATCAGGTGCATGGCTTCGGTGATGGCGGCGTTGCCCCCGCCGACTACTACCACCGGGACATTGCGGAAGAAGGCGGCGTCGCAGGTGGCGCAGTATGCCACCCCCTTGCCGGAGAACTGCTGCTCGCCGGGCACCCCCAGCTTCCGCCTCTCCGAGCCGGTGGCGATAATCAATGCCCTGGCGCTGCGGTCGCCCTGGCTGGTCTTCACCGTGATGTGCTTGCCTGACGGCTTCACCCCGGTGACTTCGGCGATGACTGTCTTCAGGCCATACTTGGTGGCTTGCTTGTGGATCTGCTCGGTGAGCTCGTAGCCGCCGATGCCGTCCGGGAAGCCGGGGTAGTTGTCCACCTTCTCGGCGGTGCTTATCTGCCCCCCCACCAGCCCCCTCTCAATGAGGGTGGTGTCCAGCCCCCCCCGCGAGGCATATAGTCCGGCGGTGAGCCCGCCGGGGCCTCCGCCGATGATGATGACATCGTGCGAGTTATCATTCTTGACCAATTTGCTCACCCCTTCACTTCCGGCGTTTGAACTCCTCTGTTAGCTGCTTGATGTTCTCCGGGCAGGCGGCCAGGTCAACGACGGTCATCGCCATGGCCCGGGCGGCGTCGAACAGAGCGCGGCTGCCGGCTTCCGATGCCGCCGCCGCGGCGAACTGGAGGGAGTGTTCTCCCACCCCCGGCGGCACCATGGCTACCGTGGGGTGGATGGCCGGCACCATCTGGCTGACATTGCCCATATCGGTGCTGCCGAAGGCGTTGTCCTCACGGCTGAGGGCGGCATCGTCCCGCAAAGAGGCCATATTGCCCTGGAACAGGCGGGCCAGGGCCAGGTTGTTGCGCATGGTGGCGTAGCGGGTATCTCCCCAGCGGTGCTCCAGGCGGGCGCCGGTGGCTGCCGCCGCTCCGGCGAAGCAGCCGATAACTCTTTTTTTCAGCTCATTCAGGCAGCTGTCGTCTTCGGCACGCGCTATGAACACGGCGGCGCTGTGGTCGGGGACGATGTTCGCTGCCTCGCCGCCGTCGGTGATGACGCCGTGGATGCGTGATTTATCCCTGATGTGCTGCCGCAGCGAGTTGATGGCGGTGAAGGCCAGTATCATCGCCTCCAGGGCGTTGACCCCTTCCTCCGGGCGGCTGGCGGCGTGAATCGCCTTGCCGAAGAACTCCACCTCCAGTGTCTGGCAGGCGAGGGCTGATATGGTGGCCACATCGCGGCTGCCGGGGTGCACCATCATGACGGCATCCAGCCCCTTGAAGGCTCCCCGCTGAGCCATTATCACCTTGCCCCCGTGCATCTCCTCCGCAGGTGTGCCGATGACCAGCATCCTGCCGCCGCAGCGGTCTATGGCTGCCCTGGCGGCTGCCCCCGCGCCGATGGCGGAGGCGGCGATGATGTTGTGCCCGCAGGCGTGCCCCATCTCGGGCAGGGCGTCATACTCCGCCAGGATGGCTATCGCCGGACTGCCCTTGCCGTAGCTTGCCCGGAAGGCAGTGGGTAGCTGGCAGATGCCCCTCTCCATGGAGAATCCGTTCTCCTCCAGGTATGCCGTGAGCCATTCCACTGCCTGGGACTCCTCGAAGCCCATCTCTGGGTGGGAGTGGATGCTGCGGCTTATCTCGTCCAGACGGGTGCGCTGTGCCGCCACGCGGTCGCAGACCTCTGCCTTTAGCTTGTTGATATCCATTCCATTACTCGTTTCAGGGTGGTATTTCGGACGGTGTCATTATAGCTCAATGGGGAGGGGTATTGCCAACCTCTCATTGACGGCTTAAAAAATCAATGCTAAACTGATTGCAGTTCTAAATCCCGCAGGAAAAAAAGATATCCCATACCGGGGGCGACGTAGCCAAGTGGATAAGGCGGGGGTCTGCAAAACCCCTATTCACCGGTTCGAATCCGGTCGTCGCCTCC
>CAYLMC010000076.1:0-2587 GCA_964384865.1 uncultured Dehalococcoidales bacterium | reverse complement strand
ATGATATCCATCGCCCTGGCCGAGGACAGGGTGATAGTGACCAAGGACACCCAGTTCATGAAGCGCGGCGCCATAACCAGAGGGCGGGTGAAAGCCATCCTCCCCGAAAGCGACCAGCCCAAACAGCAGATGAGGCAGGTGGTAGCCGACCTGAAGCTGGACTGCCGCTACCGACCGTTCACCATCTGCCTGGAGTGCAACCAGCCGCTGGCGGAGAAGACCAGGGGACAGGTCGCCAGGCTGGTGCCGCCCTATGTCTTTAAGACGCAGGAGCAGTATATGCAGTGCCCCCGCTGCCGCCGCGTCTACTGGCGGGGCACCCACTGGCAGCGAATGAATGAGGAGCTGAGCCAGTTCGAGAATATTTGACCTGCGCTCGGAGTATTGTTACCATAGGCGAGCGAGGACACCATGCTACTGACCGTTGACATCGGCAATACCGAGACCACCCTGGGGCTGTTCCAGGGTGATGAGCTATGCGCCACCTGGCATATGGCCACGAATATAGACCATATGGCGGACGAGTACGCCGCCGTCCTCATGGAGCTGGTCGAGCACCAGGGGCTGGACTCCACCGACATCAACCGGGCAGCGATGTGCAGCGTGGTGCCGCCGCTGACGGCCACCTTCAAGAAGCTGATAACGCAGTACTTCGGGGTCTCCCCGCTGGTGGTGGAGGCGGGGGTGAAGACCGGGGTGCGCATCCGCATGGACAACCCCCGGGAGGTGGGCGCCGACCGCATCGCCAACGCCGCCGCCGCCCACCACCTCTACGGAGGGCCCCTGATTATAGCCGACCTGGGCACCGCCACCAGCTTCGATATCGTCTCCAAGGAGGGCGACTACATAGGCGGAGCCATCGCCCCCGGCATCAACACCGCCGCCGAGTCCCTGTTCGCCCAGGCGGCGATGCTGCCCAAGGTGGAGCTGTCTCCCCCCCAGAGCGCCATCGGCACCAACACCATCTCCGCCATGCAGTCCGGCATCGTCTTCGGCTATGTCGAGCTCATCCAGGGGATGGTGGCCCGCATCCGCAAGGAGATAGAGGGCCAGGCGAAGGTGGTGGCTACCGGCGGCTGCGCCGAGCTTATCGCCGCCGAGACCAAGGTCATAGATGTTGTCAACACGGAGCTGACCCTTATCGGGCTGAAGCTCATCTACGAGATGAACGAGGGGAAATCATGCTGAGCGATAAGACCATAGTGCTGGGGATAACCGGCAGCATCGCCGCCTACAAGGGGGCGGACATCGCCAGCCGGCTCACCCAGGCGGGGGCCGGGGTGGAGGTGGTGATGACGGAGGCGGCCACCAGGTTCATCGCCCCGCTCACCCTGCGCAGCATCACCGGCAGGCCGGTGGTGACCGATATGTTCCAGATGGAATCCGAATATAAGATAGACCATGTCGCCCTGGCGGAGGCGGCGGACGTCCTCGTCATCGCCCCGGCCACGGCGAACATCATCGCCAAGCTGGCAAACGGCATCGCCGACGACGAGCTCACCTGCACTGTATTAGCCACCCGGGCGCCGATAATCGTCGCCCCGGCGATGAACGCCGGCATGTATCACAACCCGGTCACCCGGGGTAACCTTGCCTGCCTCAAAGCGAGGGGGTTCACCATCGTCGGCCCGGAGCACGGCCACCTCGCCTGCGACCAGGTGGGGATGGGCCGGCTGGCCGACACAGACAAGATTATAGACGCCATAGATAAGGTAATAGACAGGCGACAAGACCTGGATGGCAGGCGCATAGTGGTCACCGCCGGCGGCACCCGCGAGCCCATAGACCCGGCGCGCCACATCGGCAACCGCTCCTCCGGCAAGATGGGCTTCGCCCTGGCTGAGGCGGCCAGAGATAGAGGGGCGGAGGTGACGCTGGTCACCGCCCCCACCTCCCTGCCCCACCCGGAGCGCATGGATGTGGTCTCCGTGGAGACCACCGCCGAGATGAAGAAAGCGGTCACCGGGGCGCTGGACGGCGCCGACGCCCTGATTATGGCCGCCGCCGTGACCGACTACGGCCCGAAGAGCGCCGCCGAGACCAAACTGAAGAAGGACAACCCCTCCCTGACCCTGGAGCTGGTGCGGACGCCCGATATACTGGCCGGGGCGAAGGGGAAGTTCATCAAGGTGGGCTTCGCCGCCGAGAGCGACGACATAGCCGCCAACGCCAAGAAAAAGCTGAAACAGAAGAACCTGGACCTCATCGCGGCAAATGATATTACCAGCGCCGACAGCGGCTTCAACGCCGACAGCAACAAGATAACCCTGATAGACAGGCAGGGCAAAGAAGAAGACCTGCCCCTGATGAGCAAGCGTGAGGCGGCGGAGAGGATAGTGGACCGGGTGGTGGGGCTGCTAGCTAACCCCTAGAAAGACGGAGATGACGGATACACCGAGCACCCATGACGAGATGCCCAAGGCATACCGGCCAGACGATGTAGAGCAGGGCTGGTACAATTTCTGGATGGAGAAGGGTTACTTCACCCCCCGGATAGACCCCAAAAAGAAGCCCTTCGTTATCATTATGCCGCCCCCCAATGTCACCGGCGAGCTTCACATCGGGCACGCCCTCACCGCCACCCTGG
>CAYLMC010000075.1:0-2764 GCA_964384865.1 uncultured Dehalococcoidales bacterium | reverse complement strand
AGGGGCTTTATGCCGGCATCTGATATGGCGTCGGTAATTAAGACCTTCATTGTTGGCTTCCTTATACTAGCTTTTGAATCCCGCCTGGGGCAGCGCTGTTTTCAGCGCCGCCATCACTTCTTTGATTTCGTCCTCGGTGACCATTCCCAAGTGGCCTATGCGGAAAATCTTACCCTTCATCTTCTGCTGCCCGCCGCCGAGCACTATGCCGTGCTCGGACTGCATTATCTGGCGCAGCTTGGCTACGTCCAGCCCCTCCGGCGCGGCTATGGAGGTGACCGTGTTGGAGGCATATCTCTCATCGGCGAACAGGGGCAGCCCCAGCGCCTTTATGCCGTCGCGGGTCATCTGGCCTATCTTCTTGTGGCGGGCGAATATGCTGGGCAGCCCTTCCTGGAGCATCATCTGAAGGGCCGTCTCCAGGGCGTATATCACCGATATCGCCGGCGTCCACGGCGTCTGCCCCTTGCCGGCGAAGGCTTTCGCCTGGGCGAAGTCCCAGTAGAAGCGGGGCATCTTGGCCTCGGCGTTCGCCTGCCACCCTCTGGGGCTGACGCTGACCATGGTCAGTCCCGGGGGCACCATCCAGCCCTTCTGGGAGCCGGTTACGGTGACATCGCACCCCCACTCGTCTATGGGCAGGTCTATAGAACCCAGGCTGCTGATGGCGTCCACCAGTAGCAGCTTGTCGCCCTCCTTGACGGCGGCGCTTATCGCTTTCAGGTCGTTGGTGACGCCGGTGGAGGTCTCGTTGTGGGTCGCCAGCACCGCTTTGACGTCTGGGTTCTCTTTAAGCGCCCGACGGACATCGTCGGCGTTTGCCGTCCGCCCCCACTCGTACTTGAGGGGGACTATCTCGGCGCCGAACGTCTCGGCGATGGCGGCGAAGCGCTCCCCGAAGACGCCGATGGATACCGACAGCACCTTGTCCCCCGGCGACAGGGCGTTGACGGCGGCGGCCTCCAGACCGCCCGTCCCGGAGGCGGTGAGAAGGAGGACATCGTTATCGCTCTGGAATACCTTCTTCAGCCCGGCGGTAACCGTGCTCAGTGCCTGGGCGAACTCGCCGCCGCGGTGGTTTATCATCTGCTTTGACATCGCCTCGAGCACCTCGGGGGGGCAGGGGGTCGGTCCCGGTATCCTCAGCTGTTCCATTTCTTGTCCTCCTTGATGTGACGGTCTACTTATCGGCGTCTATAATCCGGGCGAAGCGGCGCTTGCCCACCTTTATTATACTACCATCTTTAATAGAAGTTTTTGAGTTATCTGTGCCGGAGATTTTCTCGCCGTCTATGGTTACGGCGCCCTGCTTGATGAGGCGGGCGGCTTCGCCGCGGCTCTCGGCCATTTTTGTTTTAACCAGTATGTCTTGCAGGTCGGTGCTGCTTACTGAGATATGATACTCTGGTATCTCCTCCGGCAGCTTGCCCTTCTGGTGCACCCGGGCGAAGTGCCCCTCGGCGTCTTGGGCCGCTTTGCCGTCGTAGAGCTGAGCCACTATCTCCCGCCCCAGCCGTTTTTTAAGCTCCATGGGGTTTACGGTCTTGGCGTCCAGCTCCTGGCGGAACTGCTTTAGCTCTTCCTCGGGGACATCGGTGACCATGCTGAAGTAGTCCATGATGAGGTCGTCCGTGATGGACATCACCTTGCCGTATATGTCGCTGGGCGCCTCGGCGATGCCGATGTAGTTGCCCAGGCTCTTGCTCATCTTCTGGGTGCCGTCGGTGCCCACCAGCAGGGGGGTCATGAAGCACTGCTGGGGGCGCATCCCCACCGCCGCCTGCAGCTCCCGGCCCACCAGCAGGTTGAACTTCTGGTCTATCCCGCCGAACTCGACATCGGACTTGATGGCTACCGAGTCATATGCCTGCAGTAGGGGATAGAGCAGCTCGGTGATGGCGATGGGCTGCTCGTCGCGGTACCTCTTGCTGAAGTCGTCCCGCGCCAGCAGCTGGGCCACGGTGAAGCGGCTGGTGAGCTTGATGATGTCCGCCAGGGTGAACTTGCCGAACCATTCGCTCTGCCACCTCACCTCTGTCTTCGGCTTGTCCACTACCTTGAAGAACTGCTCCATGTAGCTCTCGGCATTGGCGTGAACCTGCTTATGGGAGAGCATCGGCCTGGTGGCCGAGGCGCCGCTGGGGTCGCCTATCTGCGCCGTCCAGTCCCCGACTATTAGAATCACCTGGTGGCCGGCGTCCTGGAACTGGCGCAGCTTTCTCAGGGTGACCATGTGCCCCAGGTGGATGTCGGGGAAGCTGGGGTCGAACCCCTCCTTGAGGCGCAGCTTTTTGCCGGAGCGGAGCAGCTCCTTCATCTCGCTGGCTACGATAATCTCGGCCACCCCCCGCTTGAGCAGGCGGTCCGTGTTAATAGTGCTCATGATTCGCCCCCGGTGTGGGAAGCCAGTGTCTCTTCCCCCTGTTTTGTATCCTGGGCTAGCTGACTAGTCATAACTCGTCCCCGGCGTGGGAAGCCAGTATCTCTTTCCCCTGTTTTATGTCCTGGGCTATCTGCTTCTGGAGGTCGGCGGGGGCGTCGAAGCTCATCTCCCCCCGCAGCCTCTCCAGGAGCTCCACGGTCAGCTTTCTGCCGTAGAGGTCGCCCTGGTAATCCATGATATAGACCTCGATGCCGCGCTCGTTTTCCCCGAAGGTGGGGTTAGAGCCGATGTTGGTCAGTGCCTGGCGGATCTCTCCGTCCAGGTGCGCCCAGGAGGCGTAGACGCCGTCGGCGGGCAGAGCCTGGCCCGGGTCTGTCTCTA
>CAYLMC010000074.1:0-2878 GCA_964384865.1 uncultured Dehalococcoidales bacterium | reverse complement strand
TCCTGTGCGACAGCTGCAAGTGGAACTGGCGCGGGGCGTGCCACCGTCCGGAGCGTCCCAACGCCACCTGGTGCCCGGACTACGCCAAGCGCGGCTGACCGGCTTTGACAACCCGCCCGGCGCGTGATAGCATTACGGCAACTGAATACTTTCTCCGAGCCCGCTCTCCTAAGGGAGACTAGGGAGACGGGCCGATAGGGTATTGCTGGAAACGGCGCTGCCTCCCGTGATTGGAAAGGAGAGCTCACAGTGACACGGTTCCTGGTATCCAGAGCACCTTCTTTTGAGGTGCTTCTTCGTTTTACCTGACTACGTTGTTTGCCTCTACTCTATCCGAAATAGATAAAAGGAGATTATGTTGAAGAAACCGTTGCGCATTATGGTTATCGTTTCGGTGCTGGCGGGGCTGATCGCCGCCGGCTGTGCCGCCCAGGCCGAGGGAACGGCGCCGATACCGCCCAAAGAAAGGATGCAGGTGGCTACCACCACCAGCCTCTACGATACCGGGCTGTGGGGCTACCTTGAGCCCATGTTCGAGGAGGAGTACGACATCGAGCTGGATGTCCTCTATGCCGGCACCGGCATCGCCCTGGGGTACGGGCGGCGGGGGGATGTGGACATCATCACCGTTCACTCCAAGAGCCGTGAGCTGGACTTCGTCGCCGAGGGCTACGGCGTGGAGCGCGTCCCCTTCGCCTATAACTACTTCCTCATCGTCGGCCCCCCCAGCGACCCCGCCGGCATCAAGGGCATGAGCCCCCAAGACGCCTTCCAGACCCTCGCCGAGGCCGGCAGCGCCTCCTTCATATCACGGGGCGATGATTCCGGAACCCACGGCAAGGAGAAGGCTATCTGGGCTGGCGCCGGCTATGACTACGAGGATATCCGCTCCGCCGGAGCGTGGTACATAGAGGCCGGCCGGGGGATGGGCCCCACCCTTCTCATGGCCAGCGAGGAGCAGGGCTATACACTTACGGACATGGGCACCTTCCTGTCCTACAAGGGGCAGGTGGAGCTGGCGCCCGTCGTGGACGAGGGCTCCATACTGCTCAATGTCTACTCCGCCATCGCCTGCAACCCGGAGCAGAACTCCAAGGTCAACTCAGAAATGGCGCAGAATATGGTGGACTTCCTGACCTCGGATGAGATACAGCAGCTTATCGGCGACTACGGCGTCGAGTCATACGGCATGGCTCTGTTTACGCCCTGCGCCGGGGCGGAGCCGCAGAACTAACCGCACTTTGAGGTGAAATCGTCTTGGAAGAGTTTGCTCGGGGACTGGCCACAGCGATAAACCTGATAGTGACTCTGGACCCGGAGGTGGTGGAGATAACCAGGAGGTCGCTGGCGATATCGGCGACCTCCTGCGCCATCGTCACCCTCATCTCCGTACCGCTGGGCGCCCTGATTCATTTCTCCAGCTTCCGCGGCAAGCGGGCGCTGGTGAGCGTCATCCATACCCTGTTCAGCCTGCCCACCGTCGTGGTCGGGCTGCTGGTGTTCGTCCTGCTCTCCCGGGCCGGGCCCCTGGGGGGCTGGGGTATCCTGTTCACCCCGCGGGCGATGGTGATGGGTCAGATGATACTGATCACCCCCCTGATGCTGGGGCTGGTCATCTCCGCCCTGAGGGGAGTGGACCGGGCGATATGGGAGACTGCCGTCTCCCTGGGAGCCAGCCGCCTCCAGGCGGCTATCGCCACCATCCGGGAGGCGAAATACGCGGTGGTAACCGCCGTCATCATGGGCTTCGGCCGCGCCCTCTCCGAGGTGGGACTGGCGCTGATGGTGGGGGGCAACATACGGGGCTTCACCAGGGTGCTCACCACCGCCATCTCCCTGGAGACATCAAAAGGCGATATAGAGCTGGCGGCGGCGCTGGGGGTGATACTGCTCCTGCTGGCGCTGTCGATAAATATAACCCTGCACAGGCTTCAGCAGAGGTGATACGATGACCTTTTTACAGACCGAGAACCTGGGCCGAAAGTACGGGGAGCGATATGTCCTGCGTGGCATAGACCTCTCCATAGAGAAGGGCGAGGTGTTCGCCCTCATCGGGCCCACCGGCGCCGGCAAGACCACCCTGCTGCGGCTGCTCAACCTGCTGGATACGCCGTCGGCCGGCGGCATCCGCTTCGATGGCAATGACGTCGCCGATATCGGGTCCGGCGCCCTGGCGCTGCGCCGGCGCATGGCGTTCGTCCAGCAGAAGCCGGTGGTGTTCACCATGAGCGTCCGCGACAACATCGCCTGCGGGCTGAGGTGGCGGGGGGCGGACGGGGGGACTATAGACAGCAAGGTCTCGCAGGCACTGGGGCTGGTGGGGCTGGAGGGCTACGGCGGCCGCAACGCCCGCACCCTCTCCGGCGGCGAGACCCAGCGGGTGGCTATCGCCCGCGCCCTGGTTACCGAGCCGGAGTTGCTCCTGCTGGATGAGCCCACCGCCAACCTGGACCCCGGTTCGGTGTCCAGGATAGAGGAGGCATTGTCCCGCATCATCGCCGGCCGGGAGATAACCATAATAATGTCCACCCACGATATGTCCCAGGGGCAGCGTCTGGCGGGACGGGTGGGCGTCCTGGCGAAGGGCAGGATGCTCCAGGTGGGCAGCCCCAAAGAGGTATTCACCCTGCCCAGCAGCAAGGAGGTGGCGGAGTTCGTCGGGGTGTGGAACATCCTGCCCGGCGAGGTCATCACCAAGGAAGACAGCCTGGCGGTCATCGGGGTGGAGGGGGGCGTCATCGAGGCCATCTCCGGGCTGGGGGTGGGGGAGAAGGTCTATGTCCTGGTCAGACCCGAGGATATCACCCTGAACCTGTCCCCGCCGGCGAGCAGCGCCCGCAACTCCTTCTCCGGCAGTATAGAGAAGATGGCGCTGGCC
>CAYLMC010000073.1:0-2909 GCA_964384865.1 uncultured Dehalococcoidales bacterium | reverse complement strand
CGCGCCGGAGACGAGGTGCTCCTCAGCGGGGTCATCTACACCGCCCGCGACGCCGCCCATAAGAGGATGATAGCGGCCCTGGAGCGGGGCGAGCCCCTGCCCTTCGACATCAAGGGGCAGATTATCTACTTCACCGGCCCCACCCCGGCCCGCCCCGGAAAAGCGGCGGGCTCGTCGGGGCCGACCACCAGCGGCCGCATGGACAGCCACTCCCCCCGGCTGATAGCCGAGGGGCTGAAGGGGATGATAGGCAAGGGCGCCCGCTCCGATGAAGTAAAAAAAGCCATGCGCCGGCACGAGGCGGTATACTTCGCCGCCATCGGCGGCGGCGGCGCCCTCATCGCCAGGAGCATCCGCAAATCAGAGATAATAGCCTATGAAGACCTCGGAGCCGAGGCGCTGCGCCGCCTGGAGGTGGCAGACCTACATGTCACGGTGATAAACGACATCCACGGCGGCGACCTGTACCAGGAAGGGAAATCCAGCTACAGGACAGAGCCATGAAGCACTACGATTATGTCATCGTAGGCAGCGGTATCGCCGGGCTCTACACCGCCCTGCTGGCCGTGAAGCGGGGAAGCGTGCTCATCGTCACCAAGGGCAGCATCGATGACTGCAACACCCGCTACGCCCAGGGGGGCATCGCCGCCGCCATCGGCAAGGGCGACTCCCCCCAGTCCCACCTCCACGATACCATAGCCGCCGGGGACGGGCTGTGCGACCCCGAGGCGGTGCGCATACTGGCCGAAGAGGCGCCGGTCCGCATCGCCGACCTGGTGGACCTCGGCGTCCCCTTCGATACCATGGACGGCGAGATATCCCTCACCCTGGAGGCCGCCCACAGCGCCCCCCGCATCCTCCACGCCGGGGGAGACGCCACCGGCGAGCACATGGAAACCACCCTCAGCTATCTGGTGCGCTCCTCCGGGATAGAGGTGCTGGAGAACCGGCTGGCTACAGATATTATAGTAGAGAACAACACCGTCAAGGGCATCGAGACCCTGGACTGCCGCAACAGCGCCGGGGAGCGGTTCGGCTGCCGCCACCTGATCCTGGCCACCGGCGGCGCCGGACAGCTATACAAGTTCAGCACCAACACCGATGTCGCCACCGGCGACGGCGTCGCCCTCGCTTTCAGCGCCGGAGCCGAGATAACCGATATGGAGTTCTTCCAGTTCCACCCCACCACCCTCCACCTCCGCGGGGTAACCCCGTTCCTGATATCGGAGGCGGTGCGGGGAGAGGGGGGAGTGCTGCGCAACGCCGACGGGCGCCAGTTCATGTCCGATTACGCCCCGGAGGGAGACCTGGCGCCGCGAGATGTGGTCGCTCGCAGCATCCTCCACGAGGCAAAGAAGACCGGCTCGGAGAGGGTCTTCCTGGATGTCACCCAGCTGCCCCCCTATGTCATCACCACCCGCTTCCCCCACATCTATCGCTTCTGCCTGGAACACGGGCTGGACATCACCAAAAGCCAGATACCGGTATCCCCGGCGGCGCACTACATGATGGGCGGGGTGAGGACCAATAGCTGGGGGGAGACCAGCATCGCCGGGCTGTTCGCCGTGGGCGAGGTCGCCTGCACCGGCGTCCACGGAGCCAACCGGCTGGCATCCAACTCCCTGCTGGAGGCAGTGGTGTTCGGCAGGCGAATCATCAAGAGGACCACCGATAATGCCGAAGCCTTGACGGCCGGCAAGCAGGATAAAGATATCCGCCATACCCCGCAGCCGAGGCAGAAGCCGGGCAAGGCTCCCCCACCCAGCCGCGCCGCCCTGCAGAGGCTCCTCTGGGACAAGGTGGGCATCATCCGCCACCAGAAGGGGCTGACCAAGGCAGCCGATACCCTGGCCGGCTGGCAGGAAGCCCTGCCCCCACCCAGCGACCTGCCCTCGTACGAGATGAACAACCTGGTGGCGGTGGGGCGGCTGGTGACGGAAGCCGCCCTGCTCAGGGAGGAGAGCCGGGGCGCCCACTTCCGCTCCGACTTTCCCCAGACCCTGCCCCAGTGGCGGCGCCACATCATATCGGTGAAGAGATAGAGACCATGGCCATAAAGACGATAGCCACCAACCGCAAGGCATTTCACAACTATCACATAGAGGACAAGATAGAGGCCGGCATCGCCCTTACCGGCACCGAGATAAAGTCCATCCGCGCCGGCAGGGTGAGCCTGAGCGACGGCTACGTCAAGCCGGAGAACGGAGAGCTGTGGCTGATGAACGCCCACATCGCCCGCTACGAAGCCGCCAGCCGCCAGAGCCACGCCCCCACCCGCACCCGCAAGCTGCTCCTGCACCGCAAGGAGATAAACGAGCTCACCAGCAAGGTGGCGGAGCGAGGCTTTACATTGGTTCCGCTGCGGTTGTATATTAAAGGTAGCATCGCCAAGGTGGAGATAGCCCTGGCCAGAGGCAAGAAGCTCCACGACAAGCGGGCGGCTATCGCCCGCCGCGAGATGGACAGGGAGATCGACCGGGTGATAAAAAGACGAAGGAGGTAGTTACCGTTTCGTCTGCGGCACAAGGGGACGCGCGGGTTCGACAGGGGAGGTATGCTGCAGGATTGCAAGCTGAGGCGCCATCAACCTCATTAAACAGGTGGCAAAAACATAATTGGCGAACGTGAATTCGCTCTTGCTGCCTAACTAAACGGCAGCACGTCCACCCCGACCCCACCTCAACGGGTCGGGAATGGATGTCGAAAAGTTGAGGTGCCATCGCCCCCATGTCGATAAGGGCGGTGAAAGAACCATCGACTGACCCGGCTGAAACTCGGTCAGCAGAGGTCCGCCGGGTGAGATAAAAGAGCTGACTAAGCTTGTAGTATATCCTGGGCAGCTTCTCTTGGACGGGGAGTTCAACTCTCCCCCGTCTCCACCAGAAATGCTAAAGGCGCTGGCTCGTGAA
>CAYLMC010000072.1:1588-3027 GCA_964384865.1 uncultured Dehalococcoidales bacterium | reverse complement strand
CCCCCCGATACAGAAGGCCCCTATTACGATGTCTTCCAGAACTATGTGATATGCGCCGAGGACAGGGACGGGCTGGCCAGGCACCTGGCCGAGAGCGGCATCGAGACGCTGACCTCCTGGTATCTGTCCCAGCCCATCCACCACCACCCCACCCTGAAGCTGGGGCGCTTCCGCCTGCCCAACACGGAGCGCTTCGCCGGCGAGGCGCTCTCCCTGCCCCTGAACGCGGAGATAACCGAGGAGCAGGTGGAGTATGTGGTTCAGTCCATCCGCGGCTTCTACCGGAGATAAGGCTATGATATCCAGCATCAGGCAGCTGACCAACAGGGCGAAGACGATATCCCGTCGGGAGGGGCGGCTGGCACTATTAAGACAGGGGCTGCTCTTCGCCCGGCAGGCTGTGGCATCGTATTCGGTGGGCAACATCTTCCAGAGCGACCTCGACCCGCCAGAGATGGAATGCCACATCAAGGACCTGACAGTAAACATGATAAGCACCCTGGAGGAGCTGGCGCCCCTGGAGAAAGACCCCTCGGTGGGCAACGGCTTCGACATGCCCCGCAACCGGCAGCTGATAGAGATGGGCTCGGTGCTGTTCTGCACCTTCGCCGGCGGCGAGCTGGCGCATGTCACCCAGGTGCTCATCGGCGAGGAGGCGCACCATAGCTACCCCTTCTCCTTCGCCATGCCGCCGGGGGATACGGTGGGGCTGGCGGGCTACACCGCCCCCCGGTACCGCCGCCAGGGCATCCACCTGTACACCCGCGTCCGGGCGCTGCGCTATCTGAAAAAGCAAGGGCTCCGCCACGCCTGGGATGTCCAGAACAAGGACAACGCCGCCGCCCGCCGGGCGGTGCTCAAGCTGGGCTATTATCTTCGCGGCGAGGGCTGCCGCCTGCGGGCGCTGTCCCGCTTCACCCTGGAGTGGACCAGAAGCAGTCGCTGGGGAATACCCCGCCGGGTGAGGCTGTCGCTGAGATGATTAAGGCCGCTGTGAAGCAGCTGGTCACCTACGGCGCCGGCAGCATCGCCGAGAGCGCCATCGGCTTCATCCTGCTGCCGCTCTACCTGCGCTTCTTCGACCCCTCCCAGTACGGGGTCATCTCCATGCTGGTGATAGTGGTCTCGCTGGTTACCCTGTTCGCCAATGTCGGCATGCAGAGCGCCCTGTTCATGCTCTACTACGAAGCCGACGAGGCCAAGAGGAAAAAGCTGGTGGGCACCACCTGCTTCTGGTACCTCATCGGGGCGGCGGGCGGGGCGGCGGTGCTCTACACCCAGGGGGCGGCCCTCTCCGAGATGCTGTTCCAAACCGCCGATTACGCCTACGCCTTCCGGCTCGCCGCCGGCTTCTTCTTCTTCTCCATGCTGCAGACCGTCCCCTTCGCCGTCCTCAGGCTGGAGAAGAAGCCCGGCGCCTATGTCGGGCTGTCCCTGGC
>CAYLMC010000072.1:0-1488 GCA_964384865.1 uncultured Dehalococcoidales bacterium | reverse complement strand
GGCATCTACTCGCTGGCAAACAGCCTGTCCAGCGTGTTCCTGGTGCTGCTCCATGTCCCCCTGGGGCTGTTCTGGGCGCCGTTCTTCCTGTCCTACGCCAGCAAGAACTCGATGGAGGAGACCAAGCGGCTGTTCGTCACCGCCATGAAGTACTTCTCCCTGGCCGGAGCCGGGCTGCTGCTGGCGGTTACCCTGGGGGCTGCCGATGTGCTGCGCATCTTCCATGTCCAGTTCGGCGCCCAGGAAGGGTATCTGCAGGCGGCCATGCTGGTGCCATTGCTCACCCTGAGCCTGTTCATCTACTTCGTCTCCGAGCGCTTCGGAGACCCCATGGCGGTCATCAAGAAGCCGAAGTTCTTCGCCATCGGCGGCAGCATCGCCGCCGGGGTTAACATCGGGCTGAACTTCGTCCTCATCCCCCGCTTCGGCGCCCTGGGAGCCACCCTGACCACCATCATCGCCTACGGGGTGCACCTGGCGCTGTTCTATCGCTGGTCATTGCAGCACTACCCGGTGGACTACGGGCTGCGCCGCCTGGCGGGCCGGACAGCGCTCGCCTTCGCCGCCGCATTGCTGCTCGGCTGGAATATAGGGATGAGCCACCCCTGGGGCTCGCTGATAGCCAAAGAGGCGGCCGGGCTAGCCGCCTTCGGGCTGCTGATATGGTTCCCCAGCAACATCCTCAGCCGGGGGGAGCGGCACAGCCTGCTGACATACCTGCCCCAAAAGGGGCTGGGGGCGATAACCCGCCTGCTGGACAGGGGCTACAAGGAGGCATGAGGGAGAAATGAGTCTATTGAGCATACTGCTGGATAAAATACTGGCATCGCGTCTGCCGCCGGCGGCGAAGATGGCCATCACCTCCCTGCGGAAGGCGCGCAACCGGCGCCTGGAGAGTCGGCTGGCGGAGCGGCAGGCGCAGGATGTGCGCCGCTGCAACATCTGCGGGTGGCGGGGGAGGCGCTTCGATAGCCGCTACGACGAGATAATGCGCCGCGAGGAGGAGATAGCCTGCCCGCGTTGCCTCTCCGAGCCGCGCCAGAGGGCGCTGTTCAAGTACCTGCGCCAAAAGCTGCTGGCCAGCTATCTCCGCACCCTGAAGCGGGGCAATCTCCTCTGCCTGGAGGTGAGCCCGGACCGCTCCCACCCGGTGGAGAAAGCGCTCAAAAACGCCGTCTATATCTCCATAGACCTGGAGCCGTCCCAGGCCATGTTCGCCATGGACCTGACGGAGCTGGCCTTCCCGAACGACACCTTCCACCTGGTGGTCTGCTCCCATGTCCTGGAGCACATCCGGGACGACACGGCGGCCATAGCCCAGATATACCGGGTGCTGGACAAGGGCGGCACCGCCCTGATACAGGTGCCGGTAGGCTACTACGACGACCGGTTTGGAGAAAGCACCGTGGAGTTCGACCCGCCCCCCTTCTACCACCACCACCGCAGCTACGGCTGGGACTTCAAGGAGAAGCTGGAAAAGGCGGGCTT
>CAYLMC010000071.1:0-3063 GCA_964384865.1 uncultured Dehalococcoidales bacterium | reverse complement strand
GTGGTGTTAAGCATACACTATCGGGCGCGAACCAGCAAAGATGCCGCCGCCATACTGTGCTATAATAATTACCGATAAAACTGCGGAGAGGTGACCGAGTGGTTTAAGGTGCCGCTCTCGAAAAGCGGTTTCGCCTCTGGCGAACGTGGGTTCGAATCCCACCCTCTCCGCCACGCCATCAATAGCCACCAGGGACATAAATCAGGTATAATATCCCTACCCAAGCGGAGAGGTGCTGGAGTGGCCTATCAGGCGCGCTTGGAGAGCGCGAGTAGCCGCAAGGTTACCGTGGGTTCGAATCCCACCCTCTCCGCCATTTTCTATTTATTAATTCCTATGCTTTTACTTTACAAATTATTACTTACCGCTACTTTGCTTGACAATATTTAATTGTAAAGTAATTTTGCCCTATGCTAGAATGCTCTCAAGATGAGTGGTAAAGACATCAAATACGGGGTGGGCTTCAGCCTGATATCCGGTATCGGCCGGGCGCGGCTGTCCCATCTGGAAAAGCACTTCCCCAGCCTGGAGGCTGCCTGGCAGGCGTCCCCGGAGGAGCTGAAGCGCGCCGGACTGGACGGCAAAACGGTGCGCGCCATCACCTCTCGCCGGGACGGCATCTCCCTGGACGAGGAGATGAAGAAGCTGGCGCATTACGGTGTGGAGGCGCTTTCCTGGCGCGACCCCCGCTACCCCACCCGCCTCAAGGAGATATACGACTACCCTCCTCTGCTCTATGTCAGGGGCAGCCTGCTACCGGAGGACGAGTGGTGCCTGGCGGTGGTGGGCACCCGCCGCGCCACCGCCTACGGCCGGCAGGTGACCGAGGAGCTGGTCACAGACCTGGCGCGGAACAACATCACCATCGTCAGCGGTCTGGCCAGGGGGATAGACTCGGTGGCTCACAAGGCGGCACTGGAGGCGGGGGGCAGGACGATCGCCGTGTTCGCCTGCGGGCTGGATATGGTTTACCCCAGAGAGAACACAGATCTGGCGCACCGGGTGATGAAGCAGGGCGCCATCGTCAGCGAGTATCCGCTGGGCATCAAGCCCAGGCCGGAGTACTTCCCCCGCCGCAACCGCATCATGAGCGGGTTGAGCCTGGGAGTGCTCGTCGCCGAGGCCGGCTTCAAGAGCGGCGCCATGATAACCGCTAAGCTGGCGCTGGAGCAGAACCGCGAGGTGTTCGCCGTGCCGGGCAGTATCCTGTCCCATGCCAGCGAGGGCACCAACCACCTCATCCAGGAGGGAGCCAAGCTGGTGAGCAACTGTAATGACATATTAGAGGAGCTCAACCTGACGGCGGTGATGCACCAGATGGAAATTAAGGAGATTATCCCCGCCTCCGAGGCCGAATCTCGACTGCTCAAGCAGCTCAACGCCGAGCCGTCCCATATAGACGATGTCTGCCGCGGCACCGGACTGCCGGCAGCGGAGGTGAGCAGCACCCTGGCCATGATGGAGCTGAAGGGGATGGTGAAGCAGGTGAGCAACATGAAGTATGTCCTGGCACGAGAGATTAGAGAGGAATACAGGGTGAAGATAGACTGACATGGCAGCAAAGAAGAAGAGTCTGGTAATAGTGGAATCGCCGGCGAAGGCACGCACCCTGAGCAAGATTCTGGGCAAAGGCTACACCCTGGAAGCCTCCATGGGACACATCAGGGACCTGCCCAAGAGCCAGCTGGGGGTAGACACCGAGCACGGCTTCGCCCCCAAATATGTCATCCCCAAGGCGAAGCAGAAAACGGTGGGTGAGCTGAAGCGGGCGGCGAAGGCAGCCGCCACCATATACCTGGCTACCGACCCCGACCGCGAGGGCGAAGCCATATCCTGGCACCTGTCCCAGGTCACCAAGGCCAACAAAACGCCCTTTAAGCGTATCGTCTTCCACGAGATAACCAAGGAGGCTATCACCCGCGCCTTCAAGAAGCCGGGCACGATAAATATGCAGCTGGTCGATGCCCAGCAGGCGCGGCGCATCCTGGACCGGCTGGTGGGCTACAAGGTGAGCCCGCTGCTGTGGCGGAATGTGAAGCGGGGGCTCTCGGCGGGGCGTGTGCAGTCGGTGGCGCTGAAGATCATCGTTGACCGCGAGCGCGAGATAGAGAAGTTCGTCCCGGTGGAGTACTGGTCCATCGAGGCGGAGCTGGCACGGGAGAAGCCCGCCGAGACGCCGCCGTTCCGAGCCATGCTGGTCGGGCTCGCCGACGGCACCAAGCTGGAGATACACAACGAGAAAGAGGCGGCGGATTTCAGCAAAGACCTGGAGCAGGCCGCCTATAATGTAGCCGATATTAAAACGAAGAAGGCGACCCACCGCCCCGCCCCACCCTTCATCACCAGCACCCTGCAGCAGGAAGCCTGGCGCAAGCTGCGCTTCAGCGCCAAACAGACCATGGCGGTCGCCCAGCAGCTCTACGAAGGACTGCCGGTGGGAGACGAGGGCAGCGTCGGCCTTATCACCTACATGCGCACCGATTCTACCCGGGTGGCTCGCTCCGCCGTGGCCGAAGCCAGGGAGTACATCATCGACAGGTACGGCTCCCAGTTCGTCCCCAAGCGCGCCCGTTTCTTCGCCACCACGGTGAAGGGGGCGCAGGAGGCACACGAAGCCATCCGACCCACCAAGGTGTGGCGGGAGCCGTCCCTGATCAAGCCCTATCTCAGTCAGACCCAGTTCCGGCTGTATGATCTCATCTGGAAGCGGATGGTAGCCAGCCAGATGGCGGAGGCGCTGTTCGACAATACTACTGTAGAGATAGAGGCGAAGCGCCCGCGCGCCAAGACCGAATATCTATTGAGGACATCGGCATCGGTTATCACCTTCCCCGGCTTTATGACCCTCTACACCGAGGGGCAGGATGAAAGAAATAGCGAGGGGAAGAGAAAGCCTCCCCTGCCCCACCTGGAGCAGGGCGACGAGCTGAAGCTGCTCGACCTCTTATCCGAGCAGCACTTCACCCAGCCCCCGCCACGCTTCACCGAAGCCACCCTGGTGAAGGCCCTGGAGCAGTGGGGCATCGGGCGCCCCAGCACCTACGCCCCTACCCTGTCCACCAT
>CAYLMC010000070.1:0-3169 GCA_964384865.1 uncultured Dehalococcoidales bacterium | reverse complement strand
GGCAGCTTCCTGGTCAGCCTGTCCGATGAGAAAAAGGGAATCAGCCAGCAGGAGGTGTGCCGCTTCGCCCGCTGGTACGGATGGGAGCGCCCCTTCTCCAAGCTGGCTCCCCCGGATATAGCCGGCTACGCCCAGTGGATGTCGCGGTCGGATACGGACTGCGCCAAAAAGCTCAAGCTGGTGAAAGACTTCCTGTCCTATGCTAAAAAGCAGGGCTGGTGCCGGGTGAATCTGGCCGTTCATCTCAAGGCGAGGAAAGGGAAGACCGCTACCCGCCCCAAATCCCAGCGCAGCGCGCCGGAAGCCATCCGCGTCACCCAGCAGGGGCACGATGATATGAAGGCGGAGCTCGCTTCCCTTAAGGAGAAGCGCCCCCAGATTATCGAGGAGATAACCAAGGCGGCGGCGGATAAGGACTTCCGCGAGAACGCCCCCCTGGACGCCGCTCGGGAGCAGCACGGGCAGCTGGAGGGGCGGATAAGGGAGCTGGAGCATGCCCTGAAGCTGGCGGTCATCATCGATGATAAACAGGCCGCCCCCGGTAAGAAGCGAGGGGGTGCCGCCAGGGCGGGCGTGGGAGACAGCGTCGTCCTCCTGGATCTGGCGAGCGAGCGGGAGCTGTGCTATACTCTGGTCGGCCCCAGGGATGTGGACCCCTCCCAGGGCAGGATATCCAGCGCCTCGCCCATAGGCAAAGCGGTAATCGGCAGGGGTGAAGGGGAGGTGGTGGAGGTGGCAGCGCCGGCGGGAAAGCTCCGCTACGAGATAAAAAAGATAGAGCATTAAGCCGACTTTTCAGGATTCACCGGGGGCGCATTTAGCCTCAAAATTCGCCATTTATTGACTTAACAGCCTGTTTATGGGATAATTATTGCAATACATTATCCTTCTCCCAGGAGGTGAAGCAGTTGTTACTCAGTATCAAAGACATCAACGTTTACTATCACAAGGTGGCGGCTGTCAAGGATGTTTCCATTGAGGTGGAGGAGGGTGGCATCATCACCCTTATCGGCGCCAACGGCGCCGGCAAGACCACCACCCTGAGGGCTATCACCGGCCTGAAGCACCCCACTTCCGGCGAGATCTGGTTCGACGGCCAGAGGGTTGACAACATGCCCCCCGAGAAGATAAACGAGGCGGGGGTGGCTATGGTTCCGGAAGGGAGGAGGGTCTTCCCCCAGATGACCGTGCTGGAGAACCTGATGATGGGGGCGTTCTTAAGGAAGGATAAAGACGGCATCTCTAATGACTTGGAGGCGGCTCTGGTCCACTTCCCCGTCCTCAGGGAGCGGGAAAAGCAGATGGCGGGCACTCTGAGCGGCGGCGAGCAGCAGATGCTGGCTATGGCTCGCGCCCTGATGTCTCATCCCAAGATGCTTCTGCTGGATGAGCCTTCGCTGGGTCTGTCCCCGATACTGGTCATGGAGATAGCCAAGATTATTAAAGACATTCACGCCGAGGGCAGGACAATCGTTCTGGTAGAGCAGAACGCCCGCCTCGCTCTCAGCCTGGCAGACCGCGGCTATGTCATGGAGACCGGCAACATCGTCCTCCAGGGCGACGCCAAGAAGCTGCAGCAGGATAAAGATGTGAAGAAGGCATACCTGGGCGGCTGACACAACTCAATATTACGCGGAATAAAGAAAGCCTGAGCGGCAAAAAGCCGCTCAGGCTGAATTTGTTATAGAGGGTTTATTAGTGGGGGGCTATCACGCCGGTTATCCGGTAGAAGTCGGGGTCGGCGTCATCGGGGTGGGCTACCTTTATCTCTATCTGGTCCTGGACACCGCCGACATCGGCGCTGGCGGGAACTTTAAGCAGCCACTGGGTGGCGTTCCGCCTGGTCACGGTTATTATCCTGCCGTCGGTGAGGATGGTATAGGGCGAGCTCTGGGGGTTCATGGGGAAGGTAACGTTCACCAGCTGCCCGTCCAGGTCAGCCATATCGCCGCTCAATAGCTCCTCATCCGGCGATGACGCGGTGTAGTGGCCGCTGTCGTTGCAGTCCAGGTTGAGGATGGTGAACAGGCCGTTGGAGTTGGGGTCCACATAGACATAGTCCAGTATCTCCTCTATCTGGTCGCCGTCGATGTCCACGGCGAAGGTGCCCACATACCACCGCGCCGTTATGCTGACGTCATCGGTGTTGGCCGGCTGGGGCGGGTTCTTATCGAACTCCACCAGGAACCAGTGGGTGCCCAGCACCGCCAGGTTGCCGCCGGCGCTCCAGGAGTCCAGCTCGTCGTTATCGTTGTTTATCGCGGTGAGGTAGTTCACCAGGTTATCGCTTAAGCTGCCGCTGCCGGTCTCGCCGAAGACCTGGTCGCTGATGGACATGTCTATCCTGTCGTAGAGGCCGTCAGAGGTCTTGTCCGAAAGAGCGAAGTACATGGTGTTATCGGCGACCTCGTCCCCGTCGGCGTCTATGGTGAAGTCGCCGGTGTACCAGGTCTTGGAGGTCAGCCGGATATCGCTTGCGTCATTGGGTGGGTTGTTGTCGAATCCCACCGTGAACAGGTAGTAGGCGCCCAGGCGGACATCGTCGCTGTCGCCGGCGTTGTTGACGCCGATGCGCTCGTCGTCATTGGAGCCCGTCTGTCGGGGGACCTGCCCGGAGAGGGGGCCCTCGGCGAAGGTGGCGTCGTCGCTGGATATGTCCAGGGTATCGTACTGTCCGTCGGAGTCGGTATCGGTGAGGACGAACTCCACGGTATCGTCGGCGGCCGCGTCGGCGTCGGTGTCAATGAGCACGGAGCCGGTGAACCAGGTGCTGCTTTGTATGCTGGCATCATTGGTGCCGTTGGGGAGGGCGGAGCCGGCCAGGCTGAAGGCGTACCATGAGCCCAATTGTACCGTGTCTCCGGCCACCGGTATGGTTTCGTCGTCGTCGCTGCCGGTGACGTCGTCGCTGAGCGTTGCTGGCCAGACGGATTCATAGAAGGTGGAGTCGTCTGTGGATATGTCCATATTCTCATAGACGCCGTCGCTGTCGGTGTCGGAGAGGACGAAGTAAACCGTATCATCGTCATTGCCGTCGGCATCCAGGGCTACATTGGGGAAGTTGCCGTCCCACCACTCCACCGAGGTGATGCGGGCATCGTCGGCGTCGGATTCGGGGTCGGCGTCGAAGTCAACCTCGAAGGTGTAGGTGCCCAGCTGGACATCGGCT
>CAYLMC010000069.1:0-3568 GCA_964384865.1 uncultured Dehalococcoidales bacterium | reverse complement strand
CACCATCAGCACCGGCGTCTCGCTGGCGCGGAAAACCTTCTCCGCCACGCTGCCGTGGGTCCACTTGCTCACCCCGGAGCGCCCGTGGCTCGCCATGATAATCAGCTCGGCCCCGTAATGCTTGGCGTTGATGATAAGCTCCTCCGCCGGGTCTCCCCACAGCACCAGGGTCTCCACCTTGATTCCCTTGGCTTCCAAGTCCTTGGCGATTCTGTCCAGGTACTTCTGAGCCTGCTGCTCCATCTTGCCCGCCCCCTCCGGCACCATTGCCTCCCCCAGCATCTGGCTGGAATCCTCCACAGGCCTGAACCCCATCACCCGCTCCGTGACGCTGACCAGGACAACATTCCCGGCGGCGCAGCCCTTGGCGATCGTCTCCACATGGGGCAGGACGCACTCCGCCAGCTTCGAGCCATCCAACGGAACCATAATCTTCTTATACATCTCGCACCTCCGTAATCAGATTAACAGATAGCAACCGAACGCTATTATGCCACAAAGATATGCCGCAGACAACAGCCACCGGCGGGCGTCTTACTTTCCCCTCAACCGCTTCCTAATCGCATCCATATAGACCCTCGCCAGGCTCTTGCCGTGCTTAGCTATGCGCTCCCGCTTCTTGCGCAGCTTCCTGGCGCGGCGCTCCTGCCTGGTCTCCAGCTCGTCGTTCATTTCTCTATCTCAATGGCAGTGAACTCTTTGCGCAGCTCGGCGATGCGGTCCCTGATGAGCGCCGCCTTCTCGAACTCCAGCGATTTGGCGGCGGCTTTCATCAGCCCCTCCAGCTCCTCGATCAGCCGGGCGACGTCCGCCCTGGTCGCCGGCGATGCCACATAGGCGGTCTTGGTCTCGGCGACCGCCCGCACCCGCTCGGTGATGTCCCGGATAGCCTTCTTAATCCCCTGCGGAGTGATGTTGTGCTCGCGGTTGTACTCCTCCTGGATGCGGCGGCGGCGCCCTATCTCGTCCATAGCCCGTTTCATAGAGCCGGTAACGACATCGGCATACATGATGACATGCCCCTCTATGTGGCGGGAGGCGCGGCCCATGGTCTGAATCAGAGACACATCAGAGCGCAGAAAGCCCTCCTTGTCGGCGTCCAGGATAGCCACCAGGCTGACCTCCGGCAGGTCCAGCCCCTCCCGAAGGAGGTTGATGCCCACCACCACATCGTACACCCCGAGACGCAGGTCACGCAGTATCTCCACCCTCTCCAGGGTATCCACCTCGGAGTGGAGGTAGTGGGTCTTCACCCCCGTCTCGATGAGGAACTCGGAGAGCTCCTCCGCCATGCGCTTGGTCAGGGTGGTCACCAGGCAGCGCTCCTTCTTCTTGACCCGCCTGCCTATCTGCTCCAGGAGGTCGTCTATCTGCCCCTCGGTGGGCTTGACCTCCACCGTCGGCTCCAGCAGACCGGTGGGGCGCACCAGCTGCTCCGCCACCTGCTGGCTGTGCTGGCGCTCGTAGTCCGCCGGCGTCGCCGAGGTGTAGATGACCTGGTTGACGCGCCCCTGGAACTCGTTGAAGTCCAGGGGGCGGTTGTCCAGGGCGGAGGGGAGGCGGAAGCCGTAGTCCACCAGGGTCTGCTTGCGGGAGCGATCCCCATGATACATCCCCCGTATCTGGGGCAGGGTCATGTGAGATTCGTCTATAATCATCAGGTAGTCTTCCGGGAAGTAGTCCAGCAGAGTCCAGGGGGCGCTCCCCGGCGACCGACCCGACAGGTGGCGGGAGTAGTTCTCCACCCCGGTGCAGAACCCGGCCTCTTTGAGCATCTCCAGGTCGTAGTTGGTGCGCGCCTCCAGCCGCGACGCCTCCAGTATCTTCCCCTGCCCCTTCAGCTCGGCGAGCCTCTGTTTCAGCTCCTGCTGGATGCCCTCGATGCCCGCCAGCAGCTTCTCGCGGGAGGTGACGAAGTGCTTGGCCGGGTAGATAGCCACCGTCTCCATCTCCCGGAGCACCTCGCCGGTGAGGGGGTCTATCTCCACGATGCTCTCCAGCTCGTCGCCGAAGAAACTTATCCTGAGCGCCATCTCCTCGTAGGCGGGCTGAATCTCCAATGTGTCGCCCCGGATGCGGAACCGGCTGCGGGTGAAATCCATATCGTTGCGCTCGTACTGCATATCCACCAGCTTGTGGAGCAGCCACTCCCGTGAATAGCTCTCTGAGCGCTTCAGATTGACGACAAAGCCGCTATACTCCTCAGGCTCACCCAAGCTATAGATACAGGACACCGAGGCCACGATGACGATGTCACGCCTCTCAAACAGGGAGCGGGTGGCGGAGTGGCGCAGCTTGTCTATCTCATCGTTGATATCGGTTTCTTTCTCAATGTAGGTGTCGGTGCGGGGCAGATACGCCTCCGGCTGGTAGTAGTCATAGTAGCTGACGAAGTACTCCACGGCGTTGTGGGGCAGGAACCCCTTGAGCTCGGCGCACAGCTGGGCGGCCAGGGTCTTGTTGTGGCTGATGACCAGGGTGGGCCGGTTGGCGCGGGCGATGACATTGGCCATGGTGAAGGTCTTGCCGCTGCCGGTGACCCCCAGGAGTGTCTGGTGCTGGAAGCCCTTGTCCAGGCCAGCCACCAGCCTGTCCACCGCCTGGGGCTGGTCGCCGGTCATCTGGAAATCGGCTACTATGTCGAATTCAGCCATGCCCACAGTATATATCTTTGCCATCGCTTTGCCAAAATCGGTGTTATCCCCCTTGACTCTCCCGCTGGTGGAGGGTCTATACTGCTGGGGAAGGTCCTTCAACAGCATAAAGGAGAGCATAACATGCTCAAAATAGGCGACTTCTCCCGCCTCAGCCGGGTAACGGTGAAGGCGCTGCGCTACTACGACGAGATCGGGCTGCTCAAGCCGGTAGAGGTGGACCGCTTCACCGGCTACCGCTACTACGCAGCTGACCAGCTGCCCCGGCTGAACCGCATAATCGCCCTGAAGAGCCTGGGGCTGTCCCTGGAGGAGGTCGGCAAGCTGGTGGACAACAGCCTGACACCGGAGCACATCAAGCAGCTCCTGAGCGTGAAGCGGGCGGAGATAAGCGAGCGGCTCTAGGACGACCGCAAGCGGCTGGGGGAGGTGGAGGAGTTGCTGAAAAAAATCGAAGAGGAGGGCACTATGCCGGATAAAGATGTAGTCATAAAGAAGATAGAGGCACAGCAGGTCGCCGCCCTGCGGGGCATCATCCCCACCTACTCCGAGGTCGGCCCGCTGTGGGGGGAGCTGTGCGGATACCTGGGGGAGAACAAGGCCCAGTGGGCGGGCCCGCCCGTCGCCGTGTACTACGATATGGAGTACAAGGAGCGAGACGTGGACGTAGAGATTGCCGTGCCCATCGCCGGCCCGGTGGCCGGGACGGACAGGATCAAGGTTAAGGAGCTGCCGGCCATAGAGACAGCCGCCTGCCTGATTCACCAGGGGCCTTACGAGAACTTCAACCAGTCCTACCAGGCGCTGCTGACCTGGGCGGACGCCAACGGCTACCAGGTGGCGGGGCCGGACCGCGAGGTCTACCTGAAGGGCCCGGAGGAGGGCAGAGACCCCTCGGAGTACATCACCGAGCT
>CAYLMC010000068.1:1833-3630 GCA_964384865.1 uncultured Dehalococcoidales bacterium | reverse complement strand
TGTAATAGGCGCTGAAGCTGGCGATGATGCCCATATTGAGGATGTTCGCCCCCAGCGCCAGCAGCCCGCCGTCCTGGAAGATGAGGCTCTGGGCGATGAGGACGCAGCTCATGATGAGCACCGCCGCCCAGGGCCCCAGCATTATCGCCGCCAGGGCGGCACCGATGACATGCCCCGATGTCCCGCCGGCGACGGGGAAGTTTATCATCTGGGCGGCGAAGATGAACGCCGCCAGCACCCCCATCAGGGGAACCTGTTTCTCCTTGAGCTTCTTGCCGGTCATGCGCGCGGCGGTGCCCACCCCGCCGGCGGATACGGCGCAGGTGGTGGCCACCGTGGCCGTGCTCAGGAAACCATCCGGGATATGCATATCAATCCCCCCTCTGCATATTCGCTATTAAATGCACCTGCGACCAATTGCCGCAACAGGTGAAAATTTTTTCATTTCCGGCACCGGGAACAGAGTCCGAAGAAGGCCAGGTGGTTCATGTTGACCTCGAAGCCGTATTTCTTATTTATCTCGTCCCACAGCGAGCCTAAATCGGATTCCTCGATATCGGTTATCTCCCCGCACTGCTGGCAGACGAGGTGGTGGTGGTGCCCCTTGCCGATGCTGTGGTAGCGCACCCGCCCGTCCCCCATGTCCGTCTCGGTAACCAGCCCCAGCTCGCTCAACAGATCCAGGGTGCGGTAGACCGTGGAGATGTTCATGTGGGGGTAGCTGGCGCGGATTTTGAGGTATATCTCCTCGGCGCTGATGTGGCTGTCGGCAGCCTCCACCGCCTTGACCACCATCAGCCGCTGCGGGGTCAGCCGATAGCCCAGCTCGCTCAACCTGGCGCTCATGTCCATAACAGGGGATATGATAGCAGAGAAAACGGCTGATGGCAACCATTTGCGCCAGCGAATATTCTCAATAAGGTGATTATAAGACTTTATCCCGGCTGTCCAGCATGATGGTAACGGGGCCGTCGTTTTGGATCTGAACCATCATGTGCTCCTGGAAGCGCCCTGTCTCCACCTTCAGGCCGGTGGCGCGGGCCGCCGCCACGAACCGGGCGAACAGCGACTCCGCCTCCTGGGGCGGGGCGGCATCAACGAAGCTGGGGCGGCGCCCCTTCCTGGTGTCGGCGAGGAGGGTGAACTGGCTCACCAGCAGCAGCTCGCCGCCTATCTCCAGGGCGGACAGGTTGAAGCGGCCTTCTTCATCGGGGAAGATACGCAGGTTGACCGTCTTATTGACCAGATAGTCTATCTCTTTTTCGCCGTCGCCGCCGGCTATCCCCACCAGCACCACCAGCCCCGGCCCTATCCGGCCCACCACCTCGCCGCCGATGCTGACCGACGCCTGGCTGACCCGCTGCAGGAGCGCCTTCACCCCTCAGCTGTCCTTTCGCTGCGGCTTATCCTTCTTCGCCTTGGGCTGGCTCTTGGCCTGGGCCTTGCTCTTGCTCCGGCCCGGCTTCCCCTTCTTGGGGATATAGGGGTCGGTGGTGGAGCGGCTGTCGGTGACATAGAAGCCGCTCCCCTTGAAGATGACGAGCACGGAGCGGATGACGCGCTGCGCCCGGCCCCGGCACTTGGGGCATTCGGCTAGGGGCTCGTCATGGAAGCCCTGCTTTATCTCGAAGCTGTGCTCACAATCACAGCATTCGTACTCGTAAATCGGCATTGTCTGACCTGACCTCGGCTTTATTTCTGGAAGCTAAAGCTGACATCCTTGGCCGCGGCGTACCCCAGCTCCGCCTCCACCGCCTTGAGGATAGCCACCGGCACCGGGCAGGCGGTGTGCTCCAT
>CAYLMC010000068.1:0-1733 GCA_964384865.1 uncultured Dehalococcoidales bacterium | reverse complement strand
GCCTGGTGCACCTCCACCCCGTGCCCCTTGAACGCCGCCGCCAGCTGCTTGACCGCCATGGAGCGGGGGTGCTCGGCGCGGGTGGCGATGACCCGGTCGAACAGGGTGGTCAGCTCGGAGACGATGCCGTCGATGTCCTTGTCGCCGGACACCCCGATTATCAGTATCGCTCTCTGGAACTGGAAGTACTCCAGGAGGGCGTGCCTCAGCTTGCGAGCCGAGTCCGGGTTGTGGGCGCCGTCCGCCACCAGCAGCGGGTCGCGGCGCAGCACCTGGAAGCGCCCCTCCCAGTCCACCCCCTCCAGCCCGGCGACGATGTCGTCATGGCTGATGTGATGCCCCTTCTCCGCCAGCACCTCTAAAATGGCCATCGCCACGGCGGCGTTGTCCATCTGGTAGCTCCCCAGCAGGGGTATGGTCAGCCGGTAGCCCTCCCGCCTGCCCATCACCTCCAACGACTGGCGCTCGCCGTCCCAGCCCAGTCCGCGCCAGGTTATATCCTGGCCCACCCTGACCAGGGGCACCCCCTTCTGCGAGCAGGCCCGCGCGATGACCCGCGCCGCCTCCTCCTCCTGGGGAGCCATCACCACGGTGACGCCGGGCTTGATGATGCCCGCTTTCTCGGCGGCTATCTGGGACAGGGTATCGCCGAGGACATCGGTGTGGTCCAGGCTGATGGAGGTGATGGCGCACACCTCCGGCTGGACGATGTTGGTGGCGTCGTAGGTTCCCCCCAGCCCCACCTCCAATACCTGGAAAGCCACCCCTTTCTCCTTAAAGAAGACGAACGCCAGAGCCGTGAGCAGCTCGAAGGTGGTCAGCTCACCGTAGCGCGCCTCCCTGTTTATGGCTTCCACCTCCGGCTTCAGCCTGTCCACTATGGAGACCAGCTCGGCCTCGGTTATCATCTCCCCGTCCACCCGGCAGCGCTCGCGGAGGGTGGTCAGGTGGGGGGAGGTATACAGGCCGGTTCTGTAGCCCGCTTTGCTCAGGGCCGAAGCCACCATGGCGGCGGTGCTGCCCTTGCCCTTGGTGCCGCCGATGTGGACGGTCTTCGCCCCCAGGTGGGGGTCGCCCAGCCTGTCCAGCAGCAGATGCACCCGCCTCAGGTCGTAGAAGGCGGGGTCGTGGGGCATGGGTATCTTCTCGTAGTCCGTGTAGCCGTCTATGTAGTCCAGAGCCTGCTGATAGTCCATCTCCCCGCCATGATACCCGAACCGGCCGCCGTTGGGCAAGGCTTGACGCCGCCTGTAACGGCTGATAACCTTATCCGCGAGGGATGAAGTGAACTTTAACCACAAACTGGCCAGCGCCGCCGAGAGGAACAGAAGCCTGCTCTGCGTCGGGCTGGACCCCGACCCCCGTCTGATGCCCCCCGATATAACCGTCCTGGACTTCAACCGCGCCGTCATCGACGCCACCGCGGAAGCGGTGTGCGCCTACAAGCTGAACCTGGCCTTCTACGAGGCGCTGGACGGCGGTCTGGGCGCCCTGAAGGGCACCATAGAGCACATCCCGGCCGACATCCCCGTCATCGGCGACGCCAAGCGCGGGGATATCGGCAACACCGCTAAAGCCTATGCCGCCGCCCTGTTCGACAACCTCGGCTGCGACGCCGCCACGGTCAATCCGTACCTCGGCTTGGACTCGGTGGAGCCGTTCCTGGAATACCACGACCGCGGGGTGTTCATCCTGTGCCGGACATCCAACGCCGGCGCGGCGGACTTCCAGTC
>CAYLMC010000067.1:0-4035 GCA_964384865.1 uncultured Dehalococcoidales bacterium | reverse complement strand
GCGGCAGGCTGGCGGAGCCGCTGCGCCCGGTGGTGCTCACCGGCAATGTGTTCGCCACCCTGATGAATATAGACGGCATCGGCAACGACCTGGACATGAACCAGGGCGGCGGCTGCGGCAAGGGAGAGCAGGTCCCCCTGCCCGTCTCCAACGGCAGCCCCCACATCAGAATCCGGCGCTGCCTGGTGGGAGGCGCTTGAATGGAGCGTATCCTGGAGCGGTCGGCAAAGGCGGCGCAGTCAGCCGAGGTGTTCACGGTAACCTCCGAAGAGACACCGGCGCAGTTCGAGGCGAACCGCCTGAAGCACATCCAGAGCAAGCAGAGCAGCTATGTGGCCCTGCGCATCATCAAGGACGGCCGGATTGGCTACGCCACCGCCACCACCCTGGAGGACGGCCAGAGCCTGGTGGCCGCCGCCGTGGAGACGGCGCGGTTCGGCACCGAGGCCGGCTTCCAGTTCTCCCCCCCGACCCCCTACCCCGAAGTGGCGGTGTTCGACCCCGCCGCGGCGGCGATGGGGCTGGAGGAGATGGTCGGGCTGGGCGAGCAGCTGATAGACACCGTCAGGGGGCACACCCCGGACATCAACTGCGAGGCCACCGTCAGCAAGGGGACGGTATCGGTGCGCCTGCTGAACTCCCGCGGCGGGGACGCCAGCTATAAGCAAAGCTTCTTCGCCCTGGGGGTGGAGGGGCAGGTGATAGAGGATACCGATATGCTCTTCGTCGGCGACGGCGAAAGCTCCTGCCATCCGATAACCAGCACCAAGGCCATCACCGCCAGGGTGATAGAGCAGCTGGACCGGGCGAAAAACCAGGCCTCCATATCCAGCAAGACGCTGCCAGCGGTGTTCACCCCCCACGGCGTCTCCAGCGCCCTTATCTCACCGCTGATGGCGGCCTTCAACGGCAAGACCGTCCTGAAAGGGGCCTCGCCCATCGGGGACAAGCTGGGCGAGAAGATATTCGACAGCAAGCTGAACCTGTGGGACGACCCCACCATCCCCTACCGCCCCGGCAGCCATCCCTGCGACGACGAGGGCACCCCCAGCCGGCGCACCCCCCTCATCGCCGGGGGCAGTATAGCCGGGTTCATCTACGACCTGAAGACGGCGGCACTGGCGAACACCGCCAGCACCGGCAACGGTCGGCGGGGCGGCGGAGGGGCACCGGCGCCATCGCCCAACGCCTTCGTCATCGAAACCGGCGATGCCGCCTTCGACGATATGGTGGGCGACATCAAAGAGGGGCTGGTTATAGAGATGCTGATGGGCGCCGACCAGGGCAACATCCTCGGCGGCGACTTCAGCGGCAATGTCCTGTTAGGTTATAAGGTGGAAAGTGGTAAAATAGTAGGCAGGGTAAAGAACACCATGGTATCAGGGAATATATATCAACTGCTGAAAGACATCGCCGCCGTGGGCAGCGAAGCCCACTGGACCAGCGGGGCGGTCAACACGCCACCCATATACTGCCCGCGCCTGTCGGTGGCCAGTAAATAGCCATTATTGGGGGGGAGAGGGGGGCGAAGCCCCTGGTGGAAATCCCCCTGAGTCCCCCTTTACGAAAGGGGGAGAACTTCTCCCTTTAAAAAAGGGAGAGCGAGAGGGATTCTAGTAAGGGGATAGGGTTAAATAATTAAAAATGAATAAATCAGTCAACATACACGCCCAACCCGTCCTGAACAAGCCGGTGATGATAGCCGCCTGGCCCGGCATCGGCAATGTGGCTATGATAGTTGCCACCTACCTACACAGAAAGCTGCCCTTCAAGAAGCTGGGCGAGCTGAAGTCCTCCGACTTCTTCGACCCCATCGGGGTGGTGGTCAAGGACAACCTGATAGAGGCGCCCCAGTTCCCCCAGAACCGCTTCTACTACTGGCAGAACGACGGCAAGGGGCACGACATCATACTGTTCCTCGGCGAATCCCAGCCGGCAACCAAGGGCTACGAGCTGGCGAAGTGCGTCCTGGAGGTCGGGGTGGACTTCCAGATAGAGCGGGTCTATACCTGCGCTGCCGCCCTGAGCCGGATACACCACACCGAGCCCCCGGAGGTGTGGGGGGTAGCCACCAAGAAAGAGGCGGCGGACTCCTTCAAGGAGCACGACCTGGACAAAAAGGGGGACCTGCAAATCGCCGGGCTGAACGGGCTGCTGCTGGGGGTAGCCAAGGAGAAGGACATCGAGGGCGTCTGCCTGCTGGGCGAGGTTCCGGCATACGCCACCAAGATACAGAACCCCATGGCCGCCCTGGCGGTAACCCAGGTGCTCACCAGGATGCTGGGGATAGACATCGATATGGCCGAGCTGGCGCAGCTGGCCGGGGAGACCACGGAGAAGATAAAGCAGGCCGCGGCCGAGGCTATGGGGGAATACATAGACTACTTCACCGAGCCCATCTGGGAGCAGAAAGAGGAGGATGAGGAGGAGGAAGGATAACAGCGAGGAACTGGCTATGCCGTCACCCATTGAGGAAATAATCCCGGATATCAGCAACGGAGACCAGCCGCTATCCAGCGGAGCGCTGGCCGAGCTGTCCAACCTGGACCTGTCAGAGCTGGCGCTGTTCCGGCAGGCATGGATGGACATAGAGCCGCGGCGGCGGCGGGAGATAATGTCCCGACTGGTGGAGCTGGCCGAGGACGACTTCGAGCTCAACTTCGACAGCATCTTCACCAGCTGTCTCAGCGACCCCGACCCGGAGGTGCGCAGCAGCGCCATCGAGGGGCTGTGGGAGAACGAGGAGTCCTCGCTGATAAACCCCCTCATCGACATGCTGGAGCGGGACGAATCGGAGATGGTCCAGGAGGCAGCCGCCACCGCCCTGGGTAAGTTCGCCATGCTCGCCGAGCACCGCAAGCTGCGTCCCTGCCACCAGTCCCGGATATGCCAGGCGCTGATGGCGTCCATCCAGAACACCCCCTCTGTAGAGGTGAAGCGCCACGCCCTGGAGGCGATAGCCCCGATAAGCTCCCCGCAGGTGTCCGAGGCTATCAGGGAAGCCTATTACAGCGGCGATGAAAAGCTCAAGGTGAGCGCCATCTACGCCATGGGGCAGAACTGCAACCCGGTCTGGCTGCCGATACTGATAAAGGAGATGGCCAGCCCCAACGCCGAGATACGCTACGAAGCCGCCGGAGCCAGCGGAGAGCTGGGCGAGGAGGAGGCGACACCCCATCTGATACAGCTCATCAACGACCCGGACGCCGAGGTTCAGATGACCGCCATACTGGCGCTGGGCAAGACCGGAGGACCGGAGGCGAAGAACTGCCTGGAGAAGTGCCTGGACAGCCCCAGCGAGGCCGTCCAGCAGGCGGCTGAGGACGCCCTCTACGAGCTTGAGATAGGAGAGGAGCCGCCCCCCTTCTGAGCGACGATATGATTACCGGAAGTAAGATTACACTGCGCGAAAAAAAGCTGTCCGACGCCCTGGAGGACTATGCCTGGCACAGCGACCGCGAGCTCGCCGAGCTGGACGCCGCCCCTCTGCTGACCACCCCCTTCCCCGACTACCTGCCGGACTACGCCTGCGAACTGCACTACCCCTCACCGTACAAGCGCGCCTTCTCCATAGAGACCGGAGACGGCAGGCACATCGGCAACTGCGCCTATTACAACATAGACGAGGACAAGGCCGAAGCCGAGTTCGGCATTATGATAGGAGACCGCGCCTACTGGGGCCAGGGCTACGGCCCCGATGCCGCCAGCACCCTGTTGAAGCATATATTCGATAAGACCAAGCTCAACCGCATCCATCTGAAGACGCTGGCCGATAACAAGCGCGCCTACCGCTGCTTCCAGAAGTGCGGTTTCACCCCCTGCGGTCAGCTGGACAAGGACGGCTATCACTTCATCCTGATAGAGATAGACCGCCGGCGGTGGCAGGAAAAGCAGCTGAAAGGGGGCAAGCACTCTGCCGATAAAGTGGCTGGGCAATAAGCTCGAAATCCTGGACCAGACCAGGCTCCCCGGTGAGGAGATATATCAGGAGATAGACGACCACCAGGGGGTGGCCGGGGCTATCCGGCGGCTGAG
>CAYLMC010000066.1:1394-4187 GCA_964384865.1 uncultured Dehalococcoidales bacterium | reverse complement strand
ATCTCGGAAGGGGTGCCCCTGGAGGACATCCTGGCCGGTCTCAATGAGGCTATCGTCAGCCGGGTGTCGCGGATGGTGCGCCGGCTTAAAATTGAGCCCGATGTCGTCCTCACCGGCGGCGTGGCCAAGAACATCGGGGTGGTCAAGGCTATGAAAGAGAACCTGGGGTGCCAGATTCTGGTCCCGGCGGACCCCCTCCTCACCGGGGCGCTCGGTGCTGCCCTGATGGCGAAGAAACTTGTCGAAAAGACCCTGGCCAAGGGCGATGCTGTCCCCCGGAAAGAGCAACAGCTGGGAGGGCTACCATGCCTTGAGGGGGAGGCTGGCTGACCATGGCCTGGTTTATGGGCGTTGACATCGGCTCGGCGAACGCCAAGGGGGTCATCTCCGAGGACGGCAAGCTTTCCGTCTACCATGTCGTCCCCTCCGGCGCCGACTACGGCGCGGCGGCCGAACGGCTGAGAGACGAACTGCTGGCAAAGGCCGGGCTGGAGGCGGAGGACATCGCCTCCACCGTCATCACCGGCTACGGCGCCGCCAGCGCTCCCTTCACCGGCTACGAGGTCCCCGACCTGCGCTGCTGCGGGCGGGGGATACACTCCCTGTTCGATTCTGTCAGGACGGTGATAGATGTCGGCGAGCAGTCCAGCCAGGTTATCCGCATCAACGGTGTGGGCCAGGTTACCGACTTCGCCGTCAGCGAGAAGTGCGCCACCGGCAGCGGGCGTTTCCTGAACATCATCGCCAGCATCCTGTGCATGGATATAGCTAAAATCGGTCCCCTTTCCCTGAAGTCCAAGAACCCGGTTACCTTCACCACCGGCTGTGCCGTTTTCGGGGAATCGGAGGCTATCTCCCGGGTGGCGGAGGGCGTTCCCAGGGAGGATATACTGGCCGGCGTCCACCAGGCGCTGGCGGGGAAGATATCGGCGCTGGTTGACCGTGTCGGCCTGGAGGAGGACTGCGCCATCAGCGGCGGCGGCGGGCTCGACTCCGGGCTGGTGAAGAGCGTGGCGGAGAAGCTGGGTGTGTCGCTGCTGGTGCCGCCCCATCCCCAGGTAGTGGGCGCCCTGGGGGCGGCCATAATGGCGGAGGAGAGGCAGGGGCTGGTCATCCCCTGAAGGATTACAGCGTTAGGAGATTACGGACATGGGAGAACAGAACGGCTCCATACTGGACAGGCTGGGGGTCGGCATCGGCCTGAAGACCAGCTGCCAGAAGACCATCACCGAGGCGGATATCGCCCTCTTTGCGGAGGTTTCCGGGGACTATAACCCCGTTCACATGTCCCCGGAGTACGCCGAGAAAACCATCTTCGGCGGCAGGATAGCCCACGGCATAATATCGGTGGCGCTGCTGTCGGCGGCGTGGGCGGAGCTGCCCGGGCTGGTCGTCCTCCTCTCCGAGTCCATGAAGTTCCTCAAGCCGGTGAAGATCGGGGACAGCATCACCGCCGTCGCCGAGGTGACGGACACCCGCCCGGACAAGGGAATCGTTACCCTGAACAACACCTGCTTCAACCAGAACGGGGAGGCGGTGGTGGCGGGGGAATCCGTGTGCCGTATCTTCGAGCCGCCGGCGTAAGCGGCGGTCTGTGATTATATTATAGCCAGAAGATGACAGTATCATGAAGGAGGTTTGAACATGGCAGCAGGAAAGGCAATCACCAGCTTCGAGGAGCTGGTGGCGGAGGCCAAGAAGAGGGGGCCGAAGAAGGTCTCGGTGGCGGTGGCTCAGGAGAAGGTGGTCCTGCAGGCGGTGAAGCAGGCCGAGGAGCTGGGGCTCATCGATTCCGTCCTGGTGGGGGACGGGGACGAGATCAAAAAGCTCGGCGATGAGCTAGACTGGAAGATGCCGGCCGGCAAGATTATCGATGAGAAGAATTATAAGATGAGCATCCGCCGGGCGGCGGAGATGGTGCGGGACAAAGAGGTGAGCATGATTATGAAGGGAAAAGCCACCTCCGCGGATATGTATCGGGCATTGCTGGACAAGGAGATGGGGCTGAGGACGGGGCGCCTGCTCAGCCAGGTGCTGGTGTTCAAGGTGGCTGGCTATGACCGCCTGATGTTCATGTCCGATGCCTCCATGTTCATCGCCCCTGACCTGAAGCAGAAGGCGGAGATATGCCGCAACGCCATCGATGTCGCCCATGCCCTGGGGATAGAGACCCCGCGGGTGGCGGCGCTTTCGGCGTTCGAGCAGGTCAACCCCGATATGCCCTCCACGGTTGACGCCGCCGGGCTGGCCATGATGAGCCGCCGCAACCAGATCAAGGGCGCCATCGTGGACGGGCCCATCGCCATGGATGCCGCCGTGGCCGCCTGGGCGGCCGAGGAGAAGGGCTTCGGGAGCCCGGTCGCCGGCTGCACCGATATCTTCATCTGCCCCAATATAGAGTCAGCCAACATCGGCTACCGGTGCATCATCTATTTCGCCAAGGCGGAGTCCGGGGGCATAGTGGTCGGAGCCAAGGCGCCCATCCTGGTGGTCAGCCGGGCGGAGCCCATCGAGACCAAGATTAACTCCATCTCCCTGGGGGTGCTGACAGCCCACCGCCAGGAACAGGGGGGATGACAGGAGGCAGCCAGCTATGAAGGTCCTTATCTCAAATGTGGGCAGCACCTCTTTCAAGTACAAGCTGTTCCAGATGGACGACGAGTCGGTCCTGGCCCGGGGTGGGGCGGAGCGGGTGGGCAGCGGGCAGGGCCTGTTCTACCACCAGCCTGAAGGTGGTCAGGAGGTGCGCCTGGAGCTGCCCCTCCCCGACCACAACGCCGCCATCTCCCTGGC
>CAYLMC010000066.1:0-1294 GCA_964384865.1 uncultured Dehalococcoidales bacterium | reverse complement strand
CTGGGCATCAGGAAATACGGCTATCACGGCAACTCCCACGGCTATGTCGCCCAGCGTATCTGCCAGGTTCTGGACTGCGGGCAGGAGGGCCTGCGGGTAGTCTCCTGCCACCTCGGCGGCAGCTCCTCGCTGTGCGCCATCAAGGACGGCAGGTCGGTGGACACCAGCATGGGCTTCTCCGCCCAGTCCGGAATCATAAACTCGGCGCGCAACGGAGACCTGGACCCCTTCGCCCTGATATATGTCATGGAGGAGAAGGGGCTCTCCACGCAGGATATGTCTCGCATCCTGACCCAGGAGGGCGGGCTGGCCGGCATCTCCGGGCTCAGCGGCGACATCCGCGACCTGGAGGCGGCGGCGGCGAAAGGCAACGAGCGCGCTCAATTAGCCCTGGATGTGATGGTCTACGATGTCAAGCGCTATATCGGCGCCTATGTCGCTATCCTCGGCGGGGTGGATGTGCTAACATTCTCTGGCGGCATCGGGGAGAAGGGCGTCAACATGCGCCGCCGCATCTGCCGGGGGCTGGAGTTCCTCGGCATAGAGCTGGATGAGGAGCGGAATAAACAGGCCAGCGGCGTGGAGATGGTTATCTCGCCGTCAGCCTCCGAAGTGAAGGTGGTGGTGGTGCCCACCAACGAGGAGTTGATGGTGGCTCGGGAAACGGCGCGGCTGGTCAAGGAGCAGAAGTTATGACAGAGGCGGTTATCGTCGCCGCCGCCAGGACGGCGATAGGCAACTACGGCGGGGCTCTCCGGGATACCTCGGCGGTTAAGCTGGGCAGCATCGCCATAAAGGGGGCGATGGCCAAGGCCGGGCTGTGCCCGTTGCGTGACCCTCAGGAATCCGGCTATGCCCCGGCTGTATTCCAAGACGACGGCCCCCTGGAGCTGGAGGAGAGATATTATCACTGGGACGGCTCCCTGCCAGGGGTCAAGGTTGACCAGGTCATCATGGGCAATGTCCTCCAGGCCGGCCAGGGGCAGAATGTCGCCCGCCAGGCGGCGATATACGCCGGCATCCCCAAGGAGGCTTCGGCATACACGGCGAATATGGTGTGCGCCTCCGGGATGAAGTCCGTGGCCCTGGCAGACCAGGCGATAGCCACCGGCGATGCCGAGGTGGTCATAGCCGGCGGCACGGAGAACATGAGCGCCGCCCCTTACTACCTGCCCGCGGCGAGGTGGGGGGCCAGGATGTTCAACGCCGAGCTGGTGGACGGCATGGTTCACGACGGGCTGTGGGAGGTGTTCTACGGCTACCACATGGGGGTGACCTCGGAGAACATAGCCGA
>CAYLMC010000065.1:0-4337 GCA_964384865.1 uncultured Dehalococcoidales bacterium | reverse complement strand
CCACCTCCACCCCGGCGGTTGACGCCAGCTGAGCCAGCTCGTCCAGGGAGTCCTCCACCCGCCACCTGTCTCTGCCCCTTTTGGCAGCCACCGCCACCAGCAGTGCCCGCTCCTTAGCAGCTCCGGTGGAGACCGTCTTTCTGGTTATGATATCCTCCAAGTATTATGTAAAGCAGTTGCCTACTTCTTGGGTTTGAAGCGGTTTTTCGGGTCTTTCCAGCTGTTCAGGCGTGATAATCCCTTGACCAGGGCGGCGTCGGGCACGGTCAGGGAGAGGCGGATATAGCCCTCCCCATGCGGGCCGTAGCCTGTGCCGGGGGTTACCACCACCCCCACCTGGTCCAGGAGGTCGTTGGCGAACTCCATGGAGGTATAGCCCTCGGGAACCTTCGCCCAGATATACATCCCGGCCTGGGGCGCCTTTGCCTTAAGCCCGATGTTCTTCAACATATCCACCACCAGGTCGCGGCGGCGTTGGTAGAGGGCGTTGTGCTCTTTGATGCAGTCCTGGGAGCCGGAGAGCGCCTCTACGGCGGCGTGTTGAATCGCCTGGGGTATTCCGGAGTCTATATTGGACTTAAGCCGGCTCAGGGCGTTCACCATGGCGGCGTTGCCCACCACCATTCCCACCCGCCACCCGGTCATGTTGTAGCTCTTGGACAGTGAGTGGAACTCCACCCCGACCTCGCGGGCGCCTTCCGCCTGCATGAAGCTGGCCGGCTGGTAGCCGTCGTAGGCTATCTCGGTGTATGGTGCGTCGTGGCAGACGGCTATGTCGTGCTCCCGGGCGAACTTTATCACCCTGCGGAAGAACTCCAGCCCGGCCACGGCGCCGGTGGGGTTGTTGGGATAGTTCAGCCAGAGCAGCTTGGCGCGCTTTAGCACCCGGGTTGGGATAGCCTCCAGGTCAGGGAGGTAGCGGTTCTCCTCGGTGAGGGGCATATAGAAAGTCTCGCCGCCGGCGAACAGGGTGCCCTTGGTGTAGACCGGGTAGGCCGGGTCGGGCACCAGGGCGATATCGCCGGGGTCTATGAAGCACAGGGCGATGTGGGCGATGCCCTCCTTGGCGCCGATGAGGGGCAGCACCTCTTTATCGGCATCCAGGGAGACATCGAACCGCTTACGGTACCACTTGGCTATGGCCTGCCGCAGATCAGGCATACCGGCCGTCTCCGGGTAGCGGTGGTTCGCCGGGTCCTTGGCGGCATGGCACAGCCTATCGATTACATGGGGCGGGGTGGCCATATCGGGGTCGCCTATGGCGAAGCTGACCACATCCTCCCCCTTCGCCTTCTTGGCGGCTATCTTTTCGGATATCTCCACGAAGAGATACGGCGGCAGCTTTGCGATGCGCTTGGCTAGTCTCATGTCATTTATACCTCTTGTAACCATTCTCCACGGAATATCATCTTTGCCAGCGAGCTCAAATACACCTCGCCCGACCCGTCCCACTCCACCCCCAGGGTGCCGCCAGGCAACTTGATATCCACCTTATCGTCTATATATCCCAGCTTCCGGGCGGCAACGGCTATGGCGCAGGCGCCGCTGCCACAGGCGAGGGTCTCCCCCACTCCCCTCTCCCAGACGCGGGCTTCTATCTTTCCCCGGTCTATCACTCGGGCGACCTCGAAGTTTATCCGCCGCGGAAACGCCGGCAGGCGTTCTACCAGCGGCCCCAGCTGATGCAGCGGGAAATCAGCCACCGGCTGCTTGCCGAAGTGGATGGCGTGGGGGTTGCCCATGGAGATCAGGTTCAGGGACAGCTCTCGGAACTCTACATTGATGGGATAGCTGAGCATAGACTTTATGTCAACCATGTCTCCGCCCTTCTTTCTATCTATAGCGATATCATCAGCACCGAACCGCGGAGCCCCCATGCCCACCTGGATGCTATTATCACCCCTGAGGCGGGCTTTGCTCACCCCGGCGGCGGTCTGAACGGTTACCTCCCTGTCCTCTTGGGTGGGAAGCAAGCCTGCGGAGACGGCGTAGCTGACCAGGCACACCAGCCCGTTGCCGCAGGTTTCGGCCTCGGAGCCGTCCGGGTTGAACATACGCATGCGCAGATCGGCGCTGTCCGAGGGCAGCAATACCAGCAGCCCGTCGGCGCCGACCCCGAAGTGACGCCGACACATAGCCGCCGCCAGCGGCGACCAATCACGACCGTCGTCGTCGGCCTCTATGAGGACAAAGTCATTTCCGGCGCTGTGAATCTTGGTGAACTTCATTAACTATCCCCTTCCGCCGAACCCTTCAGGAAATCTGCCGTCAGGGTTTTGATTTCGTCATATATATTACCACGATTCGCATCAAGCCACTTAATCCGGCTGTCTTTCGGGTTGAACCAGGCGTACTGGTGCCTGGCGATGCGGTGGGTGGCCACCTTCATTCGCTCTGTGGCGGCGGCCAGGGTCATCTCGTCGCGGATGAACATTCCTATCTGCCGGTAGCCGATGCTGGACATGGCGGGCAGCTCCAGCCCGTATCCCATACCCAGCAGCTGGCGCACCTCGTCCTCCAACCCGTTTCCTATCATGCGGTCGACGCGGCTGTCTATCCGGTGATAAAGCTCCGCCCTGTCCAGGGTTAGACCGATTATCAGTGTCCGGAACGGGGTTTCCCTCTTTTGCTGCAGCTGAGATGGTGGGGTGCCGGTGGCGCGGTATATCTCCAGCGCCCGGATGATACGGCGCAGGTTGCTGTGCCCGATTTTGCGTGCCGACTCCGGGTCCGCCTTCGCCAATTCTTGATATAGCCCGTCCCTGTCCCCGGCTGCCGCCCTCTCCTCCAGGCTGCGCCGGAAGCCCTCGTCCGGCGGCACTCTGGGTATCTCCCAGCCCTCCAGGACTGACCAGATATACTGCCCGCTGCCCCCCACCAGCAGGGGCAGCCTGGACCTGCGCTGGATATCGGCGATGGCTTCATGGGCGAGCTGCTGGTACTGCGCCAGGCTGAAATCGTCATCGGGGTCGGCTATGTCTATCAGGTGGTGCGGTATCAGGGACATCTCCTGGGGGGTGGGCTTGGCGGTGCCGATATCCATGTGGCGGTATATCTGGCGGCTGTCGGCGCCCACTATCTCGCCGTTGAAGTCCTGCGCCAGGCGGATTGCCAGCTCAGTCTTGCCGGAGGCGGTAGGACCGACGATAGCCACCAGGGGATTCATTGCACCTATCTGATTTCCGATGCCTGCCGGACGATGGAAACGAACTCGTCTGCTTTCAGGCTGGCTCTGCCGACCAGGGCGCCGTCTATCTCCGGCTGGCCGAGGAACTCGGCGGCGTTAGCCGCAGTGACGCTGCCCCCATAGAGAATCCGTGTCTTCTCAGAGACGCCGTCGGAGTAAAGTGCCGCTATGTTCTCGCGGATAAGCCCGATGGTCCCGTTCGCCTGGGCGCCGCTGGCTGCCCGCCCCGTGCCGATAGCCCATATAGGCTCATAGGCGATGATAATGCCGGCGGCGGGGTCTATTCCGGCCAGGGATGACTTCAATTGCCCGGAGACCACCTCCCCCGTCCTCCCCGCCTCGTTCTCCTCCAGCTTCTCCCCGACGCAGAGGATGGGATTCAGCCCTGCTTTCAAGGCCGCCTTTATCTTCTTGTTGACTATCTGACCGCTCTCAGCAAAGTGCTGCCGGCGCTCGGAGTGCCCGATGATGACCAGCTCGCAGAGTCCGGCCAGCATCAGGGGAGAGACCTCGCCGGTGTAGGCGCCCTTCTCCTCGAAGTAGAGGTTCTGCGCTCCCAGCTTCACCGAGCTGCCCCGGATTAGCCGGCCCACGGCGTCCAGGGAGACGAACGGCGGGCATACCGCCTTGTCCACGCCGGATACGCCGTCCAGACCGGGCAGCATCTCCCTGGCGAGCCTGGCGGCTTCGTCCAGGGTGGTGTTCATCTTCCAGTTGCCGGCGATAAGGGGTGTCCGCATGGTTACTCGTCCCCCTCTTTCGACTTATTCTGCTTCTGCCACCACTCGTGGACCCTCTTTACCTCATTCAGCCAGAAAACATCCCTCTCCCGGGCCACTATGTCCGGGGGGCGCATATTTTTGTCCTCCCAGTTCTTCCGGCTCAATACCTGGGGCACATTGGTCAGGTAGAAGAAGCCCAGCCCCGGCTTGCGGGAGTCCTTGTTTATCAGGATGGCGGATATCAGCGGGCGGCCGTGGTTGGCTTCGTGCTCGCTGCACGCCCCGGCGATGGCTCCGAGGAGGACGATGGCATCATTGCCCCGGAAGCCCTTCTGCCTGAGCCCTCCCAGCACCCCCAGCTCCTCGTGGGGGATGAGGCGGCCGTCCCGGGCCAGGCGGGAGAGCTCGACATAGGCTTCGTTCACCAG
>CAYLMC010000064.1:0-4429 GCA_964384865.1 uncultured Dehalococcoidales bacterium | reverse complement strand
TAGTCGTAGTCGATGACCACCCCCTCCCCGTCCCCGGCCAGACCGAGCATGTTCTCCAGTATGACATGGTCTATGATGCTGATATCCAGCCTCTTGTAGAGGTCGCTGTGGAAGTAGGGTATCATATCGTCGGTGGTGGCGAAGTCGCGCAGCCGGAGCAGGAACAGGTGCTCCCGGTCCAGCCCGAACAGAACCAGGGTAAGCTCGGTGGCGTCCTTCTCCACCAGGAAGTCCTCCACCCGCTGCCAGTCCTGGAAATCGGGCAGCGGCGCCTCCTCCACCTGGAACAGCTCCCCCAGCTCGGCGCGCATCTCGCTCAGGCTGGCCTTGTGGATGCCCCTGACCATGCGGTGGGGGGGCATCACTATCAGCCCGGGGTCGGTGAAGCTGACCAGGGTCATAGCCACGAAGGCGGAGTCATCCTCTCCGGACGCCGGCGGCGAGCACGAAGTCTTCTCCCTATGGTAGCTGAGGGCGCTCTCGTAGCGGTGGTGCCCGTCGGCGATGTAGAGGTGCTGCCGGGCCAGGGCGGCGGATATATCGGCTATAATCTCGGGCTCGGTGATAGCCCATACGGTGTGCCCCTCCCCGTCGGCGCCGCCGGTGGATATGACGGGCTCGCCCTGCTCCTCAAGATGAAACAGCGATGACAGGCGCTCCCCCTTATCATCGTAGAGGGCCAGTATCGGGCTGGTGTTGGCGCCCAGCGCCCAGAGCAGGCTGAGGCGATCGCCCATCGGCTTTTCCAGTATGCCCTCGTGGGGGCGGATGGACCCCTTGTCCCACTCCTCCAGCCTGACGGCGGCGATGATGCCGCGGCGGCGGTGCCGCTCCCCCTGGTGGCTGAAGTGCTGGTCATGGAGGTAGATAGCCGGCTCCCGGTCTACGCGGAGGACGCCCATCTCCAGCCACTGCTCCAGGGTGGCCGCAGAGCGGGTGTACTTGTTTTCGGCGGAGGTGTCCTGGGGCAACTGCCGGCCCTGCTCCAGCCGGACGAAGTTGTACTGGCTGCGGCTTAAAAGCTCCTCCTCCATCCGGGAGGAGATGACATCATAGGGGGGACAGATGACGGCCGACAGGTCGCCCACCGACTGCCGACTATAACGCACCCCGCGAAAGGGGCGAACATCAGCCATAACGGGTTTTTCCTTCGCTAGTCAGAGGCTCTTCTGGCGCAGACTCAGGAAACACTATCCTCTGGGGTCTATTCTACCGTATGAGAGGGGGGAGGCACAAGTGAGCCGCCCCCTGGCGATATGCTATAATCTAGCAAAAGCGGCAGCAAAGGCGGGCGCCATGACAGACCCATCCCAGGCGAAGCGGAGAGCGGCGGAGCTGAGAGAGCAGCTCAACCGCCACAACCGCCTCTACTATGTGCTGGACAGCCCGGAGATAAGCGACGCCGATTACGACCAGCTGATGCGGGAGCTGAAAGACCTGGAGGCGGAGCACCCGGCGCTGGTCACCCCCGACTCCCCCACCCAGCGGGTCGGCGCCGCCCCGGCGGAGGCTTTCGGGGTGGTGGAGCACCCCCAACCCCTGCTCTCGCTGGGCAACGCCTTCTCCATGGAGGAGCTGGAGGGGTGGCACGCCCGCACCGCCAAGCTGCTCGGCGAGGAGGGCTTCGACCTCGTCTGCGAACACAAGATAGACGGCCTGGCGGTAGCCCTGACCTACGCCGACGGCAAGCTCATCACCGGCGCCACCCGAGGCGACGGCTTCCGCGGCGAGGACATCACCCAGAACCTGAGAACGGTGCGCAGCATCCCCCTGTCCGTCCCCGGCGACGCCCCACCCCGCTTCGAGGTGCGGGGGGAGGTCTTCCTGCCCAAGAAAGGCTTCGCCAGGCTGAACCGGCAGCGGGGGGAGGAGGGGCAGCCCCTGTTCGCCAACCCCAGGAACGCCGCCGCCGGCTCGGTGCGCCAGCTGGACCCGCGCATCACCGCCCGACGACCCCTGGACATCTACATCTACATGCTGGGCCGCGCCGAGGGCGGCTCCGTCCCGGACAGCCACTGGGAGACGATGTCATACCTGCACAGCCTGGGGTTCAAGACCAACCCCAATAACCGCCTGTGCGCCACCCTGGGCGAGGTGGAGGATTACTACCGCACCTGGCAGGAGAGAAGAGAAGACCTGCCCTACGAAGCCGACGGCATCGTGGTCAAGGTGAACCGGACGGCTTCGCAGGAGCGGCTGGGAGATGTGGGGCACGAGCCGAGGTGGGCCATCGCCTACAAGTTCCCCGCCGTCCAGGGCACCACCGTCCTAAAGAGCATAGAGATTAGCGTGGGGCGCACCGGCACCCTGAACCCCTACGCCGTCCTGGAGCCGGTCTCGGTGGGCGGGGTGACCATCAAGCAGGCCGCCCTCCACAACGAGGAGGACATCCGCCGCAAGGACATCCGCGAGGGCGACACCGTCATCATCCAGCGCGCCGGCGAGGTCATCCCGGAGGTGGTGAAACACGTCAAGCGGGGCGGGGGCAAGGAGTTCGACCTGCGGGATAAGATATACGACCGGGAAAAGAACCGCCCGGCTTGCCCGGCCTGCGGGGCGGAGGTGTTCCGCCCGGAGGGCGAGGTGATGTACTACTGCTCCAACGCCGCCTGCCCGGCGCAGGTCCAGCAGCGCATCGCCCACTTCGCCTCGCGGGGAGCCATGGACATCCGCGGCATCGGGGAGTCCCAGAGCGCCGCCCTGCTCAAGGCGGGTCTAATTAAGGACGCCGCCGACCTGTATCGCCTCGAAGAGAAGCGAGAGAGGCTCGCCGGGCTGGAGGGGATGGGGGAGAAGAGCGCCGAAAACCTGCTCGCCGCCATCGATAAAAGTAAAAAACGACCCTTAAGCAGGCTCATCTTCGCCCTGGGTATACGCCATGTCGGCAGCGAAACGGCGTCGATACTGGCCAAGAGACATGACAGCATCCACTATGATAAAGACGACAGCCTGGCGAACGCCGAAAGAGATAAGCTCACCGAGATAGATTCCATAGGGCCCAAGATAGCCGACAGCATAACGGCCTTCTTCAAAGGGGAGGAGAACCAGAGGATCATACGCCAGCTGAAACAGGCCGGAGTGCGACTCGGAGAAAAGGCGGCGAAGAAGAAGCTGCCCCTGGTGGGGATGGAGTTCGTCCTCACCGGGAAGCTGGAGACGCTGAGCCGGGGAGAGGCGGAGGCGCGGATAAGGGCGCTGGGCGGCGCCGCCAAGAGCACCGTCAGCGGCAGGACGACATACCTGGTGGCGGGCGCCGACCCCGGCTCCAAGCTGGCGCGCGCCCGGAAGCTGGGGGCGAAGCAGCTCAGTGAGGACGAGTTTATTAAACTTTTACGACAAACTAATTGACAAGGTTGAATAACACCCTATGGACTCCCCTTTAGAGCAAGCGTATAATAAACAATTTAGAAGGAGAGAATAACAAAAGGGGGGAAATGTAATGAGACATTTCAACTGGTGGTTGGTAGGATTGGCAGCCGTCAGCTTGGCTATGATTCCATTAGCAGGATGTATGGGTGTATCGCAATCAGACTACGAGGCTGTAAAACAGGAACTGGCTGAGATTAAAGAGGTTTATCCACCGAGAGATTTCTCCTCGCTCACTGAACTTGAAGACTGGCTCGCCGAAAATGATGTATCAGAGAGACCAGCCACGGAGTATGCGTCGGGATGGTATGGTAAGGCGCTAGAGATACAAGAAGACGCTCTAAAAGACGGCTATATTGTCTCTGCCGACTACGACTATTATGAAGAGACAGACGACTACACCATGTTTTGCGTCACTATCATTGATGGTGATATCTGGTATTGGGACCCGGAAACTGACGAGCCGCTTCAAGACTATAGTTTGGGCAAGGTGAAATAAAAGCGCTGGAAAACTTATAGCGACACGGCGTCTTCCGAGGCAGACAAGTTAATATGAAACTGATAGTAGGCTTGGGCAACCCCGGGCTGGGATATGCCCGCAACCGCCATAACATCGGCTTTATGTGCCTCCGTCACCTGGCCAAAACGCACGGCATAAAGCTGGACAAGAAGCAGGGCCAGGCCAGAATCGGCCGGGGCAAGGCCGCCGGCGCCGAGGTGGTGCTGGCCCGGCCGCAGACCTTCATAAACCACAGCGGCGATGCCGTCTGCCGGCTGGTGGAGGGGTTCAAGCTCAAGCCGGAAGACCTCATCGTAATCCACGACGATCTGGACCTCCCCCTGGGCAGGATCCGCATCGGCATGGGCAGCGGCTCCGGTGGGCACAAGGGGGCCGGCTCCATCATCTATTCCCTGGGCAGCCGGGATTTCATCCGCGTCCGGGTGGGCATCGGCAGGCCGGAGGGCGCCAGCGAGGACGACGTCATCGCCTACGTCCTCAGCGACTTCACCGCCGCCGAAAAGGAGGCCATAGGCCGCGCCATACCGCGGGTGACCGAGGCGG
>CAYLMC010000063.1:2759-4727 GCA_964384865.1 uncultured Dehalococcoidales bacterium | reverse complement strand
TGTCATATCGCCGTAGCCGACGAAGCAGGTCTTATCTATCTCCAGCTTGGCGCTCAGGTCCGCCTCCTCCTGGGGGGTGAGGTCGAAGCGGTGGGAAGCCTGGGCGCGCTCCCGCTGCTTTTTCATCTCCTTCTCAAAGCCGTCCATATCCACGGAGAAGCCTGCTTGAGCAGCTATCTCCTCGGTCATCTCTATGGGGAAGCCGTAGGTATCGTAGAGCTTGAACGCCCTCTCTCCGGAGACGGTATCCTTGCCCTTCTTCTCCATCTTGCCGATAATCCCGTCCAGCAGCTCCAGCCCGGTGTTGAGGGTATCGCTGAACCTGGCTTCCTCCAGCTCGACGGCCTTGACGATGAAGTCCCCCCGCTGGGCAAGCTCCGGATAGATATGCTTCATCTGCTCTATGGTCACCCTGGCGGTATCCACCAGGAACGGCTTGTCCAGCCCCAGCCGGCGCCCGAACAGCACCGCCCGGCGCAGCAGCCGGCGCAGCACATAGCCCCGCCCCTCGTTGCCCGGTATCAGCCCGTCGGCGATGAGGAAGGGGATGCCCCGCGAGTGCTCGGCAACTATGCGCATGGCGGTATCTATTTCCTCGCTGCCGCCGTACTGCTTTCCCGAAATCCGGGAGATATGCTCCAGCAAGGGAACGAAGAAGTCGCTCTCATAGACATTGTCCTTGCCCTGCATGATGGCGGCCACCCTCTCCAAACCCATGCCGGTGTCTATGTTCGGCCTGGGCAGAGGGGTACGGTTGCCCTCCTTGTCCTGGTTGAACTGGGTGAACACCAGGTTCCATATCTCGGAGAAGCGGCCGCAGTCGCAGTCGGGGGCGCAGGCCTCCTTGTCGCAGCCCTTATCCTCGCCGAAGTCGTAGATAATCTCGCTGCAGGGGCCGCAAGGGCCGGAGTCTCCGGCGGGGCCCCAGTAGTTTTCCTCCTCGCCGTACCTCAGTATCCTGTCGGCGGGAATGCCTATCTCCCGCCAGATGCCGAAGGCTTCGTCGTCATCGGTGAACACGGTTATCCACAGCCGCTGCGGAGGAAGCTTGAGACGCTCGGTGACGAACTGCCACGCCCAGGCGATGGCCTCTTTCTTGAAGTAGTCCCCGACGCTGAAGTTGCCCAGCATCTCGAAGAAGGTGAGGTGACCGGCGTCTCCCACCTCGTCTATATCGGTGGCTCGGAAGCACTTCTGGCACGATGCCAGCCGTCGGTTGGGGGGCACCTGCTCACCCAGGTAGTAGGGCTTTATCGGCACCATCCCGGCGCTGGTGAGCAGCAGGGTAGGGTCACCCTGCGGTACCAGAGAGGAGCTGGGCAGAACGGTATGCCCCTTCTCCTCAAAGAAACTAAGATATGCGGTTCTAAGCTCATCACCAGTCATTGATTTCTTCACTCCGGCTTAAAAGAATTGACTATAATTCTAGGGTAACTGTCTCTGGCTGTCAATCAGAGGCAGGCCCAAATAGGGCTGGAAAACGACTGGCAGCATGAAATGACGAGGTTTCCTCTAGCCCCGGTGGCACAGCTCGGCGACCAGCATGGTGAGGGCAAGCTCGCTGTCGTACTGGCCGGTCTTGATGGACAGGTCAGTCTCCAGGAGACGGCGGTAGAGCCTCCTCATCCGCTCCATAGAGTGCCCGCCGGCCTGCTCCAGGGTCTTGCGGAAGGCGTATTCATTGGGCAGCCCCAACCGCCGCTGCATGTCGGCATCGGCGACCCTGTTCCCCCTCATCTCCTTGGCCAGCACTATCAGGCGCACCTGCCGCACCAGCATAGCCATCAGGTAGCCGGGGGCAGCCCCCCTCTGCAGCAGGCTGTGGAGCGTCTGCTCCGCCGCCCGCGCCTTGAACTCCAGGATGGCGTCCACCATGGCGAAGACATTGACCTCGCGGGCGTGGCTGACTATCTTCTCCACATCCTCCGCCTCGATGCCCCGTCCCGAGGCGAACAGGAGCAGCTTCTC
>CAYLMC010000063.1:0-2659 GCA_964384865.1 uncultured Dehalococcoidales bacterium | reverse complement strand
TGCGCCCCCCACCCCCGGCTTTGGGCTCGAAGCGCCCCAGCAGCCCCTTGACGACCACCAGCCGGTTCTCGGCCAGGAAGGGCACGGTGGCGCAGACGGGCTGAAGCTCGTCCGGGGTCAGCTGGGCACCGTCCAGGACGGTGGTATTGGCTGACAGCATATCGCGGTCGCCCAGGCCCTTTTTGATCTCCTCCAGCGCCCCGTGAACGGAGAAGTCGTCCTCCCCGGACAGGATATATAGCAACGGCTTTCCCCCCCATTATCGGTCTGTGCTCATTCTATCACATTGAACAAGCGGGGCGCAGAGAGTAGAATGATGATGACGAAGCGATGAGTCTTGAAATCGGCATCATAGGGCTGCCTCAAAGCGGCCGGACGACCATCTTCAACGCCCTGACCAAGGGTAGGGCTGATACCGCCTGCCGTGCCCCGGAAGGATTAGCCCCCCATATCGGCATGACCAAAGTTCCGGAACCCCGTGTGGACACCCTGGCTGAAATGTTTCAGCCCAAGAAGGTGACCCATGCCGAGGTAAAATATATTGACATCGGGGCTTCGGTCAAGGAGTTGACAGAGGACAAGGGCATAAGCGGAGAACTCCTCAACCAGCTCGCCGGCGTAGACGCCCTTATCAATGTCGTCCGAGCCTTCTCCGACGAAAGCGTCCCCCACACCGCAGGCAGCCTGGATGTGGAGCGGGACATCGCCACCATGGAGCTGGAGCTGGCTTTCTCCGATATGGCGCTGCTGGAGCGGAGAGCTCAGAAGATAGCCGAGTCCCTGAAGAGCGCCAAACCGGACGAGCGGCCGGGGCTGCTCCGGGGGCAGGAGCTGATAGCCAAGATAAAGTGTCATTTAGAAAAAGAGCTTCCCATCCGCGAGCTTTCCCTGACCGATGCCGAAGCCAGGGCGATAGCCGGCTACCGCTTTCTCACCGCCAAGCCGCTGCTGATAGCGGCAAACATCGGCGAGGGCGAGCTGCCCCAGGCGGCAGCCATAGAGGAGAAGCTGAAAAGCCACCTCCGCCCCGGCTGCGATGTCATCGCCCTCTGCGGCGAGCTGGAGATGGAGCTGGCACAGCTGGACGAGGACGCCGCCAGGCAGTTCCAGGATGAGTTCGGCATCACCAGTTCCGGTCTTGACCGCGCCATTAAATCGTCCTATCAGCTGTTGGGGCTGATATCCTTCCTCACCATAGGCTCAGACGAGGTTAAAGCCTGGTCTATTAAAAAGGGCACCAGCGCCGTTAAGGCCGCCGGCAAAGTCCACTCCGATATAGAAAAGGGGTTCATCAGGGCGGAGGTCATCGGCTACGATGACTTCATCGAGTGCGGCAAGCTCTCCGAGGCTCGCAAGAAGGGTCTGCTCCGCCTGGAGGGCAAGGACTACACCGTCCGGGACGGCGACATCATCAACTTCTTGTTCAATGTCTAGCCGGCGAAACCAACCGCCTCTCAACCGTTTCCATAACCCATCACCGAATCGCTGTACCTTCTATTGCGGAACCGCGGCAAATAGGCTATTTTAGTTTAGTATAATTACCGGGCAGGCCACCCTCACAGGGAATAAAAACATAGGAGGCAGCAATGAAATCGGCAGGGAGATCGCTCATGGCACTGGCGCTTATAGCTCTCGTCATAATTCCGCTGTCCGGCTGCGTGGGGCCAGACGGAGCACAGGGACCGCAGGGGGCTCAAGAATTGCAGGGTCTTCAAGTATCGCAGGGGCCGCAAGGTCCGCAGGGGCCACAGGGGCCGCAGGGTCCAGAAGGAGCGCAGGGTCCAGAAGGGGCACAGGGGCCGGAGGGGCCGGAGGGGCCGCAGGGGGAAAGAGGCCTCACCGGGGGACGGGGTTCACAGGGTTCACAGGGGCCGCAGGGGCCAGCCGGTGCTGACGGTGCCGATGGCGCTGACGGCGCGGACGGTACCGATGGCGCGGACGGTGCACAGGGGCCGCAGGGACCAATGCCGGAATGGGGCGCCTACGAAACCAAGAGCTTCACCCAAGGCTATACGGCGGCAACCGACGGAATGGTCGTGGCCTACGGCACGGACACCGACCTCGCCGGCACGGCCTCGGTCAACCTCTCGGGATATATTGAGTTCAGCGGCGATACGACCTACACCCGGATCGCCTATGACAGGGCGCGCGCCGATAATACCACCGTCGCGGCGTCGATCACCATGCCGGTAAGACAAAGGGATGAATGGATGGTGACGCTGGATGGCGGAACTGGCTACGATGGGTATGTCCGCTGGATACCCCTCAACTGATTTCACGGGATAAAGAAGCTGGCTGCTAAAAGAAAAAGCTCCCCGAGTTGGGCTCGAACCAACAACCTAGCGGTTAACAGCCGCTCGCTCTACCATTGAGCTATCGGGGAACAGCCTGTTGCCGAGCCTGGATTCGAACCAGGGCTAAGGGATCCAAAGTCCCCCGTGCTACCACTACACAACTCGGCAATATACACTTATCGCTTTTATCTCACCTGGTGCCGAAGGTCGGACTCGAACCGACATGAGGGTTGCCCCTCAACAGTTTTTGAGACTGTCGCGTATACCCATTCCGCCACTTCGGCTCAAATCCCGGGCACTCCGGGAGAACGATTCTATGGAGCGGAAGACGAGATTCGAACTCGCGACCTTCTCCTTGGCAAGGA
>CAYLMC010000062.1:0-4852 GCA_964384865.1 uncultured Dehalococcoidales bacterium | reverse complement strand
ATCTTCCTGCCCTTCCAGGCGAAGCAGGTGCTTGCCTGCGGCGCCGAGGAGAAGAACACCTTCTGCCTCACTAAAGACGACCACGCCTTCGTTAGCCAGCATATCGGCGATATGGAGAACGAGGAGACCCTGGAGCACTTCCAGAACACAGTAGAATTATATCAGCAATTATTCCGCGTCCAGCCTGAAGTGATAGCCTATGACATGCACCCGGAATACCTGCCCACCAAGTATGCCCTTCAGCAGGGTGAAAAGCTGGGGCTGAAGATGGTGCCCGTCCAGCACCACCATGCCCACATCGTGAGCTGCATGGTGGAGAACGGGGTGGAGGAGCCGGTTATCGGGGTGTCCTTCGACGGCACCGGCTACGGCCCTGACGGCACCATCTGGGGTGGGGAGTTCCTCCTCGCCGACTGGCGCGGCTATGACAGGGTGGGGCACCTGGAGGCGGTGCCTCTGCCCGGCGCCGCCGCCGCCATAAGGAAGCCCCGCCGCATGGCGCTGAGCTATCTCTATACCCTGCTGGGGCCGGACTATTCTCTGGAGGGGCTGCCCCTGGCGGGGCTGGACAATGATGAAATAGCCATTATAAAACAGCAGTTGAAGCGGGGGCTGAACTCCCCGCTGACATCCAGCGCCGGACGCCTGTTCGACGGCGTATCCGCCCTGGCCGGGGTCAGGGGGGAGGTGCAGTATGAGGCGCAGGCGGCCATAGAGCTGGAGATGATCGCCCCCGATGATATAGATGGGGTGGGGGAGGGAGCCTATCCCTTCGCCATTGTTGAGCATAATGGGGTGAAAGTGGTAAAGTTAGGGGAGATGGTTTCCGCCGTCGCCGGGGATGTCAGGGGTGGGGTCGGCGCGCCGACGGTATCATTGCGGTTCCACCGCACAGTGGCCCGGATTATCACCGGTATGTGTGCTGCCGTCGCCCGCGAGAAGGATATAAAGCGGGTCGCCCTGAGCGGGGGGGTCTTCCAGAACCGCCTGCTGACCCGAATGACGATAGTTGCTTTACATAAAGCGGGATTGGAAGTGCTCACTCATCGCCTGGTGCCCACCAATGACGGCTGCATATCTTTAGGGCAGGCGGTCATCGCCAATTACATCTGAGGAGAGAATATATGTGTCTTGCCGTTCCGGTAAAGATAGTATCCATAAAGGATAAAGAGGCGGAGGTGGAGATGGGGGGGATAACCCGCCGCATCAGCCTGTGGCTGACGCCGGAGGCGAAGGTGGGCGACTACGCCCTGGTACATACCGGCTATGCCATCAACATCGTGGATAAGGAGCAGGCCGAGGAAACCCTGGACTACATACGGGAGATAGTCCAGCTGGCCGAGGAAGAGAATTGAGATATATCACCGAGTTCCGCCAGCCTGAGCTGGCCAAGGGCTTGATAGCGCACATAAAGCAGCATTCCAGGAAGCCGGCGCGACTGATGGAGTTCTGCGGGGGGCACACCGTGACCATCTTCCGCTACGGCATCCGCCAGGCATTGCCCGATACCCTGGAGATGGTCTCCGGGCCGGGCTGTCCGGTGTGCGTCACCGTCAACGCCGATATAGACCAGGCCATCGCCCTGGCCGGGATACCGGATGTCATTATCACCACCTTCGGGGATATGCTGAAAGTTCCCGGCAGCCGCTCCAGCCTCCAGGAGGCTAAAGCCGGCGGCGCCGATGTCCGCATGGTCTATTCCACCCTGGATGCCCTGGATATGGCCAAGAATAACCCGGGACGCCCGGTAGTGTTCATCGGCATCGGCTTCGAGACCACCGCCCCGACCATAGCCGCCTCGGTGCTTCAGGCGGAGGCGGAGGGGATAGACAACTACCATGTCCTCTGCCAGCATAAGCTTTGCCCCCCGGCGATACGGGCGCTGCTCGACAGCGGGGAGGTCAAGCTGGGCGGGCTCATCTGCCCGGGGCATGTCAGCGCTGTCATCGGCTCCCAGGCGTGGGAGTTCGTGGCGCGTGACTACGGCATCCCCTGCGTCGTGGCCGGTTTCGAGCCCATAGACGTCCTTCAGAGCGTCGATATGCTGGTGGGGCAGGTGGAGAAGGGGGAATGTAGGGTTCAGATAGCTTACAGCCGTGGCGTCCATCCTGAAGGCAATCAGCAGGCGCTGAAGCTGATGGAGCGTGTCTTTGAGCCTTGTCCCGCCCAGTGGCGGGGTATTGGGGAGATTCCGGGCAGCGGCTTGAGGCTGAGAGACGGGTATAAACGGTTCGACGCCGAGGCCGCCTTCGCCCTTGACCCCGGCCCCACCGACGAGCCCAAGGGCTGCATCTGCGGGGAGATACTGCGCGGGGTGAACACCCCTCTGGACTGCAAGCTATATGGCAAGTCCTGCACACCGGAGCACCCGGTGGGCCCCTGCATGGTGTCCTCGGAGGGCAGCTGCTCGGCATATTATCTCTATGGAGGCGACCTTGGCGGATAAGATACTGCTGGCGCATGGCAGCGGCGGCAAGCTGGCCCACGACCTGGTGGAGAAGAGCTTCGTGAAAGCCTTCGCCAACCCCCTGCTGGACAAGATGGATGACTCGGCGGTGTTCCAGCTCAACGGCAGGCTGGCGTTCACCACGGACAGCTATGTGGTCAGCCCCATCTTCTTCCCCGGCGGGGATATCGGCAGGCTGGCCGTCTGCGGCACGGTCAACGATTTGGCCATGTCCGGCGCCAAGCCCCTCTATCTAAGCCTGTCGTTTATTATCGAGGAAGGGCTCGCCATAAGCGAGCTGAAGAAAATTATAGATTCCATCGGCGCGACCGCCCGCGAGGGCGGGGTGAAGATAGTCACCGGCGACACCAAGGTGGTCGACCGGGGCGGCGCCGATAGGTTATTCATCAATAGCGCCGGCATCGGCATGGTCCCGGAGGGGGTTGACATCTCCGGCGGCAACGCCGTGCCGGGGGACAAGGTTATCTTGAGCGGTCATATCGGCGACCACGGCATCGCCGTGATGAGCCAGAGGGAGGGGTTGAGCTTCTCCACCCACATCCAGAGCGACTGCGCCCCGCTGGGGGGGCTGGTGGTGGGGATGCTGGCGGCGAGCCCCCATATCCGCTGCCTGCGCGACCCCACCAGGGGCGGGCTGGCGACCACCCTGAACGAGATTGCGGCCCAGTCCCGGGTCGGCATCCGCATTGACGAAGATAAAATACCGATACGGGAGGAGGTCCAGGCCGCCTGCGAGATGCTCGGCTTCGACCCCCTCTATGTGGCTAACGAAGGAAAGCTGGTGGCGATAGTCCCCGCCGCGGACGCCGATAAGGTTCTGCGCGCCATGAAGGGCAACCGCTACGGGAAGGATGCCGCCGTTATCGGCGAGGTGGCGGCGGAGCATCCCGGCCGGGTGGTGATGAACACCTCCCTGGGGTCTTCCCGGATAGTGGACATGCTGGTGGGGGACATGCTACCCAGGATATGTTGACATGCACGAGCTATCCATAACCCAGAGCTTGCTGGAAGTCGCCCTGGAGCAGGCGGAGAAGTCCGACGCCAGGGAGATAAAGAAGATAAATGTGGTCATTGGGGAGATGACCGGCATCGTGGAGCAGTGCGTCCAGTTCTACTTCGGCTTCCTGGGCAAGGACACCATCGCCGAGAAGGCGGTCCTGTCCTTCAAGAGGGTGCCCACCACGGTGCGGTGCCGCCAGTGCGGCAAGGACTTCCAGGTGGAGGACTTCGCCTGGGCCTGTCCCCACTGCGGGCATAACGAGCTGGAGATTACCGCCGGCAAAGAACTATTCCTAGAAAGCATTGAGGTGGAATGATGGAAATCAAAGTGGTTAAAGATATCCTCAGCGCCAATGACGAGCTGGCCGAGAAGAACCGTAAGCTGCTGGAGGGCAACAAGGTGTTCGCAGTGAACCTGATGTCCTCGCCGGGCGCCGGCAAGACCAGCCTTATCCTGCAGACGATTAAAGACCTGAAGGGCAAGGCCAGGGTGGGCGTCATCGAGGGCGATGTCAGCTCCAGCGTTGACGCGGAGACGGTAGCCAAACAGGGCGTCCCGGTCATCCAGATAAACACCGACGGCGGCTGCCACCTGGATGCCAACATGATTGCCGACGCCATGAACAAGCTGCCCCTGAAGGACATAGACCTGCTGTTTATCGAGAATGTGGGTAACCTGATATGCCCGGCGGATTTCCTCCTCGGCGCCCATGTCAAGGTGGTCATATCCAGCATCTCCGAGGGGCACGACAAGCCGGTGAAATATCCCTTGATGTTCCACATCGCCGATGCCGTGCTGGTGAACAAGATAGACCTGGCGCCGTACCTCAACTTTGACAACGACGCCTTCACCGGGACGGTAAAGGCGTATAACGAAGGGGTTCAGATATTCCCCATCTCCTGTACCACCGGGCAGGGAATTGAGCAATGGACGGCCTGGCTGATGTCCCGGATGAAGCGCGGCTAGAAATGTTTGACAAAATTTCGCGATAGTGGTATTATTTTTATGCTTTAAAACGCACCTTAACAACTGAATAGCGGAAGGAAGGTTCAAGCGAAACTTTACTTTTTTGTTTAGAGAGTTTGATCCTGGCTCAGGATAAACGCTGGCGGTGTGCTTTATGCATGCAAGTCGAACGGTATTAACAGACCAAGCTTGCTTGGATTGTTAAGAGAGTGGCAGACGGGTGAGTAACGCGTAAGTAATCTGCCCCCAAGTAGGGGATAACCTCGGGAAACTGGGGCTAATACCTTATGTGGTGGTGGGGTTTATGCTCCATCACTAAAGCCTTCGGGTGCTTAGGGAGGAACTTGCGTCTGATTAGCTTGTTGGTAGGGTAACGGCTTACCAAGGCGATGATCGGTAGCTGGTCTGAGAGGATGATC
>CAYLMC010000061.1:0-4900 GCA_964384865.1 uncultured Dehalococcoidales bacterium | reverse complement strand
TGCAGGGACAGGTAACCGGCCAGAGCGAACAGCTCGTTCTCCTCGAACCCCAGGGGTTTGGCTATCTTGCGCAGGACATGCGCCGAGGGGAAACGCTCTCCCCTCTCTATGCGGCCGAGATGGGAGGAGGAAACCTCCGCCTTGGCGGCCAGCTCCTGGAGGGTCAACGACATTATGACCCGCTGCTGCTTGATAATCTCACCTAAATTAGCTTCGTTGTTCTTGTTCATGATCTATAACCCTATTCAAGCTATTTGAGATACACTTGTCAATAATGGCATTATAATTCGCCAGCTGGCAAATGTCAACTGTCCACAAAGCCTTCCTTGACGACTGGGACAAATGGATATACAATGACAATCGGTCACCTGGTGGAGCCAGGGGCCTTACGCACCGCCACAGTGGAATACTATGTCTGACAAATACGATGTTATTATCGTCGGCGGCGGGCCAGCTGGCATTTTCGCCGCCCTGGAGCTGTCCCAGTCCTCCCAGCTCTCCATCCTGCTGATAGAAAAGGGGCAGGATATCGACAAGCGCAGCAACCTGGTCTGCGGGCTGGGCGGCGCCGGCGCCTTCAGCGACGGCAAGCTGACCCTGACCCCGCAGGTTGGGGGACGGCTCAAGGACTACCTGGGAGACAAAGACACCGAAGAGCTTATCGGATATGTGGACGGCAAGTACCTCGAGTTCGGCGCCCCGGACAAGCTCTACGGGGTCGGCGACGAGGTGGACGACCTGCGCTGCCAGGCATCCCTGCTGGAGCTGAAGCTGACGCCGGTGCCCCTGCGCCACCTGGGCACCGAGGGCTGCCGCTCCGTCCTCCGGGCGATACGGGACAGGCTGATGCCAAAGGTTGAGGTCAGGCTGGAGACGGCGGCCACCACCGTTATCGTGGACAAGGGCCGGGTCAAGGGGATAGAGACCGACACCGGAGACAGGCTGGAATGCCGCTTCCTCATCCTGGCGCCGGGCCGGGAGGGGGCGGACTGGCTATCCCGGGAAGCCCAGCGGCTGGGTCTGACCATGCGCAGCAACCCCGTCGATGTCGGCATCCGGGTGGAGGTGCCGGCGGCGGTGCTGGCGGACATGGCCGGCATCCTCTACGAAGCCAAGCTGGAATACCTGTCCAAGAGCTTCGACGACCGGGTGCGCACATTCTGCATGTGCCCCGGCGGCGAGGTGGTCATAGAATCCACCGGCGGCGATGACCCGGTGATGACGGTCAACGGACACAGCTACGCCAACCACAAGAGAAGCAACTCCAATTTCGCCCTGCTGATAAGCACCGACTTCACCAAGCCCTTCCACGAGCCCATCGCCTACGGCAAGTACATCGCCCGGCTGGCCAATATCCTCAGCGGCGGGGTGCTGGTACAGCGCCTGGGTGACCTGATGGGGGGGCACCGCTCCACCGCCGCCCGCATCCAGCGAGGGCTGGTCCAGCCCACCCTGACCAGCGCCATTCCCGGCGACCTCAGCTTCGTCCTCCCCTACCGCCACCTCACCGGGCTACTGGAGATGCTCCACGCCATGGACAAGCTGGTGCCCGGCATCGCCTCCCCCCACACCCTCCTCTACGGGGTGGAGGTCAAGTTCTACTCCTGCCAGTTCCAGCTCACCCCCTCCCTGGAGACCGAGGCGGGCAATATGTTCGCCACCGGCGACGGCGCCGGGGTCAGCCGCGGGCTCATCCAGGCATCGGCCTCCGGGGTGGTGGCAGCCCGCGAGATACTGCGCCGGGCCGGCCCCTGATGTCTTGACAGAGCAGCGCAAGCCCTCTAAAATGAGTGTGTCGTTTCCCATGTTACTGATATCTTTAACAGTGAGGAGGCTGATGCCATGTGGCTAATGTAGTAGCCCGTGAGAACGAGAGTTTTGAAGGTTTATTAAAACGGTTCAATAAAAAGGTCCAGCAGGACCGTATTCGGGCTGAGATACGCCAGCACGAATACTATGAGAAGCCCAGCGTCAAGCGCAAGCGCAAGAAGGCGGCCAAGAAGCGCAAGGCGGCCAGGGCACTGAGAAAGTAAAAGTACTAGTAAGGCTATAGGCTGAAGTGGCACAGGACCTGAAACAGAGATTCAACGACGACCTCAAGCAGGCGATGAAGGCCGGCGACACGGTAAAGCGCTCCACCCTCCGCATGCTGCTGGCGGCGATTCACAACGCCGAGATAGCCAGGCAGGACAAGCTGGAGGAGAGCGATATCCTGGGGATAGTGGCCAAAGAGGTCAGGCAGCGCCAGGAGAGCATCGAGGCCTTCAAGCAAGGGGAACGCCAGGACCTGGCGGACCAGGAGGAGGCGGAGATGGCCGTCCTCAAGGAATACCTGCCCGAGCAGATGAGCCGCGAAGAGGTCGCCGCCGCCGCCGCCAAGGTCATCAAGGAAGTGGGGGCAGAGGGGCCCAGGGACAAGGGCAAGGTTATGTCCCAGCTGATGCCCCAGCTGAAAGGCAAGGCGGACGGGCGGGAGATAAACGCCGTCGTCACCGAGCTGCTGGCTTCATGACCCTATTCCCCCCCTCCCCAGCGGAGAGAACGATGATTTCCGCGGAGGGCTCTTTCCCTCCGATAGCCGCGCCCAGTCAACCCCGGGATATATCATATGCATAGAGTGGAAGTTCGCTTAAAGAGCCACCTGCCCGACGCCAGAGGGCTGGGGCTCACCAAGGACATTCATGACCTGGGGATAACCACCGTCTCATCCGTCAGGGTGGTCGATGTCTACTGGCTGGACGCCGACCTCGCCCCAGAGAAGCTGGACGCGGTGTGCCGCCAGCTGCTGGCTGACCCGGTCACCGAGGACTACTACCACCAGTCAAAGCCCCACCCCCCCCAGAAACCAAGCGCCGACTTCCACGCCGTGGAGGTGGCCTATAACCCGGAGGTAACCGAGCCCATCGAGGGCACCATCATCAAGGCGCTCCAGGACCTGGCGGCGGGAGAGGTGCGGGCGGCCAAGACCGCCCACCGCTACCTGATCGCGGGCCGGCTCAAGCCAAACGAGTTGGAGGAGATATGCGCTAAACTCCTGGTGAACCCCATCATCCAGCACGTGGTCACCGAGGAACGGCTCCGGCTCCCGGAAAGCCAGGGCTACACCTTCCAGCTGGCGGAGGTGGACGCCCGGCAGGCGGGAGAACAGCTGGGCTTCAGCGACGACGAGCTGGAGGCAATCGTCGATTACTTCGGCAAAGAGGGGCGCAACCCCACCGACGCCGAGATGGAGACCCTGGCGCAGACCTGGTCCGAGCACTGCGTCCACAAGACATTCCAGGGCCGGATAAAGCTCGGCAAAAAAACGATAAACAGCCTCCTCAAGAGCACCATAATGAAAGCCACCGAGGAGCTGGACAAGCCCTGGTGTCTGTCCGTGTTCCGCGATAACGCCGGGGTGATAGATTTCGACGGTAGCAACGCCCTGTGCTTCAAGGTGGAGACCCACAACCACCCCTCCGCCATCGAGCCCTACGGCGGGGCGGCCACCGGGATAGGCGGCGTCGTCCGCGACCCGCTGGGGACGGGGCTGGGCGCCAAGCCCATAGCCAACACCGATGTCTTCTGCTTCGCCCCACCCGACTTCCCCCACGAAAAGCTGCCCAAAGGAGTATTGCACCCGCGCCGCGTCTTCAAGGGCGTCCGCGCCGGTGTGGCGGACTACGGAAACCGCCTGGGGATACCCACCCTGAACGGCGCCATTCTGTTCGACGAGCGCTACCTGGCCAACCCCCTGGTCTACTGCGGCACGGTGGGGCTGATGCCCACGAACATGGCGCAGCAGGGCAGGCAACAGCCCGGCGACCTGGTGGTGGTGGCGGGGGGCAGAACGGGGCGGGACGGCATCGGCGGGGTGACCTTCGCCTCCGTCCAGCTCACCGACCAGTCCAGCGAGGTCTCCACCGAGTCCGTCCAGATAGGCAATCCCATCGTGGAGAAGAAGCTCATCGACACCATCCTCCAGGCCAGAGACCGCGGGCTGTACCGACGCATAACCGACTGCGGGGGCGGGGGGCTGTCCTCGGCGGTGGGGGAGATGGGCGAGGAGACCGGGGTGCACGTCCACCTGGACAGGGTCCCCCTGAAGGACGCCACGCTATCGTATTACGAGATATGGATATCGGAGTCCCAGGAGCGGATGGCTATGGCCGTCCCCCCGGAGAAGATAGACGAACTGATGAGCCTGTTCGCCAGCGAGGATGTGGAGGCGGCGGTTATCGGCCAGTTCACCGACGACCGCAGGCTGAAGCTCTATTACCAAGACAACCTGGTGTGCGATATGGACATGGAGTTCCTGCACCAGGGGCTCCCCCAGATAGAGGCCGAGGCGGACTGGCAGCAGCCGGTGCACCCCGAGCCGGACTTCGCCCCACCCCCCGACCTCACCGAGCCCCTGAAGCGGATACTGGGGGCATGGAACGTGTGCAGCAAGGAGTGGGTGATACGCCAGTACGACCACGAGGTGCAGGGGGGCAGCGTCCTCAAGCCCCTGGTGGGCAGAGAGGGCGACGGCCCCGGCGACGCCGCCGTAATCAGGCCATTACTGGAGGGCGATATGGGGGTGATTATAGCCAACGGCATCAACCCCGCCTACGGGGACATAGACCCCTACTGGATGGCGGCAGCGGCCATAGACGAAGCCTTAAGGCAGATAGTGGCCGTGGGGGGCAGCCTAGACAGGGTGGCCCTGCTGGACAACTTCTGCTGGGGGGACACCGCCCAGCCCGAGGTGCTCGGCGCTCTGGTGCGCGCCTGCCAGGCATGCTACGACATGGCGGTGGTCTACGGGACGCCGTTCATCTCCGGCAAGGACAGCCTGAACAACCACTTCCAGTTCCAGGGCAGGACCATCTCCATCCCCCACACCCTGCTCATCTCGGCGATGGCGGTCATGCCGGAC
>CAYLMC010000060.1:0-5035 GCA_964384865.1 uncultured Dehalococcoidales bacterium | reverse complement strand
GGGGTGGGTTAAATACCGCCTTGACACCGACCGGCGGCGCTCTTATAATGCCTTAATTCCTGAAGGAGGTGGCAGCGAAATGGCGCAGGTGAAAGAAAAGTCCTTACCTTTCTGGAGCGACCCCGCGCCGCTGGGGTTCATGACCCTGGGAATCGGCATCTTCTCCACTACCCCCCATCTGACCGGTCGGGTGCCCCCCCTGGCGGCTATCGCCACCGTACCCTGGGGGATAACGGCGCTCATCGTTTACATTATCGTTACCATCATCCTGTTCCGGAAGGGGGATATCCTGAGTGGGACCGCCTTCGGCGTGCTGGGCATCGTCCTGGGCGGCGCTATATCCCTGAAGTCTGCCCAGGATCTGATGATACTGCTGGGCGATAGAACCTTACCGGGGTCGCTGATTGCTGGAGGCCTGGTTATCGAGGGCATGATATGGATAGCCTTCGCCATTATCCTCGTCCCCATCGGCTACCTGGTCGGCTACAAGTCGCGCTTTTTCGCCGGGGCCGTCTGGCTGGCCAACGTCGGCGTGGGGATGATGGCGGCGGTGAACCTGGGCCTGATTGGGGAGGGGGCGGGCGTTGTCGCCGGCTACTTCATCTTCGTTCTGGGGATATGGTTCCTCTACCTGGGAATTGCCGGCCTGGTCAACGGCACCCTGGGCAGGACTGTAATACCTCTGGGCAAGCCCCTTTTCGGGAAAACCAACCCGTCCAAGGCCTGAAAAACCGGGGATGAGGAAAAAACTATCGGGGTTTGGACCCTAGCCCCTTTTCTTTTGCAAAATAATGTGGTAGAATACCCACAGTAAATAGTCTCCTGGTGGTTAGAGCGAGGTGGACCCACCCGTTCCCATCTCGAACACGGAAGTGAAACGTCTCAGCGCAGACGATACTGAGGGGGCAACCCTTTGTGGAAAATATGCCACTGCCAGGAGGCTTTACTAATTAGACCACCCAGGCGCAGGACGCCTCTTTTTTTTCTCTTTTGACCTTCGCCTCCGGTTGCTTTATAATCTAGATAGCGAGGCAGTTATCGAATAGGGAGCGATTCCGGAGATAAAGAATGGCTAGCCGATTTGAAAAGTTCTCAGAGCGAGCCCGCAGGGTGCTCACCCTGGCCCAGGAAGAGGCGCAGCACCTGAACCACAACTATATAGGCACCGAGCATATCCTGCTCGGACTGGTGCGTGAGGAGGACGGGACGGCCGCCAAGGTGCTGGGCAACCTGGGGGTGGGACTGAGCAAGGTGCGGGCATCAGTGGAGTTCATCATCGGCCGCGGCGAGAAGACCAGCGCCGGCGAGACCGGCCTTACCCCCCGCGCGCGGCGTGTCATAGAACTGGCCATAGACGAGGCGCGCTACCTGACCCACAGCTACATCGGCACCGAGCACCTGCTACTGGGGCTGCTGCGGGAGGGTGAGGGGATAGCCGCCGGCGTCCTGGACAGCTTCAACATCACCCTGGAGAAAGCGCGTGAGGAGACCAAGAACATCCTCAGCCAGGGCGCTCCTCGCTCCAAGGTGGCTCGCGCCGGCAGCAAGACCCCTGCCCTGGACCAGCTGGGCATAGACCTCACCGAGGCGGCTCGCGCCGACAAGCTGGACCCGGTTATCGGCCGGGAAAAGGAGATAGAGCGTGTCATCCAGATACTGAGTCGCCGCACCAAGAACAACCCTGCCCTCATCGGCGAGCCCGGCGTGGGCAAGACGGCCATCGTGGAGGGGCTGGCGCACCGCATCGTATCCGGGGATGTCCCGGAGGTGCTGGAAGGCAAGCGGCTCATCGTCCTCGATATCGGGGCGGTGGTCGCCGGCACCAAGTACCGCGGCGAGTTCGAGGAGCGGATGCGCAAGATTATAGATGAGATCAAGACCGCCGGAAACTGCATGCTGTTTATCGACGAGTTTCACTCCATGGTGGGCGCCGGGGCGGCGGAGGGGGCGGTGGATGCCGCCAACCTGCTCAAACCGGCCCTGTCGCGCGGCGAGCTGCAGTGCATCGGCGCCACCACCCTGGACGATTACCGCAAGTATATAGAGAAAGACGCCGCCCTGGAGCGCCGCTTCCAGCCCGTCCTGGTGGAGGAGCCCTCCATCGACGAGACCCTGGCCATACTGCGTGGCATCAAGGAGCGCTACGAGGAGCACCACCAGCTCACCATAACCGACGAGGCGCTGGGCTCGGCGGCGACCCTGGCCTCCCGGTATATACCGGACCGCTTCCTCCCCGATAAGGCGATAGACCTCATCGACGAGGCGTCATCGCGGGTGAGGATACGGCATCGCACCATGCCCATCACCCTCAAGGACGCTAAGCGGGTGGAAGACAGCGTGCGCAAGGACAAAGACGACGCCATGGCCACCAAGCAGTACGAATACGCCGCGGAGCTGCGCCAGCGAGAACGCCAGATAGAGGGCAAGATAAAGAAGCTGGAGGAGGAGTGGCACCACAAGCAGGAGAAGGAGAATCCGGAGGTAACCGCTGAGGATATCGCCGAGGTGCTCAGCATGTGGACCGGGATTCCGGTGGTCCAGCTTGCCGAGGACGAGACCACCCGTCTCCTGGAGATGGAAGATGTATTACATCACCGCATCATCGGCCAGGACGAAGCCATCACCACCATCTCCAAGGCGGTCAGGCGCGCCCGGGCCGGGCTGAAAGACCCCCGCCACCCCATCGGCAACTTCATCTTCCTGGGGCCCACCGGTGTGGGCAAGACCGAGCTGGTGCGGGCGCTGGCCGAGTTCATGTTCGGCAGCGAGGATACCCTGATAAGAATAGACATGTCCGAGTTCATGGAGAAGCACGCTGTCTCCCGGCTGGTGGGAGCGCCGCCGGGGTATGTCGGCTACGACGAGGGCGGGCAGCTCACCGAGGCGGTGCGGCGCAAGTCCTACTGCTGCATACTGCTGGACGAGATAGAGAAGGCGCACCCCGACGTGTTCAACATCCTGCTGCAGATATTCGATGACGGCCACCTCACCGACGCCAAGGGGCGCCGCGTAGATTTCCGCAACAGCATCATCGTGATGACCAGCAATGTCGGCGCCGAGCTTATCAGAAAAGGCACCTCCATGGGCTTCGCCTCCCGCAGCGACGAGGCCAAGACCCGGGAGCAGGATTATAAAGAGATGAAAGACAAGCTCCTCGGGGAGCTGAAGAAGTCCTTCCGCCCCGAGTTCCTCAACCGCATGGACAGCGTGGTGGTGTTCCACCCCCTGACCCGGGAGCACATCCGCCAGATAGTTGACCTGATGCTGGGCACGGTTACCAAGCAGCTGGAGGAGAAGAAGGTGAAGCTGGTGGTGACCGATGCCGCCAAGGACTTCCTCGGGGAGAAGGGCTATGATGAGGTCTACGGCGCCCGACCCCTGCGCCGGGTGATTCAGGACCGGGTGGAGGACAAGCTTTCGGAAGCCCTGCTCGGCGGCAAGTTCCATGCCGGGGACACCGTTGAGGTTGATCTGGAGGACGGGGAGATAGTGGTCCATCCGTCCCCGGTGGAAGCAGCTTCCGGGAAGGGCAAGTCATAAGCCCAAAACAGGGCAGGTGAGCTGTATCGAAGGCGGTGGCACTCAGAGAGATGAGCAAATCGCCTTTTTGATTTATCATCAGGACGATACGAGGTGAGACATTGTCACAGGAAACCGTAGAGGTTCCCATAGCGGGAAAGATTATCAGCGTTGAGGTCGCCGTGGGGGACGAGGTGGAAGACGGGGACACCATCTGCATGCTGGAGTCCATGAAGATGGAGAACCCCATAATGTCCCCGGCGGACGGCACCGTAGTCAAGATAGAGGTCGCCGCGGGGCAGGTGGTCCAGCCCGGCGACACCATCGCCGTCATCGAGAGCTGACGGCCCTTACGGAGGAGACAGATTTTCAAAAAGGTTCTGGTAATCAATCGCGGGGAGATAGCCCTGCGGGCGGTGAGGGAGTGCCAGGCGCTGGGGATACGCGCCGTGGTGGTGCACTCCGTTCCCGATGTCGACGCCCTGTTCGTCAAGGAGGCTGACGAAGCCTACCCCCTGATGGCGTCCACCGCCGGCAGCAGCTACCTGAACACGGAGAAGATATTCGATATCGCCGGGAAGTGCCAGGCAGAGGCTATCTACCCCGGCTACGGCTTCCTCGCCGAGAACCCCCAGTTCGTCCAGGAGTGCGAGCAGCGGGGGATAAAGTTCATCGGCCCCCCCAGCGAGTCCATGCGCCGGGCGAAGCCGAAGCACCGCATGCGCAAGCTGATGGAGACCAGCGGCATACCGGTAGCCCCGGGCATAGACCATGTCGCCGAGTGCGCCGATGACATAGACGCCGTCATAGATGATGTCGATAAAATGGGCTACCCGGTCATCGTCAAGCCCAGCGGCGGCGGCGGCGGCATCGGCATCGGGGTGGCTAACGACCGGGACGAGCTGCTCAAAGCGGTGAAATACGCCGAGTCCAGGGGCACCTCCGCCTTCAACATCTCGGCGTTCTATATTGAGAAATACATCCCGCGGGCGAAGCACATCGAGATTCAGGTTCTCGCCGACGGCAAGGGCAACATCGTCCACCTCGGCGAGCGGGAGTGCTCCGTCCAGAGGCGCTACCAGAAGCTCATCGAGGAGGCGCCGTCGTCGGCGGTGCCCCCCCAGCTGAGACAGAAGATGGGCGAGACCGCCGTGGAGGTGGCCAAGGTGCTGGACTACGCCAACGCCCTGACGGTGGAGTTCATCCTCTCCCTGGATAGCGGCGATTACTACTTCAACGAGGTCAATACCCGCCTCCAGGTGGAGCACCCGGTCACCGAGCTGGTCACCGGCATCAACCTGGTCCGGGAGCAGATACGCATCGCCGACGGCGAGGAGCTGGGCTACAGCCAGGAGGACATCCAGCCCAAAGGCTGGGCGATGGAGTGCCGCATCAACGCCGAGGACCCCTTCCACGGCTTCCTGCCCTCCCCCGGCGAGATAACCGCCTATAAGCCCCCCACCGGCCGCGATGTCCGGGTGGACAGCGGGGTCTACGCCGGCTACATCGTGCCCTA
>CAYLMC010000059.1:0-5157 GCA_964384865.1 uncultured Dehalococcoidales bacterium | reverse complement strand
CCGTCCACCGGCTCGGCGACCAGCCAGGTGGTGTTGCTGGCGGCTATCTTCTCCTTCAGCTCCTCCAGCCGGGCCGCCTGGCGGCGGGCGGCTGCTGAGGCGTTCTGGAGGCGTCTCTGCCTCTCCGCCATGCCGTCCTTTATCCGGGCGGTCATCCTGCCGGTCTGCTCCGCCACCTTGCTTAAATCTAGCGACATCTCTTCTCTCTCACCTTGCCCACCAGTATAATTGATGGGGTGGCTGAACTCAAGAGATTATGGGGTCGTGGAGACAGGCGGGTTGGGTTGTGCTACAATTATTCGAGATGACTCCTATGCTGCTATTTCTGACATCGGTAGCCTTTATCTCCATATCCGGCGTGATGATGCCCGGCCCCGTGTTCGCCGTAACCGTGGCTCGCGGTACCAAGTCCCAGTTCGCCGGGGTGCGGGTGGCTCTGGGGCACGCCCTGATAGAGATTCCCCTGATACTGCTGATATACTACGGCTTCGCCTCCTTCTTCCAGGAGCCCGTGGTGCAGAAGGTGCTCTTCCTGCTCGGTGGGGGCGTCCTCATCTGGCTGGGAATCAAGGGACTTAGGAGCAGGGAAAAGGCCGTCAAGGAGGGCAAAGACCTGCCCCGCAACTCGGTGCTGGCCGGCGCCATTACCACCGCCCTGAACCCGTTTTTCATCCTGTGGTGGGCGGCTATCGGCAGCATGCTCATCATGCAGTCCCTGACCTTCGGCATGCTCGGCTTCGCGCTGTTCGCCGTGGTCCACCTGCTCTGTGATTTCGGCTGGCTGGCCGGCATTTCGGTGATGGTCCACCGCACCAAGAAGCTGCTGGGCGGTAGGGTGCAGCGGGGGCTGATTCTGGCCTCCACCCTGCTCCTCATCGGGTTCGGGGGCTGGTTCCTCAGCTCCGGGATAAGGCTGGAGGTCTGACCCGGCGGCGACATCCTGGGAGGGAGCCGATGGCGAAGGCGGGCTATGTCTATCATCCCATCTATCTCCAGCACGATACCGGCCAGCATGTGGAGAGAGCCGCCAGGCTGGAGGCTATCATCTCCCATCTGGAGGAGGCGGGATTAACCCGGCAGCTGACAGCCATCGAGCCCCGAGCCGCCACCACCGAGGAGCTGGAGCTGGTGCACCACGCCGGCTACATAGAGGTGATACGGCGCATGGTGGATGAGGGCGGTGGCTGGCTGGATTCCGACACCGTGATGTCCGCCGGCTCCTATCAAGCTGCTGCTTATGCCGCCGGCGGCGCCATCAAGGCTGTGGACGCGGTGCTGGCGGGGGAGGTGGCGGGCGCCTTCGCCCTGGTCAGGCCGCCGGGTCATCACGCCACCGCCGTCAAGGCGATGGGCTTCTGCCTGTTCAACAGCATCGCCATAGCCGCCAGGTATGCCCTGAAAAGGCACCGGCTGGAGCGCATCGCCATTGTGGACTTCGATGTCCATCACGGCAACTCCACCCACGATGTCTTCTACCATGATTCTCAGGTTCTCTATGTCTCCGTCCACCAGAAGTCCTTCTATCCGGGGACGGGCGATATCGGGGAGACCGGCGAGGGGGAGGGGAGGGGAACTACGGTCAACATCCCCCTGCCCGCCGGCTGCGGGGACGCCCAGTATGCTGATGTGTTCGCCGGCATCATCGCCCCGGTGGTGAGGCGGTTCGCCCCCCAGCTGATTATGGTCTCGGCGGGCTACGACCCCCACTGGGCGGACCACCTGGCCATGATGAATGTCACCACCTCCGGCTTCGCCGCTATGACGAAGGCTCTGAAGGGCTGGGCCGACGAGCTGTGCGGCGGCAGGCTGGTCTTTTCATTGGAGGGGGGCTATCACCTGCGGTCGCTGGCGACCTCGGTGGCGGCTACCTTCGATGCTCTGCTGGGCAATGACATACAGGACCCGCTGGGCACGCCCCCCGACCCCGAAGCCCCCGATATCGCTCCCCTCGTCGAGACGGTAAGAAAGACCCACCGCCTGGATTAGTCGGCCTTGTCCTCCATGGTGCAGGAGACGTTGCACTGCCGGCACTCGCCGTTGCAGGGCTCCATGTGGACGGTTATCTTGGCGTGGGGCAGTTTTTCTTTGATGCAACCCTCCAAGCGCTCGCTCACCTAGTGCGCCTCCGCCACGCTGAAGTCCCTGGGCATGGTGAGGTGCATCTCCACGAAGCGCTGTCTGCCCGACTTGCGGGTGCGCAGGTCGTGGAAGTCCACCAGATGGTAGCCTTGCTCCGTGATGCATGCCTTGATGATGTCCTCCTCCGGCTGGGGGAGGCGGGTGTCTATCAGCGGCCCGAAGGACTTCTTCAGCACGCCGTAGGCCGCCTTTATGATTATTACTGAAACCCCCAGGGCGATGATGGGGTCCAGGATGTGGAGGCCGGTGAGCCGTATCGCCACCAGACCCCCCAGCACCGCGGCGGCGGAATAGACATCGGTGGCGATGTTGCGGGCGTTCGCCTCCAGGGCTATAGAGTCGGTGGCTCTGGCTACCTTATATAGATGGCAGGAGAGAAAGATGCTGGCGATAATAGAGCCCGCCATCACCGCGATGCCGACCTCGGTCAGCTCCAGGGCGGCTCCGGTCATGATGCGGCGCACCGCGGTGAAGATTATCATCCCGCCGGCGGCGAATATCAGCGCCGCCTGCCCCACCCCGGCCAGGTTCTCCACCTTACCGTGCCCGAAGGGGTGCTCCCGGTCAGCTGGCTTGGCTGCCGCCTTGACGGCGGCGAAGGTTATGGCGATGGCGCCCAGGTCCAGGAGGCTGTCTATCCCCTGGGCGATGATGCTGATGCCGCCGGTTATCACCGCTGCCGTAATCTTAACGGCGACCAGCGTGATTATGACTATCAGCGAGAGTCTGGCCGCGCCGTGCGCGGTGGTGGACATCACCCCTCACCCCCTTTTCAGTGTGGGCTCTGCGAAGCCCCGGCGGGACGGAATAGCCGTCCCCATTCCTTCTTCTCCCAGGCGACCAGCAGGTTGGGAGCGATGCATACCGAGCTGAAGGTGCCGGCGATAATGCCGATAAGCATTATCACGGCGAAGTTCTGGATGGATGCCCCCACGAAGAGGAGCAGAGCCACCACTACCAGCAGGGTGGTCAGGCTGGTGTTCAGGGAGCGTCCCAGCGTCTCCACCAGGCTGTTGTTGACCACCACCTTGAAGTCCGGGCTTATCCCCCGGGTCAGGTTCTCCCGTATCCGGTCGAAGACGACCACGGTGTTATTGACGCTGTAGCCCACCACCGCCAGGATGCCGGTGATGAACATCAGATTGGTCTCCCAGCCCAGTGTGGCGCTGAGGATGGAGAATATCCCCAGGGCTATCAAAATATCGTGTCCCAGAGCCAGCAGGGCGCAGGCGCCGTAGCGGAAGGGCTTGGGCATCTTGCGGAACGCCCAGGTGATGTAGAGCAGTATCCCCACCGCAGCCACCCCGATGGCGATGGCGGCGTTGCGGGCCGTCTCGGCGGCTACCATCGGCGAGACCGAGTGGAACTCGGACTCGGTGGCGGCGCCGAAACGGGTGGTGAGGGCGTCCGTGATGGCCAGCTTGTCCTCGCTGGTGAGCTCGCCGGTGCGGATAAGGTAATCGCCCTCGCCGGTCTGCTGGATGATGGCGTTGGGGTAGCCGGCGGCGGCAACCTCCTGCTTCATGGCGTCACTGTCCGCCGGCTCCTCGAAGTGGATGGTCATCATGGAGCCGCTGGAGAACTCAATGCCGGGTTTCAGCCCGAAGTTCGCCAGGGCGACGATGGAAATCGTGACGATCACCGCGGAGGTGATGAAGAAGCGGGCTCTCTTGCCTACGATATCAGTCATTTCTCTTTTCCCGATTGGCTGCCCAACAGCCAGCCTTTCTGTGTCCACCGTGTCCCGGCGAGGGCGCGCAGGAAGGTGCGGGTGATCACGATGGCGGTAAACATGCTGATGGCTACCCCGATTGCCAGGGTGAGGGCGAAGCCCATCACCGGGGCGCTCTCCACGATGCGGCTGCCGAGCACATATAATATCCCGCAGATGATGAAGGTGGTTATGTTGCTGTCGCGGATGGCGGGCCAGGCGCGCTTGAAGCCGTTCTCCACCGCCGCCCCGAAGGTGCGCCCCATCCTCATCTCCTCCTTCATGCGCTCGAAGATGAGTATGTTGGCGTCCACCGCCATCCCTATGGACAGGACGAAGCCGCCGATGCCGGCCAGCGTCAGCGTTACCGGTATCAGCTTGAATATCGCCAGTACCATGGCCACGTAGAACGCCAGCGCCAGGCTGGCCAGCCCGCCAGGGAGGCGGTAGTAGATGCCCATAAATACCATCACCAGTATTATCCCGATAAGCCCGGCCATGATGCTCATATCGATAAAGTCCGCCCCCAGGGTGGCGGAGACCTTCTGCTGGAACAGGGGCGGCTTCTCCAGGGGCATGGGCAGGGAGCCGGACTCCAGCAGTATCGCCAGACGGGTCACCTCATCCGGGGTGAACTGCCCGGTGATGGATCCGGTGCCGCCGTAGGAGGGCTGCCTTATCCAGGGGTGGGAGATGAGGGTCTCGTCCAGGAAGATGCCCAGCTCCTGGTGGGAGGAGACATAGGTCACTCCCCCGTAGAGGCGGGCGGCTATCTGGTCGAAGATGACCCCGCCCTCCTCGTTCCAGGTGATGCTGACGCCGGTGTCGGTGCCGGTGATGCCGGCGGCGGCATAGGGGTACGCTTCTTCCAGGTATTGCCCGGTGAGCTGGGTGCCGTCGGCGCCCCGGGCCGGTATCCACGATGTCAGCGCCGGGGAGAAGGGGACCAGCTCCTCCATAATTCCGATTATCAGCTGTCTGGTTTCCCCGACGGTTATCGGGTTGCCTTCACTGTCCTTATACAGCAGCGCCCCCTGGTCGTCCTTGGTGAGGAACACTATCGGGGTGCCGAAGTTGTCCACGAATATGCGGGCGTCCTGCTCGGCGGTGTCATAGAAATCGGTGCGCCCTTCGTCCAGATAGTTCATTAAATATACCGGCTGCCCCTGCGGGTTCAGCTCCACCTCGCGGAACTCCAGGTAGCCGGTCTGCTCCACCAGCCGCTTGGCTTCGTCTATATCAGTGAAGCCGGGGAGCTGGATGAGGATACGGCCGCCCTCCTGCTTCTGTATGACGGGCTCGGTGAC
>CAYLMC010000058.1:0-5161 GCA_964384865.1 uncultured Dehalococcoidales bacterium | reverse complement strand
TATCGCCCGCAGGCAGATGAAGGGCTTCGGCGGGATAGTATCGCTGGAGGCGAAGGGGGGTATCGGGGCGGTCAATAGAATGCTCAAGGGAACCAGGCTGTTCGCCCTGGCGGAGTCGCTGGGGGGCGCCGTCTCCCTTATAGAGCACCCGGCGACCATGAGCCATGCCTCTATACCGGCAGATTTCAGGGATAAAGCGGGCATAACCGAGGACCTGGTGCGGCTATCGATAGGGCTGGAAGATGTCGATGATTTAATCGAGGACCTGGAGCAGGCCCTCACGGAGGATTAGCATGTCTTATGCCACAGCGTTACGGTGCCGGAAATGCGGGCAGGAGTACCCCCTAAAGGCTATGGGACTGTGCTGCTTCTGTCTCAGCCCCCTGGAGGTCGTTTATGACTACGGGGCCATGGCTAAAGCGGTCAGCCGGGAGAAACTGGCCCAGGGCCCGGCGGGCATGTGGCGCTATCGTGACATGCTCCCCGCTGAAGACCCGGAGGTGGACATCGGCACCGGCTTCACCCCCCTGGTGAGGGCGGAAAACCTGGGGCGCGAGCTGGGGCTGGACAACCTCTATATCAAGAACGACTGCCTTAACCCGACCTATTCCTTCAAGGACAGGGTGGTCTCGGTTGCCGCCTCCAAGGCGCGGGAGTTCGGCTTCGATACCATCGCCTGCGCTTCGACGGGCAACCTGGCCGCCAGCGTGGCCGCTCATGCCGCCAAGGCGGGCATGAATGCCTATGTCTTCGTCCCCGCCAGTGTGGAGACGGGCAAGCTTATCGGGGCGGCTATCCACAACCCGGTGCTGGTGAAGGTGGAGGGGAGCTATGATGATGTCAATCGCCTCTGCGCCAAGGTGGGGCAGAAATATAACTGGGGATTTATCAACATCAACCTGCGCTCGTATTATGCTGAGGGGAGCAAGACCCTGGGCTATGAAGCGGCGGAGCAGCTGGGGTGGCGCGCCCCGGACTGCGTGGTGGCTCCGGCCGCCTCAGGGCTATTGTTCACCCGGATATGGAAAGGGCTAGACGAGATGGCCATGCTGGGGCTTATTGAGCCGGTCAATACCCATATGTTCGTCACCCAGGCCGCGGGCAGCTCGCCCATCGTGAACGCTTACCAGGCGGACAGTCTGCATGTGAACCCGGTGAAACCGGATACCATCGTCAAGTCCATAGCCATCGGCAACCCGGCCGACGGCTACTATGCCCTTCGGGTGGCCCGACAGTCGGGGGGCGGCGCCTGCGCCGCCAGCGACGAAGAGGCTGTCGCCGGGGTGAAGCTGCTTGCCCAGACGGAGGGCATCTTCGCCGAGGCGGCCGGCGGGGTGGTGATAGCCGGGTTGAGAAAATTGGCCGCTTCGGGTTTAATAGAGAAAGATGCGCTTACGGTTGCCTTTATCACCGGGGCTGGGCCGAGGACTCAGGATATCTTCTCGGAAGTCGTCCAGCCGTTCACCGTCGAGCCGGCAATAGAGGCGGTGGAAGAGATCGTCGCTGCCGTAGCTTAAGACCTTGATGTTTTTGGGATGTGTTATCTAGCAAGGAGGAAAAGATGGCCAAGAGACAAGTGATGTTCACCTTCCCGGAGCAGCTGATACAGGAGCCCATCATCTATACTCTCAGCCGCCAGTTCAATGTAGTGACCAATATCCGCCGCGCCGATATCACCGAGAACCGGGGCTGGGTGGTGCTGGAGCTGGATGGCGAGGAGGAGGAGATAGAGCAGGGCATCAGCTGGGTGATAAGCAAGGGAGTTCGGGTCGACCCGGCGGCGGGAGATATTATAGAGGGATGAGCCATGAAGCGGATATACCTTGATTACTGCGCCACCACCCCCGCCCACCCCGATGTGGTGAAGGCCATGCTGGCCTATTTCACCGATGCCTTCGGCAATCCCTCCAGCGTCCATTCCTGCGGGCAGGGGGGCAAGGGCGCCATAGAGGAGGCGCGGGGCCAGGTCGCCGCCCTTATCGGCGCCCAGGGCGAGGAGATAGTCTTCACCAGCGGCGGGACCGAGGCGGACAACTTCGCCCTCGAGGGGGTGGCCTACGCCAATGAAAAGAAGGGAAACCATATTATCATCAGCTCCGTCGAGCACCATGCCGTGGTGGAGACGGCCAAGTTTCTGGAGGGGAGAGGGTTTGAGGTAACCCGCCTGCCGGTGGATGAGTACGGCATGGTCGACCCCGACGACGTGAGGAGGGCCATTACCGGCCGGACAGTTCTCATCTCCGTGATGCATGCCAACAACGAGATAGGCACCATAGAGCCGATAGCTGAGATAGGCAAGGTCGCCAGAGAGGCGGGGGTATATTTTCACACCGATGCCGTGCAGACGGTGGGGCATATCCCGGTGGATGTGGAGGAACTTGGGGTGGATATGCTCTCCCTCTCCGGGCATAAGCTCTATGGCCCCAAGGGGGTGGGGGCACTCTATATCAGGAAGGGCACCAGGATAACGCCCTTTATGCATGGTGGGGGGCAGGAGAAGGGGCGGAGAGCCAGCACCGAGAACGTCCCCGGTATCGTAGGGCTGGGCAAAGCTGCGGATATCGCGGGCCGGGAGATGGGTGGGGAGGTGGCGTTGCTGACGCGGCTTCGCGGCCAGCTCATCGACGGGTTGCTGGAGCGGATCGACCATATCCGTCTCAACGGCCATCCCAGCAGGCGGCTGCCCAACAATATCAACCTGTGCATCGATTTCGTGGAGGGAGAGTCCATGGTGCTGAAACTGGATCTGGAGGGCATCTGTGCTTCCACCGGCTCGGCCTGCAGCTCGGCGAGCCTGGAGCCGTCCTATGTCCTTCTAGCCACCGGGGTCCCTCCCGAGCAGGCACACGGCTCGCTGCGGCTCACCATGGGCCGGTGGACCGTCGAAGATGATATAAGACGCGTTCTGGAGACGCTGCCCCGTATCGTGGCTGAGCTCAGGGTGATGTCTCCGTTAGCAAAGACGAGGAGCAAAACAGATGTTTGAAAGCTGTCCCGGAGCGGCGCAACTGACCAGGACGCCGACTTTGAAGCTAAAGAAGTGCCCGGAATGCGGCGCCGATGTGGAGATATTCTCCACCGAGTTGAAGGTGAACTGCGATAAATGCGGCTTCACCATCTATAACGATGTCGAATCGTGTATCCAGTGGTGCAAGTATGCCAAGGAGTGTGTCGGCGAGGAGACCTATAACCAGCTGAAGACGAAGACCGTCGCTTTCCTGTGCGTGGGCAACGCCAGCCGCAGCCAGATGGCTGAAGCTGTAGCCAGGAATATCTGCCCCAGCCCCAAGCTGCGCTTCATCAGCGCCGGAACAGAGCCGGCGCCCGAGATAGCCCCCAAGGCGGTGGAGGTGCTAAAAGAGGAGGGGATAGCCTGGAGCGGCAAGCCCAAGCCCCTGCCGGTAGACACCAATGACATAGATGTGGTGGTGACCATGGGATGTGGAATGAAGTGCCCGGATGTCCCCGGCGCCAAGATTATCGCCTGGGATATCCCCGACCCGCAGGGAAAGGGCATCGCGGAGTACCGCAAGGTACTGGAGACGATAAAGCACAAGGTGCTGGAACTATTGGAGGAGATAGAGAATGGCGAAGGTAACCAGAAAGATAATTAAGATAGACGAGGAGAAGTGCGACGGCTGCGGGCTGTGTATCCCCTCCTGCCCGGAAGGCGCCCTGCAGATAGTGGACGGGAAGGCGAAGCTGGTCAAGGAGTCCTTCTGCGACGGGCTGGGAGCCTGCCTGGGCGACTGTCCTACCGGGGCGTTGACCGTCGAGGAGGAGGAAGTGGATCAGTACGACGAGGAGGGGGTCATCGGGCATATCAGGGAGCAGTCGCCGGAGCTGCTGAACAAGCATCTGGCGCATCTCAAGGCTCATGCCGATGAGCTGCCCCAGGCCCATTCGCACCAGGATGTCTGCTCCTGCCCTTCCGCCCAGATGTTGCACTGGGACGATAAGGGCCAGGACATAGCGGAGGAGAAACCGGCGAGGACGAGGATGACCTCTGAACTGCGGCAGTGGCCCATCCAGATTCACCTGGTGCCGCCATCGGCGCCCTACTTCCAGAACGCGGACCTGGTGCTGGCTGCGGACTGTGTCCCCTTTGCCTACCCCGACTTCCATGCCGACTTCCTCAAGGGCAACGCTGTAATCATAGGCTGTCCCAAGCTGGATGACGCCGAAGCCTATGTGGACAAGCTGGCCCGGATACTCCAGGAATCAACTGTGAAGGGCATAACCGTGGTGCACATGGAGGTGCCCTGCTGCTACGGCATGGTGCGCATCGCCCAGGAGGCGATAGAGAGAAGCGGTCGGGATGTCCCCCTGAGGACGGTGAAGATAGGGATAAAGGGCGAGGTGCTGGAGCCGGCTTGACGCGCGGCTGACAGAAATGGGATAAAAGGGTATAATACAGTCTATATCGACCGCTTTGATTATATAAAAACCGCTTAAGGGAGGCGAAACATGAAGGTGATAACGCTGTGTCGAGAGGGCTCCTGCTGCCCGGTCGTGAAGATAATGAAGGACAAGGTTGCCATAGGCGAAAAGGACAACACCTGCGTCCTCACCATGGAGCAGTGGCAGACCCTTAAAGACAAGGTGCTGCGCAAAGAGATTTAAGGGCGATTAAGCCCGTCCGTTAAGCTGAATAGCTTGCCTGTATAGGACGCAAGCCCGTTTTCGCAGAGGGTCTTCCGCGGAAGGCTTTCTGTTTTGCAGCGGCTCGCGCTGCCTAGTGCCGGGAGAGATAGGCCCCAATGAAAGGTATTATAGCCGCCGTATCCACCAGCCGAAACAAGGGCACCACCAAGACGAACATCGCCGAGGGGGTGCTCAAGGAGAACTACGGCCTGGAAGGGGACGCCCATGCCGATGCCGGCAGCCACCGCCAGGTGAGCCTGCTGGCGGTGGAGAGCATGGACAAGATGAGAAAACCGGGGGTGGCTATCGCCCTGGGGGACTTCGCCGAGAACCTGTCCACCCGCGGCATAGACCTGATGTCGCTGCCGGTGGGAACGCACCTGCACATAGGCGAGGGCATCGTCCTGGAGCTGACCCAGATAGGCAAGGAGTGCCACAGAGGTTGCGCCGTCGCCCGCCGGGTGGGCAAGTGCATCATGCCCACCGAGGGGATATTCGCCCGCGTCATCAAGGGGGG
>CAYLMC010000057.1:2282-5164 GCA_964384865.1 uncultured Dehalococcoidales bacterium | reverse complement strand
CGGGCGGCTGCCGGCGGAGATTACCGCGGAGCGGTTCAAAGAGCTTATCGGCAATGCCAAGTACCACCAGTACCTAAACTACTTCTACGGGGTTACCGTGGAGGAGGCCTTGATACTGGTGGTGCAGGACGAGGTGCGCAAGGAGAGGCGTGCCTCCGGCTACAGCCGGGAGAGCGATGTCGCCGCCGAGGCCTATCAACGGATATACGGGGAGGCCAAGGCGGCGCTGCTGAAGCGGTTTCGCCAGGAGAAGTCATATCCCCAGCGCCGCTCTATCACTCTCGCCGAGATGAAGGAGTTCACCTACTGGCTATTCAAGTACCGTCTGGGGCACTGCGATAAAGCCCGCATCGCCAGCGACACCAAAAAGGCGTTGCATCGGCTAGCCTCTGACGGCTTGCCCCAGAGCTGGCAGGGTTAATCCTCAGGGTACCTTGGGGGCTTTATCGGCCTCTTTAGACACGGTGGGGAATAGCCCGATGGGCAGCACCCAGCGCCGGTATTGAGCGTGTAGCACTATGGCTGCCGAGCCGTAGACGGCGGAGCCGCCCACGAAGATTCCCTCGATTCCGGCAACGCGTGCCGGTATCATCCCGAAGAAGGCTGCCGCCAGCAACCCGAACAGCACTGTCAGCGAGCCCAGGATAACGATGTGTACCCGGGATATCTTCATGGCGCCGATGGTCATATAGCCGGTGAATACCCCCCAGGCTATCATGGTCCAGGCCAGGCTGGCGTTATCCAGGGTCACCAGCCCCGTCCACTCCAGGAGGAACGCTGAGGCGAGCCCTATCCAGAAGACGCCGTAGGAGGTGAAGGCGGTCAGCCCGAAGGTGTCCCCGCGGCGGGCATCTATTATCCCGGCGATGACCTGCGCCAGTCCTCCCCAGAAGAAGCCCCATATCAGGGGCATGGTGTTGGGTATCCAGCCGATGTTGTGCAGATTCAGCAGGATAGTATTGAACCCGAAGGCGGCTAATCCCAGGGCGCCGGGGTTAGCCCAGACTACATTATCTTTTGACACTTAAAAAACGACCTCCATTTATCAATAGCAATTACCTTTTATCTTTTTACTGTTTGCCCTCTACCAGGACGGTGACCACGGACGGGTCGGCCAGGGTGCTGGTATCGCCCATCTCCTCGGTTTTGCCTGAGGCTATCTTGGTCAGTATCCGCCGCATAATCTTGCCGCTCCTGGTCTTGGGCAGTCCGTCAGCGAACTGTATCTTGTCCGGTCGGGCGATGGGGCCTATCTCCTGGCGGACATGATTCGCCAGCTCCTTCTTCAGGGCGTCGCTCTTGTCCACGCCGCTCTTCAGGGTGATGAAGGCGTATATCCCCTGTCCCTTGATATCGTGGGGCATGCCGACGACGGCGGCCTCGGCCACATTCTGGTGGGATACCAGGGCGCTCTCCACCTCGGCGGTGCCCATGCGGTGGCCGGAGACATTGATGACATCGTCTATCCGCCCCATCAGCCAGAAATAGCCGTCCTCGTCTATCCTGGCCCCGTCTCCGGCGGTATAGACGCCGGGGAAGCGGGTGAAATAGGTCTTCTTGAACCTCTCCTGGTCGCCGTAGACCCCGCGCATCAGCCCGGGCCAGGGCCTCTTTATCACCAGGTAGCCGCCCTCGTTGACATCGGCCTCGGTGCCGTCCTCACGGAGGACTGCCGGCACGATGCCGAAGAAGGGCAGCGACGCCGAGCCCGGCTTGAACGGCCCCGCGCCGGGGAGGGGGGTGATGACATGTCCCCCGGTCTCGGTCTGCCACCAGGTGTCCACCACCGGGCAGTTGCCGTTGCCGATGGTGTGGTAATACCACAGCCACACCTCCGGGTTGATGGGCTCGCCCACCGTGCCCAGTATGCGCAGGCTGCTCAGGTCGCGCTTTTTGGGCCACTCGTCGCCCTCCTTGATGATGGCGCGGATGGCGGTGGGGGCGGTGTAGAAGATGCTCACCCGGTATTTCTCCACTATCTCCCAGAACCGGTCCGGGTGGGGGTAGTTGGGGACGCCCTCGAACATCAGGCTGGTGGCTCCCAGAGCCAGGGGCCCGTAGACCACATAGCTGTGGCCGGTAACCCAGCCGATGTCGGCGGTGCACCAGTAGGTGTCCTCGTCCTTGATATCGAACACCCACTTGGTGGTCTGGTATGCGTAGAGCAGGTAGCCCGCCTGGGTGTGAAGCACCCCCTTGGGCTTGCCGGTGCTGCCGCTGGTGTAGAGGATGAACAGCGGGTCCTCGGCGTCCATCCACTCCGGCTCGCAGGTCGGCGCGATGTCCTCGGCGTTTATCTCGTCATGCCACCAGTAGTCGCGTCCTTCGGCCATGTTTACGCTGATATTGGCCCGCCTCACCACGATGACATCCTTCACCTTGGGGCAGTCCTCCAGCGCCTGGTCGGCGTTGTCCTTGCTTCTGATCACTTTGCCGCCGCGGTAGTAGCCGTCTGAGCAGATGAGATATGTTGAGTCGCAGTCCAGTATCCGGTCCCGCAGGGCGTCGGCGCTGAACCCGCCGAAGACGACGCTGTGAACGGCGCCGATGCGGGCGCACGCCAGCAGGGCTACCGCCAGCTCCAGGACCATGGGCAGGTAGATGGAAACGCGGTCGCCCTTCTTCACTCCGTGCTTCTTGAGCACATTGGCGAACTTGCATACCTGGTGGTAGAGCTCCTGGTAGGTGAGGGTCTGGCTGTCGCCGATGTCTCCCTCCCAGATAAGCGCCGCCTTGTTCTTCCGCCAGGTGTTCAGGTGGCGGTCCAGGCAGTTGTAGCTGACATTGAGCTTGCCGCCCACGAACCACTCGTGTTTGCCCTCTTTGAAGTCATCCGTGGACACCTTGTCCCACTTCTTGAACCAGTCCAGCTGCTCCGCCAT
>CAYLMC010000057.1:0-2182 GCA_964384865.1 uncultured Dehalococcoidales bacterium | reverse complement strand
GGGGATGTCAGCCGCCCTCCGCCGATTAGTCCTGCGCGGTAACGCCCAGGCATTGCATGTAGGCCGCGTATAGCCTCTCGGCTACCACTCTGGCTAACCCTTGGTACAGCACCCGCCCCAGTTTAGGGTTCTGGGAACAGAGATCGATCAGCTCTTGCCCATCGAAAGCCAATACCCTTGTCTTCTCTAAAGCCTTGGCCGAAGCCGTGCTCATGTGCGGCGGTATAACCGCCTCCCAGCCGAATGCCTCAAAGTTGCATGCCGCCTGCATCTGGCGGGAGGACAGCGGGCCCGGCTCCAGGATAATCCCCACCAGCCCCTCCTCGATTACATACAGCTTCTCAAGCATGGTGTTCTGACGGTGGATAAGCGTGCCCGGCTCGTAGACCTCGGCGGCGCCCATCTTCTCCACCATTGCGAGCTGGTCGTCATTGAGCTCGCGGAATAAATCTGACCTCTTCAATACCTCTAACTTTTCCATTACCCCTTTTCCTTGGCCGCCTTTGATTTGGTTTTTGACACAAGAAAGCAACTAACTATACACCAGTATATATTCTACCGCAGCTCGGGCCGGAATAACATCGTCAGAAAAGGGGATTATCGGTAGGGCATACTGGTGGTTCTTCACTAGCCTGTTTTATGTGCCGGGGCGTAAGCCGGGGTCAGCGCCCGTATTCGTCCCGCTGCCGCTTCAGCCTGGCCAGCTTGTCTTTTCTCTCCGCCAGCTTGGCCTGCTCTTTAGCTATCACGGCCTGCGGCGCCTTGGCCAGGAAGTCCTGGTTTTTCAGCCTGGATTCCAGTCCGGCTATGCTTTTCTGGAGATGGGCTGTCTCGTCGGCGAGGCGCTTTCTTTCGGCCTCGATGTCCACCATGCTCTCCAGGGGCATCACCACCTCGGTCTCCTTGAGCACCAGCGTCAGGGCGTTGGCCGGCTGCTTGCCCTGGTGCCTGCCCGCCGTGAAGGAGAGCGGCTTCGCCCGCGCCAGGGACTGGATGCTGTCGGCGTAGGCGGTGATGTCCGCGGCCAGCTCGCCGCAGTACACTTCGGCCTGCACCCATTTCGCCTTGTCCACCTTGTGCTCGGCGCGGACGTTGCGGATGGAGCGCACTATCTCTATCACCGCCTCCATGACGCGCTCGGCCTGGCGGTCTCTGGCTGTGCCATCGGCCTGGGGGTAGGGGGCTATCATGATGGACTCCGCCTGACCGTCGGGCAGATAGCCCTTGAGGCGCTGCCACAGCTCCTCGGTGATGAAGGGCATGAAGGGGTGGAGCAGGCGTAGGGAGGTCTCCAGGGTGTGCACCAGCACCGGCAGGGGGGATAGTATCTTTTCGTCGCCTGGTTTGAGGCGGGTCTTGGCTATCTCTATGTACCAGTCGCAGAACTCGCCCCAGAGGAAGTCGTGAACCTGCCTCTGCGCCTCTCCGAACTGGTGGTCGTCCAGGAGCTGGTTCGCCGTGGCTACGGTGTCGCCGAGGCGGCTCAGTATCCAGCGGTCCTCGGTGGGCAGCTTCTCCGCCGCCGCTATCTCTGGCGAGAAATCCCCGGGGGAGGGGAGGCTCCTGATGACGAAGCGGGCGGCGTTCCACAGCTTGTTGGCGAAGTTGCGTCCCGCCTCCAGCTTGACCGGGGTCAGCTTGGTGTCGTTGCCCGGCGAGGTGCCGGTGGATATGGCGAAGCGCAGGGCATCTGTGCCGTATTTTTGCAGGGTGTCCACCGGGTTAAGGACATTGCCCTTCACCTTGCTCATCTTCTCCCCCTTCTCGTCGCGCACCAGCCCGTGGAGATAGATGGTGCTGAAGGGGATGTCGCCGGTGTTCTCTATGCCCATCATAATCATCCTGGCCACCCAGAAGAAGATGATATCGTAGCCGGTCTCCATCACCGTGGTGGGGTAGAAGTAGGCCAGGTCATCGGTCTCATCGGGCCAGCCCAGGGTGGAGTGGGGCCACAGCGCCGAGCTGAACCAGGTATCGAGGACATCGGGGTCCTGCTCTATCTCGGCCGAGCCGCACTTGGGGCAGGTCGAGGGGTCGGCCACCGCCGCCGTCTGCTCCCCGCAGCCCCGGCAGTACCACACCGGTATGCGGTGCCCCCACCACAGCTGGCGGCTGATGCACCAGTCTCGGATGTTCTCCATCCAGTTGAGATAGACCTTGGTGAAGTGCTCCGGGATAATCT
>CAYLMC010000056.1:3477-5607 GCA_964384865.1 uncultured Dehalococcoidales bacterium | reverse complement strand
TGAACGGCTTGGTGACCACGGCGATGGTCAGGGCGCCGCTCTGCTTGGCTATCTCGGCGATAACCGGAGCCGAGCCGGTGCCGGTGCCGCCACCCATTCCGCCGGTGATGAAGACCATATCCGCCCCGCTGACGATATCTATCAGCTCGTCACGGCTCTCCTCGGCGGCCTTCTGGCCATGGTTGTGATCGCCGCCCACACCCAGTCCCTTGGTGAGCTTCTCTCCCAGCTGGAGCCGGGTGGGGGCTTCGGTGATGGCAAGCGCCTGGGCATCGGTGTTCATGGCGATAAGCTCAACGCCCTGAATTTCCTCCTGAACCATGCGGGTTACGGCGTTGCAGCCGCCGCCACCTAAACCGATTACCTTGATTTTGGCCGGGTTGGGAACGAAACTTGATTTAGCCATCATCCTCCTCCTTTCTGAAGTGTCAGTTAAGTGCTAAATACCGTTTTCTGTTTTATCCGAACAGGCTCCTCAGCCGGGAGACGAACCTTCTCATGAACCCGGGGGACTTCCATGCCTGTTTCCCCTCGTGCTTCGCCCCCCACATCAGCAAGCCGACGCTGGTGGCGTATGCCGGGTCGCGCAGGGTATCGGTGATGCCGCACATCTCGGTGGGCACCCCCACCCTGACCGGCAGCCGCAGGATATCGCGGCCGAGGACATCGATGCCGGAGAGGTTTGAGCTGCCGCCGGTGAGCACCAGCCCCGCCGGGACCAGCGCCTCGTGTCCGGTGCGCGGAAGCTCCAGCAGGATGAGCCTGATCACCTCTTCTATCCGGGCTTTGATGACATCACACAGGTCCTGATAGGAGATGCCATGGCCGTTCTCGGAGAGCGGGCTGCTATCCTTGCCTTCGTATGCCGGCATGACACTGCCGTATTTCTTCTTCATCTCCTCGGCAACCTCGAAGGGCAAGCCCAGCCCGATAGCCACATCCCTGGTGACCTGGTATCCGGCTACGGGGAGGATAGAAGTGTGATAGATGCTGCCGTCCTTGAAGATGGCTACATCCGTCGTCCCGCCGCCGATGTCCGCTAGCACCACGCCCACCTGCTTCTCATCATCGGTGAGCACAGCCTCGCTGCTGGCCAGAGGCTCCAGGACGAGGTCATCGACATCTATGCCGATGCCGCGAATGCACCTCACCAGGTTCTGGACGGAGGTTACCCCCGCCGTGATGATGTGGGTCTCCACATCCAGGCGGAAGCCGTGCATCCCAACCGGGTTCTTCACCCCCATCTGCCCGTCAACGGCGTAGCCTCGCGATATGACATGGAGCAGCTTCCTATCGCCGGGGACCTTGACATTCTGGGCGCAGGAAAGCACCCGCCTCAGGTCTTCCGGGCGCACCAGGCGGTCGTTGCGGGTGATAGCCACTACACCGCGGTTGTTCACCGCCTCGACATGCCGGCCGGTAACCCCGACATAGGCGGATTCCACGCGGTAGCCGCTGGTCTGCTCCGCCTTTCTCACCGACTCTCGTATCGAGCGCCTGGCTTCATTCATGTTGACCACCAGCCCCTTGTGCAAGCCATTCGACTTTGTAATGCCGACACCGGCGACCTGGACAACACCCCCTTCATAGAGCTCGGCTATGATGGTGCATATCTTGGTGGTGCCGACATCGATTGAAGCTACAATTGATGGCTTTTTCATCTATCCCCTCCTTTCTTGATGTTTTCATTAGCTTTAATTATCTTTCTCACATCTCAATACCCCCTTCTCGCCGACTGGGGTCTTTATGTCAATTAACAGAACAGAGATGCTATCTGCAGCTCTCTGCCTTCAATTCTTTCTCTGCCCTGCCCGATAAAGGCGGCGGCTCCGCTGCCGCTGCAGGCTCCGCTCTTGATGGCGATGCGCTCAGCGGCCCGCAGCTTGGCGCTGCGGCTGCGCGGGTTGAGCATCACCTCGGTTACGGTGGGGATGACGACCCTCTTGTTGACCAGGCTGAGGCAGGCGGTATGCCCGCAGATGCAGGCCGGCGTGCCCGCCGGGCAGATGCAGTCTCTCGATTCCCTGGCCATCAACTGCTTGACGATGCGGTCCTCCAGGGAGTTATAGCTGATAACCACCAGCCTCCCCCCGAAGCCGAGCAGGTCTATGGCTTGCTTCAGGGCGGATT
>CAYLMC010000056.1:0-3377 GCA_964384865.1 uncultured Dehalococcoidales bacterium | reverse complement strand
CTGACCGGGCGGAAATTCTCTTTGGTACACAGCGCCTTTAGTCTGACGAAGTTCTCATTGAGGAGCCGTATGGAATCACGGTAATCTTTAAGCTTGGCTCGGGCGGTCTCTATGGCTTCGGGGTCAGCGTCTATCCCCATCAGCTGCCCGCCGGGCGAGCTCTGCTTGAGGATGGCAGCGGCATGGCCGCCGCCGCCCAGGGTACAATCAATATACCGGCCTCCTGGCTGTACAGCCAGCGCCTCGATGGACTCTTTGACCAGAACCGGGATGTGAGCCGACATCTTTAACCCCCCCGATGTCTCTCTATGCTTTCGATAATCTGTCCAGCCTGCTCCTGGCTAACAGACTTCTCTGCTTCCCAAAGCTCCTTATCCCATAACTCAAGGTAATTATTCACTCCGGCGATGACTACGTCACCCTCGATTAAGGCATACCCTCTCAGCGGAACGGGCAGAACCACCCTGCCCTGCTTGTCCACCTCCAGGTTGAAGGCGGTGGCGAAGGTAGCCCGGCTCAGTCTCCTCATCTTGGCGGGACTGGCGATGCCGTCGGCGAGGGAGCTGGCTATCTTCTTCCACTCCGGCAGCGGGTAGATATTGATGCACTTCTCCAGACCGGGAGTGAGCACCACCCCCTCCCTGAGGGCATTGCGGAACCGGGGCGGGATGGGGACCCTGCCTTTTTCGTCTAGTTTGTATTCAAATTCGCCGAAGAACATAGCTCCAGCCCCCTTATCGGGTTACCCAATTCCATCCATAATCTACCACTATCCACCACTTCCGTCCATTTTACACCACTCCACACCCCACTTGTCAAGTCCTTTGGGCACGATTTTGGGGGAATTTTGCCCCATTTTGCTATCCGCCCCGCTTATGCTACAATAAATGCCTCAAGAAATAGGGGGAATATGTTCCAAGCCGCCATACTAACAGTCAGTGATAAGGGCTCCCAGGGCAGCCGCCGGGACAAGAGCGGCAATGTCATCCGGCAGTGCCTGTCTACCCTGGAAAGCCGTGTAGCCGAGTATGCCATCGTCCCCGACGAGGCGGACATCATCGCCGCCCGCCTGGCCGAGTGGGCGGACCGGGGGGATATAGACCTGGTGCTGACCACGGGAGGCACCGGTCTGGCCCTGCGCGACACCACCCCGGAAGCCACCCTGTCCATACTGGACAGGCTCGCCCCCGGCTTCACCGAAGCCATGCGCGCCAAGACCTTTAATATCGCCCCGCACGCCATACTGAGCCGCGCCACGGCCGGAACCAGGAAGAAGTGCCTCATCATCAACCTCCCCGGCAGCCCCAAGGCGGTCCAGGAGTGCCTGGAGGTGATACTTCCCACCATTCCCCACGCCATAGAGATTATCAAGGGAGAGGTGACCGAGCATACCCCTCCCCCAGACTGAGGAAGCAGACGAAGTGCGCATAGACATCCTGACCCTATTCCCGGAGATGTTCCAGGGGCCGTTCAGCGCCGGCATATTTCACAGAGCCGTCGAGCGCGGGCTGGTGCAGGTCAACATCCACAATATCCGCGACTTCACCCATGACAAGCACCGCGTCGTCGATGACTATGCCTACGGCGGCGGCGCCGGCATGGTGCTCAAGCCGGAGCCCGTCTTCGAGGCGGTGGAGTCTGTGAAGGCCTCTATATATAAGGAAGCTGAGCCGGCCCAGCTGCCCATCATCCTGCTCACCCCCCAGGGGCGCCCCTTCCGCCAGCCGATAGCCCAGGAGCTTTCCACCCACAGCCACCTGATCCTCATCTGCGGCCGCTACGAGGGGATAGACGAACGGGTGCGCCAGCACCTGGCCACCGACGAGATAAGCATCGGCGACTATGTCCTCGGCGGCGGCGAGCTGGCGGCTATGGTGGTAACCGAAGCCATGGTCAGGCTGCTGCCGGGAGTGCTCGGCTCCGAGGAATCGGCGCAGGACGACTCCCACACCACCGGTCTGCTGGAGTACCCCCACTACACCCGCCCCAGCACCTTCCGGGACTGGTCCGTGCCCGATATCCTGCTCTCCGGAGACCACGGACAGATAGAGAAGTGGCGCCGCGAGCAGTCCGTCCGGCGCACCCTGAAACGACGCCCCGACCTGCTAGATAAAGCCGACCTCACCCCGGAGGAGAGGCGGCTGCTGGACGAGCTGCGCGGCGAGCCCTCGCCCTGACGCCCCGGCCACTTGATAAACAGGCCCGCTTTAGGGTATAGTTTATGGGTAACCAAAAGGAGAGCTAGCTACAAATGAACATGGCATCGATAACCAAGGCCGAAAAGAACCCCCAGATCCCCAGCCTGGCCGCAGGAGACACCGTCAAGGTGAAGGTCAGGGTTTCCGAGGGTGAGAAGGAGCGCATCCAGGCGTTCCAGGGGGTGGTAATTAGAATCCGAAACAGCGCCGACGGCGGCACTTTCACCGTCAGGCGCGTCGCTTACGGCATCGGCGTGGAGCGCACCTTCCTCTTCCAGTCCCCCCTCATCGAGAAGGTGGATGTACTGCGCCACGGCAAGGTGCGCCGGGCTAAGCTGTACTACCTGCGCGGTCTGAGCACCAAGGCGGCCCGCATCAAGGAGCGTCGGGTGGAGCAGGAGGAGCTGGAGGCGCAGGCAGCAGCAGAGGCAGCAGAGGGAGCCGCGGCACAGGCAGAGGAGACCGCCGCCGAAGAGAAGCCCCAGGAGTCAGCGGAGCAGCCGGAGCCGGCCGAAGAGGCGAAAGCCGAGACGCCCCAGGAAGAATCGGAAGATTCCAAAGAATAGCCATATAGCAGAAGCTCTGATTAAGGCAGGTTCAGCTGGTGGGATATGCCGAGGTTAGTGTCAACTCACCAGTAGCGCAGCGCAGAACATTCAGCTACTCCATACCCCCCGACCTCACCGTCCAGGCGGGGCAGGCGGTATGGGTCCCCTTCGGCGATAAGACCCTGCAGGGCATCGTCCTGGAGCTGACCGATTCCCCCGCCGTAGAGCAAACCAGGGACATAGCCGGCATCATCGACACCCACCCCGTGCTGTCCCCACCCCAGATATCGCTGGCACGCTGGATAAGCCAGCACTATCTATCCCCCCTGTTCGACGCCGTGGCGCTGATGCTGCCGCCGGGGTTCGAGCGCCGTCCCCTTACCTATATATACAGCCCCCTATCCCCCGGGGAGAGAGACGCCTCGTCACTGACGCCGGAGCAGAGAGGCATCATAGAAGCGGTGTGGCGGCAGAAAGAGGTCGCCCTCGCCGAGATAGAAAAGGGGCTGGGAATCAACAAGGCGAGGCGGCTGACCACCCAGCTCATCGGGCAGGGATGGCTGGCCAAGAGCTACCGGCTGGAGCCGGTCAAGGTGAAGCCGAAGCAGGTGCCCTACCTGCGCCTGACAGT
>CAYLMC010000055.1:0-5761 GCA_964384865.1 uncultured Dehalococcoidales bacterium | reverse complement strand
ATCGGGGCTTTCTTCAGCGAGGTGGGCAACAGGCTTTTAGAGGAGCTGAGCGCCTTCTGCCGTAAGCGGGAGGATGTCGTCGATTGCCTGGGGGTCAAGCCGGAATGGACGGCGGCGGACTTCAACAGGGCGCGCGCCTGCGCCACGGAGATAAAGACAAGTCTGGAAGCGGGCTGCGAGGGGCTGAAAGAGTTGAAGGCTTTCCTGCTGGAGAAGCGGGGGTTCCTGCTCCGGATGCTGGAGAACCCCAACCTGATGGAGCACGAGAGCTTCACCGACCTGATGTGGGCCGTTATCCATCTCATCGAGGAGCTGGAGGCGAGGCAGTCACTGGAGAACCTGCCCGATGAGGACCGGCAGCACCTCGCCGGCGATATGCAGCGTGCCTACGGGCTGCTCGCCGGACAGTGGTTGGACTACCTGGAGCACCTGAAGTGCAACTATCCCTACCTGTTCTCGCTGGTGCTGCGCACCCATCCCTTCCAGGAAAAGCCGTCGCCGATAGTGGGTGGTGGGTGAGGGGTTGGGGAGGGAGATAACCGGTCTAAGGCAGGGTGAATCGGTTGCCGGCGTTGTTGGCAAAGAAGCTGTCCTCGAACTCGCTGGCCAGCCGGGCGCAGGCATGGAAGCCGGTGCAATGGGATACGCCGAGCCTCTGGATGCCCATCTTTTTCAGGTCGGCTGCGGTGTTATCCATCCGCTCCCGCGAGACCCGCAGCAGGTGGGTGCCCCCGATGGCGGCGTATACGGATTTGTTGCCGGTTATCTTCTGGGCGTGGCGCAGGGTGTTGATTAAGCCGCGGTGGGCGCAGCCCAGGATCACCACCAGCCCGAAGTCCGTGTCTATCACCAGGGAGAGGTCATCGGCGAGCTTGTCCGGCTGGAGCAATCCGCCTTCCTTGACGAACAGGTTGTCTTCGATATATTCATAGTCGGTGAGCATCGGTATCTCCCCGGTGGTGGTTATGCCGTCGGCTATGCGGACGGGCCCCGTCCCCAGCTTGAAGCGGGCGCCGAGGCTCTCCAGCTGCTCGGTGGAGAACGGTATCCCGCAGTACTGCTCCGGGCCCTCGTTGCGTTTGACATGCTTTGCCGTCCAGATGTCCGGATGCCCGATGACCGGCACATCCCCGCATATCTCCAGCACCTCGCGCAGCCCGCCGGTGTGGTCGGCGTGGCCGTGGCTGAGCACTATGAGGTCTATTTCGGACAGGTCTATCCCCATCAGTTTGGCGTTGTGGGCCGCCGAGCGGCTCAGACCGGTGTCGAACAGTATCCTGGTGTCGCCGGCCTCCACCAGGAGGCTCAGCCCCCACTCGGCAAGGAAGCCGTAGTTGGCGGTGTTCTCGCTCAGGGTGCTGATGTTGATCTTCATGGCTCCATCTCCTCCTGGCGGTCTGTCAGCTTGGGCGGCGCCGCAGCGTTTCCGCGGCGTCCAGAGGGGTCACCTCTGGACGGGGGGCTTCGAAGACGGTGACCACTTTGGGCAGGCCGCTGAACTGCTTCTTTATGTCGGCCAGCTCAGCCTCCGTCAACGGCTTCGCCCGGTTGGGGCGGAGGGGGGTGTTTATCTGCACCTCGTCCGGGCCGATATCGCGGGCTATGTCTGCCATCTGGGGGGCGTATTCCTTATTGATATCGATGAACATCATCTGCAGGGCGAGCCTGCCCTGATATTCCTTGCGGAACTGCTTCAGCCCCTGGATGATCTCGGCCAGGGTCAGCTCACCGAGTGGCTGGTTTATCTGCCGGAATATCTCCTCGTCGGGGGCATCCAGTTTGGCGACCACCACATCCGCCGGGCAGAGGTCACATCTGACATCCTCACTGGTTATCAGGGAGGAGTTGGTCAGCACTGCCGCCGGCAGATCGAGTGTCTTCTGAGCCAGCTTCATGGCCTCGTCGAGGTTGGCTGCCAGGGTCGGCTCTCCCACCCCGGAGAAGGTGGCGTAGTCGGCGGGGGTTCCGATAACTTTATTCAGCTCCTCGCAGAGTTTATCCAGGGTGACGAACTCTCGGCGGCTGGTCAGGGGATGGGTCGTCCTGTCCAGCTGGCAGTAGATGCAGTCGAAGGAGCAGGTCTTGCCCTTGGTAGATAGCATGTCTATCCCCAACGACCTCCCCAGCCGCCATGACGGCACCGGACCGTATATTATACTCATTTTCAGCTATCTCCTTTCACAGCAAGCATGCTGTATCCGTATATCGTATCTGTGAGTTCATTCTTTAAGAAAGCTGATGGCTAACTCGTTGAACCGGTCGGGCTGCTCGTAATTGGCGCAGTGGGCGCATTCCTCCATGACCTCCAGCCGCGAGCCCTTCAGCATGAGGTGCGTCTTCTCCGCCAGCTCCGGGCTGATGGCTTTGTCGTGCCGGCCGCAGACGATCAGTATCGGGATGCCCATGGCGCCGAGGCGGCCGATCTTCAGGGGCAGGGTGCCGAAGAAGTCCTTGTGCAGGATGTCCACCAGCACCTCGTTAGTTCCTTTTATCTGGTGAAAGCGGGTCAGCTCCTCGAAATAGACATCGTCTATAGATGTCTCGTCATAGACGAACATGGTATCCAGTATCAGCCTGCGGGAGCTGTCCAGGTTCAGCAGCAGAGCTTTCAGGCACTGGCGCAGCGTCGGCTTATCGCTGAAGGATGCGGAATTGGGCAGCCCCGCCGGCGAGACCAGGACCAGCTTTGACACCCTGTCCCGGTGCCGGGTGGCGAACAGCATGGAGGCTCCGGCCCCCATGGACTGGCTCACCAGGGAAGCCTTCTCGATGCCGAGGGCATCCATAAAGCGGATTATCTGGCTGGCATACAGGGGATACCCCCAGTCCATAGCTTGGCGGGTGCTGTAGCCGAACCCCCACAGGTCGAGGGCATAGACCCTGAACCTGGCGGCGAGGGCGTCTATATTCCGGCTCCACATCCGGCAGTCGTGAAACCAGCCGTGCACCAGGATAACGGTCGGGCCGTCTCCCTTCTCTATATAATGGGTGGAGTGCCCGTCCAGCTCAATGAAGCTGCCCTCGGCGTATCTCTCCCGCATAGCCTCCAGGGGCTGGCTGCTCCAGTAGGAGTGATTGCGGCTGGCTCGCTTTAAAGTTGCCCCTGGTTTCTCATCGGTCAACATCTGCCTTATCCCCTTTTATACTCTGGTTTCTCTCAATCCGCCGGCTCCGTCAGCGTGGCGCTGCCGTCACGGTAGGTTTCGGTCTTCCTGGTGGGCAGCCGCTCCTTGAACTGGTCGATAGCATACTGGCAGGCGGCGAACCCTTCGCTGCGGTGGGCTGACGCCACGGCGACCACCAGGTTTACATCGCCGACCGACAGCTTGCCTACCCGGTGGGTGATGGCGATGTTCTCCACCCGCCACTTGCTCGAGGCTTCGGCGACGATTTTGCGTAGTACCCTCTCGGCGCCCCCCGTGTCCCGGTATTCCACGGAGAGGACCGGCTTGCCCTGGGAGTTGTCCCGGATAAGCCCGACGTAGGTGACCACGCAGCCGCTGCCGGCGGTTTTCACCCGCTCAATTATCGCTTGGGGAGATATCGGCTCCTGGGCGATCTCAATCATCTATATATCCCTTCGGGTCGGTTAGTGGTTGCAGACATTTTCCCCGGCGGCCAGGCTGCCGTCGATGTGGCGCAGCACCGCCTTCTCCGGGTCGGTCTCCAGGGAGCCGATGACCACGGTGATGCCGTGCTGCTGGAATATATCCTGCGCCCGGGGCCCCATTCCGCCGGCGATTACCACCGAGACACCCTGCTGGGCCAGCCAGCCCGGCAGCAGCCCGGGCTGGTGCTCCGGCGAGGGGACGTTCTCCCGGCTTTTAATCTGTTTGCCCTGTTCCGCGACCTCGAAGATGGCGAAGTGCTCACAGTGACCAAAGTGCGGCGATAGCTGCCCGCCGCTTACCGGTACCGCGTATTTCATGTCTTATGCCTCCTTGCTGTAAGCTTCTCGTTTCTTAGTTCCGTCAAAAGATACTGCCATAGCGCTTTTATGCGCCGGCTGACCTCGTCGTCCTCGTGCTCCACCACCGGAATACCCCGCACCATAGCCTCCGTTACCGCTTTGTGGAACGGTATCCGGGCGGCTATCTTCACCCCCTGGCGGGAGCAGTACTCCTCGATACGCCGGCTGTTGTCTTCGTTGATATCATGCTTATTGATGCACACCAGGGCCGGCACCCCGAAGTGCCGGCAGACGCCGAGGACGCGCTCCAGGTCATGCATCCCGGATAATGTTGGCTCCGTCACCAGTAGAGCTAAATCCGCCCCGGAGAGGGAGGATATCACCGGGCAGCCTATCCCCGGCGGGCCGTCGCTGATGATGCAGGCGGCGTTTGCTTTCTCCGCTATATCTCGTGCCTGCTTTCTCACCAGCGCCACCAGTTTGCCGGAGTTCTCCTGGGCTATGCCCAGCCGGGCGTGAACCAGAGGCCCGTATCTGGTATCGGAGACGAACCAGTAGCCGCTCAGGTTCTCCTTCATGGTGATCGCCTGCGCCGGGCATACCTGGTAGCAGAAGCCGCAGCCCTCGCAGGAGGCAGGGTCGACTGTGAAGTCCTCTATGGCGGCGAAGCGGCAGAGCTGTTGACATAATCCGCATTCGGTGCACAGCTGCCTGTCGATAGAGGCGGTCTGCCCGCTGCGGAACTGGTGCTTCTCCCGCGTCGACGGCTGGAGGAGCAGGTGAAGGTCGGCGGCATCGACATCGCAGTCCACCAGCACCTTGTTTTCGGCGAGCGCTGCCAACGAGCCGACGATGCTCGTCTTGCCGGTGCCCCCTTTACCGCTCAGGACGACAAGCTCTTTCACGGGTTATCTCCTCAATTCTGTTGAATAATTTCTGGAACTCTTCCCGCCAGCGGGGCATTCCCTCCGCCAGGGTTATCCCCCTGGAGTAGAGGCGGGCGATGGCACTGTCCAGCGGGATGGTGAGCAGGACGGGGATGTTCTCCCGGGTGCAGTATGCCTCCGTCTTGCCGTCCCCCAGCCCGGCCCGGTTTATAATCACCCCGCAGGGTATCTTCAGCTCTCTTGTCATCTCTACCGCCAGAATCAGGTCGTTAAGCCCGAAGGGGGTCGGCTCGGTGACCAGCAGGCAGAAATCGCTGCCCCTCACCGCCTCCACCACCGGGCAGGATGTCCCCGGCGAGGCGTCTATAATGGCCACACCGTCCCGGTTTATTTTCTCCTTAACCTTCCTGATGACCGGCACCGGCATAGCCTCGCCGACATTCAGCCTGCCGTGCCCGAAGGCTATGTTGCCTGAGTCGCCCCACTCCACCTCGCCTATCTGCCTGTCCTCCTCGCTTATAGCCTCTTCGGGGCAGAGGTAGCTGCAGGCGCCGCAGCCGTGGCACAGCTGGGGAAACACCAGCACCTCCTCGGGCGCCACGGCGATGGCATTATAGGGGCAGACCTGGGCGCACTTGCCGCAGTAGGTGCACTTTTCCTGGTCAACTTTGGGAACCGGGATGCAGGCCGGCTCGCTGCCGGTGATAGCCGGCTTGAGGAAGATGTGGTCGTCCGGCTCCTCGACATCGCAGTCCAGCAGCTGCACCTTATGGCTGTCCTGGAGCGATATTGCCAGGCTGGTGGCCGCCAGCGTCTTGCCGGTGCCGCCCTTGCCGCTGGCGACAGCTATTATCATCTATTCCCTCGCCATCCTGGCTCCGCACTTGGGACAGCTGATGTTGTAGCATGGGTTGCCGCGCTGGTGGGGCACCTTCTCCCCGCAGCTGGGGCAGACGCAGTTGCC
>CAYLMC010000054.1:1411-6123 GCA_964384865.1 uncultured Dehalococcoidales bacterium | reverse complement strand
GCCCCGCCCGCCAGCAGGGCGGTGGCTACCATTATCCCCATGGACTTGAACATGCTCTTCACCCCCAGCTCGCGGAGGAGGACGACGAAGGTGGCGATGCAGGGGAAGAAGGCGGCCAGCACCACGCTGCCGATGACCAACTGCTTGGTGGTCAGCGCCAGGGGGGCCAGCATCCCCAGGGCGACATCCTTGCGCAGGAAGCCGATGACTATGGCCGTTATCGCTTCTTTAGGCAGCCCCAGCATGCCGGTTACCACCGGCGCGGTGGCATTGGCGGCGGCGTCGAACACCCCGTAGGAATAGAGGATGTTTATCACCAGCACCGCTCCCAGGATGATGGGGATGGCTTCGGCGATGAAGCCGCGGGTGCGCATCCATAGCTTCTTGGCCACGGTGCGCCACGACGGCAGGCGGTAGGGGGGTATCTCTATCAGCAGCTCCGGGCTGAAGCCGCGCACGGTGCGGTTCAGTATCGTCCCCAGGACGATCCATATCAGGAACAGCGTCCCGTACACGATGGCTACATACTGCCAGCCCCGCGCTCCCACCAGCCCGAATATCATCGCCTGGGCGGCGGCGCAGGGGATAGCCACCGATATCAGGGTGGCGGCGATGAAGCGCTCCCGCTTGCTCTCCAGGATACGGGTTGACATAATGGCGGGAACATTGCATCCCATCCCCAGCAGGGTGGGTATGATGGCGTAGCCGTGCAGCCCGAGGCGGTGCATCACGGTGTCCATCAGCACCGCCAGCCGGGGCAGGTAGCCGATATCCTCCAGCAGCCCCAGCACCAGGTAGAAGGGGATGATATAGGGCACCACCATGGCGAAGGGGACATAGAGCCCGGTGGTCAGCATGCCGAAGGATTCCAGGAAGTTAACCTCCCCGCCGGCTATGTTGCCGATGGCGATGCTGTGGAGGAGGCCGCTCCCCCCCAGGTGGTCGCTCAATCTTAATATCACCGGCGCCCACAGGTTCTCGAACAGGGGGTTGAGGACATAGTTTATCAGGCCTTCCCCGATGGCGCGGATAGCCATGAAGGAGCCGGCCAGTACCCCGATGGCGATGAAGGTGCCGGTTAGGGGCTTGGCGCTGGCGTCCTCGAGGCGCTCCCGCAGGGTGTGGTGGCGGTGGGTGATGTGCTGTACCTGGTCTATAATCTCGCCGATGGCCGTCCAGCGCTCGTCGCGGCTGTGGGTGGGGAAGTGGGGCGAGGACGCCTTGTGGATGCTCTCCGCCAGCTCCTTGATGCCCTGTCCGGTGGTGGCTACGGTGGGGATGATGGGTACCCCCAGTATCCCCTTCAGCTTTTCCAGGTCTATGTGCACCCCGCGGTGCTCGGTGTCGTCCCACATATTGAGGGCGATTATCACCGGGATGTCTCTCTCCAGCAGCTGCAGAGTGAGGTAGAGGTTTCTCTCCAGGTTGATGGCGTTGACTACATTGATAACCACATCGCCGTCTTCGAGCATCTTGGCAGCGATCTCCTCGGCTTCGCAGGTGGGGTCCAGGGTATAGGTGCCGGGGACATCGATGACCTCGTCCACCTCGCGCCCCAGCTTCATCAGCCCCTTGCTGTATCCCACCGTGGTGCCGGGGTAGTTGGAGGCGATGACATGAACGCCGGTGAGGCGGGAGAAAACGACGCTCTTGCCCACGTTGGGGTTGCCCATCAGCAGTATCTTCATCGGTGGCTTTGGCCCGTGTCTACCGTTATCTTGCCGGACATCCCGAAGCCGATGGCTACCTGGGCACGGCCCACCTTGATGGTTACCGGCCCCCGCATCAGCGAGCAGCCGACCCTGGTTATCTTCTTGCCGGGGCGGATTCCCAGGGCGTCCAGGCGGTTGATGAGCCTGTGTCCGCCGTTGATCTGGGACACTATGCCGCTCTGTCCGTCCTTCATTTCCCGTATGCTTATCTGGTGGTCAGCCATGGATCGTTCGTTCCCTTTCCAGCCGTTTCATTTCTTTTTCTGGCGGCACTCGGCGCAGAGTCCGGTCATGTGGACCTCCGCCCCGGTTACCTCGAAGTCCTTCTGGCGGGCTATCTCCTCCCTCATCTCCGGGCACAGGTTGCAGCTGAACTCAATCACCTTGCCGCACTCCACGCAGACCAGGTGGTGGTGCTCGGCGGGCTGCTTCAGCTCGTAGTGGTGGTGGGCTTCGTCGAAGTGAAGCTCGTCCACCAGCCCCAACTCCTTGAGCTTGCGCAGGGTGCGGTACACCGTGGACAGGTTTATGCGGGGCTGCTTCCGGTGGGCCTGCTGGTATATCTCGTCGGCGTCCAGGTGACCTTGCCTCTGGCGGATGATGTCCAGAATCAAGGCTCGCTGGCTGGTCAGCCGAGCACCGGCGGATTTGAGCACCTGGCGGTCAATCGCGGAGGCTTTTTCCCGGCCGGTCTTGGTATTATTGCTAATGCCTTTCATTTGCAATAAGTATAACACACCGCTATAGCCCTGTCAACTCCTGTCGGGGAAACGGCTCACCGCGGGAATGCCCCGCTAATCCCACAGCTCTTCGATGTCCTGCTTCGCCTGCTTGCCGGCGTCCGCCTCCGAGGCGGGGGCGAAGCCCTGGTAGGAATCGGCGGAGCCGTACTCGCGGGTGCGGATGACTATGGGCATGGGCAGGGCGTGGCCGAAGATGAGCGCCTGCTGCTTGGACTGCAGCTTGGACAGCACCGCTTTCAGCTCGCTCCTGCCGGAAGCCCCGGCCAGCACGCCGTCCACATCGCGCTCGTTATCGAGGAGGAAGTTTATCTTGGTGCCTATCTGGGACATGACCTCCTCGTCGATGCCGCTCGGTCTCTGGTCCACCACCAGCAGGGTGACATTGTACTTGCGCATCTCGCGGGCGATGGTGCCGAAGATGGTCTGCCCGGCCACCTCCGGGCTGAGGAACTTGTGTGCCTCCTCTATGGTTATCACCAGCGGGCGCGGCTTCTCCGCCTCTTTCATAGCCCTCTCGGTGCGCTCCTGGTAGCGGGCGTAGATGCGTCGGGTGAGCATGTTGGCCACCAGCACATAGGTGGTTACATCACGGAAGCGGCCGAACTCCAGGACGACATTGGTGCCGTTGTCCAGGTACTCCAGGATGTGATTTACGGTGTTGTCCGAGGCGTGCTCCACCAGGAAGGGGAGACGCTCTATGGTGGCCAGCCCGCGGCGCAGGTTGCGGAAGGTGCTCTCGTGGATGTTAAGCTCGTCGAGGAGGCTCCTGGTCTCCTCGGAGTCGGTCAGCTCCAGGGCGCTCTTCAGCCAGCCCTTGCCGAAGCGGCGCCGCAGCTGGTAGACCGCCTCCACGGCGGGCTCGGTCAGGTTCAGGGTCTGGCGGAGCAGGGCGATGTCCTGCGGACCTATCTCGTCGTAGCCGATGCGGGCCACGAAATCGGGGCTCAAGCCCCGCATCTTGGAGTGCTCCTCATCCAGGGCGAACACCGCCACCTTGGACTGGAACAGCTGCTTTAAGCCCTTGACATCGGTGCCCCTCTCGTCGACGCCCTTCCAGCCGTACTCGTTGTGCATATCGAAAATAAGGTTGACCGCCCGGCTCTTCTGCAGCATGCCGATGAGCAACATCCTGGTGAAGAAGGTCTTGCCGGTGCCGCTCTTGCCGAAGATGCCGTTGGAGCGCCCGGCGAACGCCACCAGGTCCAGGCACAGCTTGGTCTCCATGTCCAGGGGGGTGCCGATGTGGAACCGCTTGCTGTCCTCCTTGCCGAACACCTGCTCTATGTCCTCCTGGGTGGCGGCATGAACCGCCGAGAAGTGGCTGGGGACGGTCTTCACCGGCTGGGGTCCCTCCAGTATCCCGGCGACATCTCCGCCGATGCTTATCTGGGGGGCGATGTGCAGGGTGGCGTAGGTGCCGGTTCCGGAGAGCACCTCGGCGGTGAACGGGTCGGAGGTGTCGGGTGGGGTGACGGAGAGCTGCTGGTCTATCACCTCCAGGCTGACATCGGTTATCATCCCCAGGAAACGCCGCTTCTCCCCCTGGATGGTGACATAGCGCCCCACCACCATATCCTCCACTGAAGCCGAGCCCTCCAGCCTGACCTCCAGCCCTTTGTTCAGCGAGCCGGAGATGACTATCCCCAGTCTGGGGGTGGTTGACTCGGTCATAGCTTTATCCTTTCCAGAACAGCCTTGAGCTGGTTGAGGTTGCCCGCCAGCGATACCGCCAGCTGTTTGCCGGCTTTGACCAGGAAGGCGCGGGGGTCTTCTTGGTGCTGGCTCATGTGGCGCAGGCAGGCGGCGACCAGCTCCTCCGCGGGGATGGTCGAGCGGGCGGCGAGCAGTATGTCCAGAAATGCCAGGGACTGGCCGAACTCCTTTACCTCTGGGGTGGGGCAGAGATAGACGAAGCCGTGTATCCGCGCCGGTCGGGGGGGGAGGTAGTGCCTGATGCCCTTGCCCTCGCGGTGCCCGACCACCATAGCCCCGAACTCGCTGCGGAGCAGCTTGGCCAGCTGGGGGCTGGACTGATAGACCGCCTCCTGGCTGGTCTCGTCCTTGCCTCTGGCGATGGGCCGGCGCCCCGGCTCGAAGCTGGTGGTGGTGGCATCGCAGATCACGCCGTACATATCCCGGTCGCCGTCCCCGGTCTTCACCAGGCTGCCCAGCGGCGGCGGCTGGTAGAGCTGGTAGCACTGCGCCGTGAAGCCGGCGGTGCTGGCTTCGATGACCTCGCCCACTCTGTCCGCTTCTG
>CAYLMC010000054.1:0-1311 GCA_964384865.1 uncultured Dehalococcoidales bacterium | reverse complement strand
GTTCTTTCTGCCTTTGCTTCCCATATCTGTCCCTCCTGCGGTTATAGCTCGAAGAACCAGCCCTGGATATAGTCGTAGAACTTCCAGCCGTCGTCGCTGGAGCACTCCACGAACAGCCTCCAGCCCTCGTCCTCAACGGCAATTATAACATGGTCCGGGTACTGGGGGCCGGTGGGGTTGGTGGTGTCGATATAGACCAGGCTCAGGGCGTAGGGGTGCGGTGCCGCCTTGATAAGGCTGGCTAGCAGAATGGTCAAGTCCTCGCAGTCGCCCCTGCCCTCGGCGAGGGTCTCTATCGGCCAGCGGGGGACCTCGCCGACATCCGTGGAGTACACCGTCAGCTGGCTGGCCAGGTTATAGACTTCCTGGACGAACGCCTGCCCCCCGCCGCTGTGCTCATACAGGCTGGGGACGACCTCGCTGAACTCGTCGGGGTGGACATAGGGCCTGTAGTCCAGCATGGTGCACACGCCCTCACCGCACTGGAGCGCCACCGTCTTGTGGGGCTTGGGGGTGGTCACCCAGCTGCGGTAGCTGTCCACCGGCATCACCCATCTTTGTAAGCCGCCGCCCATGTCCCGCCACGCCCAGGTGATATTGCCCTCGGAGATGGCGGCGTAGGGCGCCGTCAGCGGCTGCCCGTCCTCGGCGGTATCCTCCGTCCACACCTTGCCGTACCTGTCCTCCAGCTCGGCGTAGCCCGCCTGGAGCTGCCCGTACCGGCTCTCCAGGGTGGCCAGCTCGGCCTGGAGCCGGTGGACGCGGTAGTAGCCCCACCCCGACAGCCCCAGGGCGGCGGCGAGCAACACTACCAGCAGGATATTCCGTTTTCGCTTTTGCATAGTTTGCCTGTCTTCGCGGGGTTACAGCTTGTAGAACCAGCCCTTCACCGTCTGGTATCTCCCCCACCCCCAGTCCGCGGTGCAGTCCACATAGGTCATCCAGCCCTCGGCCTCCACCCGGATGATGACGTGGTTGGGCCTATCGGGGTCGGTGGGGTTTTTGGAGTCCATATAGACCAGGCTGAGGTTGTAGGGGTAGGGGGACGCCTGGAGCAGGCTGGCGTAGAGTATCGCCAGGTCCTCGCAGTCGCCGCCGGCCTCGGTGAGGGTCTCCACCGGCCAGCGCGCCACCTCTCCGATGTCCTCGGAATATACCGTCAGCTGGCTCACCAGGTGGAACGCCTCCCTGGCGAACGCCATCTCGTCGGCGCTCTCCTCGTAGAGCGCGGGGACGACCTCGGTGAAGCCCTCGGTGCTGACGAAGGGCCTGAAATCGGTCAGGGTGTAGGAGATATCCTCGTCCCGCAGG
>CAYLMC010000053.1:0-6129 GCA_964384865.1 uncultured Dehalococcoidales bacterium | reverse complement strand
AAGGCGGCGCAGACGGTTCCGTAGTTCTCCGGGTAGACGGCCTCTACATCCATAGCCCTAAGGATAAGGTCGCCGTGCCACCAGTTGAGCATACCCCAGGCTACCGGGCGTCCCTCTTTGCCCGCCTCCACCCCCTTCTGGTACATATCGTTCACCAGGGCGCGCAGGGGATACATGCTTTCCAGCTTGGTTATGGTCCGTTTTTTCTTCTTTTCGTCAGCCAACCCGTCATCTCTCCTTCTGGCCGGAGATATCTCAGCCGGTGTTTACCTATATAGCCTTGTGGACAGCCCTCCTCTGCGCAATGCGCGCAAACAGCTCCCAGCTATCCCGGGGGAGGGCTGTTTCGGTTTCCTTCTGGCGCAGGCGGCACGCCCCATGGGGGCAAGCCACCACGCAGTTGCCGCAGCCGATGCACCGCTCCAGGTCAACCGCCGCCACCTCACCCGCAAGGCGGCGGGCGTCCAGCTGGCAGATATCCAGGCAGTCCCCGCACCCCTGGCACAGCTGTGGGGAAACCTCCAGGTAGTAATTGGTGACATACAGCTCCGCCGGGCGGGGGTGCCTCTTCACCCTGAGCAGAATCTCGCAGCAGTCCCCGCAGCAGCAACAGATGAACTGGGGGTGCTCGGCGTTCTCCGGCTGGAGAACCAGCCTGGCATCCTGGGCTTTTCCCAGGATGCGCAGGGCTTCCTGCCTGGAGATAGGGCGGGCGATGCCCAGCTCACAGTGGTGCTCGGCGGTTTCCTTGAACAGCAGGCAGGTCTCGCGCATATCGGTGACGGCGCAGCCCCGCCCGATGACATCCTGCGCCTGGCGACAGACACAGTTAGCCACCGCGATCCTGTCGCTGGCCTCCGCCACCAGCGCCCCGACCTCGTCGTAGGAGGCGACACGGAACTCGCTGGAGAGAGGGATGCTCTTCTCCACCGGGACGGTGCGCAGGGTGGTCATCCCGGTGCGGGTCAGGTCCTCATCGAACGCCTCCTCAAAGTACTGCCGGAGGTCATCCACGAAGCCTCTGGTGAGTCTGCCCACCTGGTATTCCCACATACCCAGGACGAGCATCTCGTTTTGGTAGCATTTATCGCCGTTACGGATGGACCGGGAGACGGTGCCCTTGAAGTGCATCCTGTCCAGCAGCCGCTCCAGCTCCTGCAGGCTCAAACCCGTTTCCCCCAGCCGCCGATGAATAAGCGCCAGGGGTCGGGGGTCGCGGCCGAGGTGGACGGCAACCTCCGCCTCATCCGGGGCGAAGAAATGCTCCAGCAAGCGAATCTCCACCCCGGACTCCGTGGGGGGGAAGCCTATGGGAAGCGTATCCAGGTGCTCCTGGAGCTTCCGGTATACCTCCCGGTCTTCCATGTTATGCCATGCCTGTCTTTTGCTTGAACTTATTCACCGAGTTTATCTCCACATCAAGCAGCTTGGCAATGTTGAACTTGGCCTCTATTCCCTTGGGCTTGCCAGGCAGCTGAGCCACGCAGCCCAGCCCCTTCTCGTTGCGGACCACGGTCATCACCGTGGGGTCGGTGAGGTCTTTGACTTCAACAGCCAGCTTTTCAGCCACGTACTTCTTCGCCTCATCTATCTTCATATTGCGGGCCATTTGCATGCGCGCCACCAGATCTCCAGCGGTGCGCACCCCGCCCATTCCGGAGGCAAGAGAGTGCGTGATGCACATACCGTTCATGTCGCCGACACCTACCTACAAACCATCCACCCTGCCTATCTCAGCCGCGGCGGTGGAGCCCCGGCAGACGGCATCACCGGCGATGATATCGGTGAGGGGGCTGCCCCCGACACCCATCCCCATGTTGGCATGGACCGGTATCTCAGAGTCCTGGCAGGCCTTCATCATGGTAACCAGCCGGGACACATTCCAGGCGCAGGAGCGGGTGGTGTTGGTGTTCACCACCGGGCCGTGGATATTGACCCCCGCCTTGGCGGCTATCTTGATCTGCTCGCGGGGGTAGAGCCCGGCCAGGCGCACCCCGTCATACTCCAGGGCGCCGTGTATCCCCAGGACGAACTCCCCGGCCATACCCATCTCGATGAATATGTCCGGGTACTTCTTCCTCAGTATCTCGGTGGCCTGGAGGGCGGCCAGAAAATCGGCGTCCCCCAGCGCCCCGGTGGTATCGAAGTTGACCCCGTCGGCGCCGGCTTCGTACATCCCGCTGGCGATATAGACCATGTCCCGGGTGGCGGCCTCCACTATCTCCTCGCAGGCCTCCTGTGCCTCGTCTATCTTGCCCTCGGTGAGCAGTATAGTGGGGTTGCGGAAGGGGCCGTCGGGCTGGGTATAGGAGCCCAGGTTGGGCATAGCCCCGTAGTAGATGGGGAGAATGGTGCTCAGCACGGTCTGCTCCATGTCCTGCTGCTCGTCGGCGAGGATGTTCTTGACCGGCTTGAAGCTGTAATCGACATGGCCGAAATCCATGGTGTCCGAGCCCAGCATCCTCTCGTATAACTCGGTGCACAGCCGCCTGCCGATGTCCAGCCCGAGGCCGGCCCCGCCGGAGACGCCCACGTTCAGCTTGATGGTGCCGCCGTCGTGGCTGAGGATTATCTCGTTCCCCGGCTGGACGCTGACGAACTTGCGCGGGGAGCCGTAGATATCGTACATGTGCTGTATCTCGTCTTCGGTGAGTGGCGGAACCTTCGCCCTATCGGCGGCGTCCTCGGTCCCCTCCACTATGTCCTTCTTCAGATCGGCTTCGGTCATCTCATAGAGATAGCCGTCCCCGAACCGTTGCATAATCTTTGCCATCACAATTACCTCCCTATTTTGTTTACGGAAAAGTTTTTTTAAGCGGGCGCCAGCTCTTTTTCCGCGCTGGCTACTATCTCCCGCAGGGTTTTCTTGACATCGTCGGGTAGCGGGGTGGGCTGGTGGTTATTGATTATCCGGATGGCTTCTTCTCTGGCCTTCTCGGTCATATCCTTGCCACCCTTCTCCCCCCAAGTCCCCCTGGTGTTGCGGTCTATCAGCTTGGGCCGCGACTGCCTTCTCATGAATTGAACGGTGTGTTTCTGGTGTAAGAAGTTCTTGATATCGTGGGCCTGCATGATGAGGTCTCCGGCCATGGTGTCATCGGTGACATCTATGCCCTGTATGGAGCGCTTAACCATGTTCACGATGTCGTTGTCTATCAGCAGCTGCTCGTGGCTCCAGGTAACCCCCAGCTCCAGCATCCCCATCCCGTAGATGAGGTTGGCTCCGGCAAGCGCCGGCAGGACATTGGTGATGGTCTTTTCATGCGCCGCCTGGGCGTCAGGCAGTTTGGAATCACCCTAGGTCCCGGACACATAGCTGGGCAGGTCGTAGTACTGGGCCAGCTTGGCTACGGCGGCGCTTATCATCCCCATCTCCGGGGCGCCCACCGGCGAGGTTACCGTCATCATATCGAACATGGTGGTGGAGCTGCCGTATATCACCGGCGCCCCCTTCTTGGTGAGCTGGCTGAGGGTTATTCCTCCCAGCACCTCGGTGTTGTGGACGATGAGGGTGCCGGCGTTGGTCACCGGCGCCGTGGCTCCGGACAGCGCCATGGAGAGGATATTGCACACTATCCCCAGCTTGGCCGATTCGATGATAACCTCACAGCACTCCGGACTGAGCTGCATGGGGCTTACCGGGCAGATTATTAAAGAGCAGGGGGGGCGCTTCTTGAACTCCTCCTCGCCCCCGGCTACGGCCACCCCCATATCGTAGAACCTTCTCACCGCCTCGGTGCTGAGCACCTCGCCGTGGCAGAAGTGCTTGGTGCAGTTGGAGAGGAATGCCTCGGTGCAGTATTCCCCTTGAACCTCGGCGGGCTTGTCGATGGGTGTCATCGGTATGGTGAGGACATCGACGCCGTCGGCGGCATCGCACAGTATGGCGGATTCCACGCAGTCCTGGAGCAGCGAGTCCCTGACCTGTCCGGTCTCCAGGTCGCGCACCTTGATAGCCACCCCGAAGTTGGTGTTGCCTACCCGGGTGCCCTCCATGACATAGTCATACTTGGGGTCACGCGCCCCCATCAGCAGCTTGGACGGCGCGGTGTCTATGGCGTCCTCCACCAGGTAGTGCGGTATCTTGACGATGTTGCTCTTCTTGTCCACCTGGCAGCCGTGGGAGTAGAAGATCTCCTGGGCGGCTTCGCTCATCACCATTATGCCGCTGTTCTCCATGACATCCATGGTGGTGCGGTGAAGCTCCGCCAGCTCGTCGCCGGTGAACATGTCCAGCCCCAGCCCGGAAATCTGGCTGTAGGGCGTCCTGGTCCCTTTGATCATATTCTATTCGGTTCCTCCCTTGAGTTTTTGCCGTCGGCGCCGGCGCGGGGTTTACTTGGCGGCGATGCCCCCGTCTATTATCAAATCGGCGCCGGTAACGAACTTGGACTCGTCAGAGGCGAGGTAGACCACCCCGTAGGCGATATCTTCGGGATCGCCGACATGCCCGATGGGGCAGTACTGCTCCGCCACCTTGGCTTTATACTGCTCCAGGGTCAGCCCCCAGTCCCTGGCTTCCTGCTCCATCATCAGGGTATAGATGTAGCCGGGGTAGATGGCGTTCACCCGGATGTCGTAGCCGGCCTCACAGCAGTGAATGGCGGCTGTCTTGGTCATGCTCTTCACCGCGCCCTTGGCGGCGTTGTAGGCGAAGTAGCTGGGCTCGTTGATGTGCACCTCCACCGAGGATATGTTGATAATGGAGCCGGGCTCGCCGCTGTCCTTCATGGTGAGGATGCCGTACTTGGTGCCCAGGTAGACCCCGGTGGCATTGATGGCCATCATCTGGTTCCAGTCCTTCAGGGTGGCTTCCTCTATGGTCTGCACCACCGAGATGCCGGCGTTGTTGACCACGATATTAAGCTTGCCGTACTTCTTGACCGTATCGGCCACCACCCGCTTCCAGTCATCCTCAACGGAGACATCCAGCTGCATAAAGGCGGCTTCTCCGCCCGCCTTTTTTATGTCCTCAGCTACCGCCCGCCCCTCGTCCAGCTTCTTCCTGGTGGTTACCACCACCTTGGCGCCTTCTTTGGCCATAATGCGGGCATCCGCCTCCCCCAGCCCCGATGCCGACCCGGTAACTATAGCGACTTTACCGTCTAGCCTTCCCATACTCAAAACCTCCCCTTTCGTGTAAATTATCAAAGTGATTGATTACAGGTAGTCAGATCCAGCCAGTTGGGCATAGACCGAATCACCGACAGTCAGCCTGTCAATGAAGCCTATCATCATGCCCTGCCCCTCGGTGGCTTTCGGCACCGAGGGGCAGACAAGGAAGAAAGTGATTGGTGAATAGACGATAGCTATCCTAATTCTACCCCCCTTCACCCGCTATGGCATCACCAGTAATGCGTATTTTCTATCAGATATACTAGTGGTAGGTCAGTAGATAATTTTGTTACAGCCCTCACCTTATGGTAATATATACATGGTTACCATAATTATTGGCGAACCACAGATTGCCGCACTATCATCGCCAGACAGGCAACAGGGAGGTTAACGCTCAGTGGGGAAAATCCGAGTTTTGATAGCTGATAACCACCCTGTCTTCCGGGAGGGACTGGCCCGCCTCTTTCAGGAGGAAGAGGACCTGGAATGCATCGCCACCGCCAAGGACGGGGACGAGGCGATAAAGCTGTCCGAGGAGCTTAAGCCGGATGTAGCTATAATAGATGTCAACATGCCCAACACCTCCGGCATAGACGCCCTCAAGCAGATAAAGAAAGCCCACCCCGGAATAGGCATCCTCATGCTCAGCGCCTACACATACAGCCACTATGTCAACAGCGCCATACAGGCCGGGGCGGACGGCTATTTAGTGAAGAACATCCCCCGCCATAAGCTGATAGAGGCTATCCGCATGATCAACGACGGCCAGGGCGTGTTCAACCTGGAAGCCAGCGGCGATGTCCTGCGTAAGCTGATCGCCGAGGAGAACGGGCAGATAGCCAGTGCCAACACACTTTACAAGCGCGAGCTGGAGGTGCTCAAGCTGGTGGCGAAGGGGATGACCAACAAGCAGATCGCCGGCGAGTTGAACATCAGCGACAACACGGTGGGGACCCACCTGGTCAACATCTTCCGCAAGCTGGGGGTGGAGTCACGCACCGAAGCCACACTGTA
>CAYLMC010000052.1:0-6140 GCA_964384865.1 uncultured Dehalococcoidales bacterium | reverse complement strand
CTGACCGAGCCGCAGATGGTTTCGGCGACGGTGGAATCGGTCGCCGAGAGCACCTGCGACAGCTTCGTGGCGCCCCTGTTCTTCTTCCTCATCTTCGGCGTCCCCGGCGCCATCGCCTTCCGGGTAATCAGCACCCTGGACAGCCACGTAGGCTATCACGGCCGCTATGAGCAACTGGGAAAATTTGCCAGCCGCACCGATGATGTGCTTAATTATATACCAGCCCGGATAACGGCCGGGCTGCTGGCGGCGGCTGCTTTCTTCACCCGCAGCGGCGGGGGAAGGGCATGGTGGGTGGCCCGGGACGACCACACCCGCACCGAGAGCCCCAACGCCGGCTGGCCGATGGCGGCCATGGCGGGCGCTCTGGACACCCAGCTGGAGAAGCCGGGGCAATACCGTCTGGGCAGAGGCGCTGAACCGCTGCTGCCCGGCATAATAAATAAAGCTCTCTTCTTTTCGCTGGCGGCGTCCGTTTTCTGGGCGCTGACATGCTTCGCCATCAGGGGAGGTTACCTTGCCTATACGGCCTAAACCGGAGATAGAGAGGCTTCAGGTCTGCCCCCACGGGGGGCCTGACTACGCCGAGCTGGATGCCCTGGGCTTCAGCCCCGAAGACATCCTGGACTTCAGCGTCAGCTCCAATCCCTTCTCCTACCCGCCGTCGGTGAAGGGCGCCCTGGAAGACATAGCCATAGACCGCTACCCGGACTCGCAGTCCACCGAACTGAAGGGCCTCCTGGCGGAGAGCCTGGGTGTCTCCACAGACGATATCATCGTGGGCAGCGGCTCCATGGAGATTATCCGCCTCATCGCCCTGGCCTACCTGGGCAGAGGCGACGCGGCGCTCATCCTCAAGCCCACCTTCGGCGAGTACGAGGTCGCCTGCCGCATGGTCGGCGCCGAGGTTATAGAGCAGTGGGGGAACGAGGAGGCGGACTTCGCCTTCGATATAGACCGGACCTGCGCCCTCATCGCCGAGCGCCGCCCAAAGGTCGTCTTCATATGCAACCCCAACAACCCCACCGGCGGCTACCTCTCCCGGCATGATATAGAGCGCGTCCTGGAAATATCCCCGGACGGGCTGGTGGTGCTGGACGAGGCATACAGCGCCTTCACCGAGGGCAGCTGGCAATCGACGGATTTGATAGCAAAAGGGAATATCATCAGTGTCCGCTCCATGACCAAGGACTACGCCCTGGCCGGGCTGCGGCTGGGCTACGCCGTAGCCAGCGGGGAGATTATCGACAGCCTGCGCCGCGCCTGCCCGCCCTGGAACGTCAACGCCGCCGCCCAGAAGGCGGGGGTGCTGGCGCTGAAAGACGGCAAATATCTTAAAGAGTGCGAGGGAAAAATCAGGGAGGCGAAGCGGTTCCTGGTGGACGGGCTGAAAGACTTAAGCTACACCGTCCTGCCGTCAACGACCAACTTCTTCCTGGTGAAGGTGGGCAGCGGCCAGGAGTTCCGCTCCAAGCTGCTGAAATATGGCATCATGGTGAGGGACTGCGCCTCCTTCGGGCTGACGGCATATGTCCGCATCGCCGTGCTCACCCCACCCCGGTGCCGCCGGCTGATTGAGGCCCTCAAGGAGATAAAACGCAGCGGGTAACTCTATATCAAGCCTCCTCCACTAACAGCCATTGGCTTAACAAATAGTCTATCTATCTGGTATAAAGTAAAGCACAATTGAACAAGTATGGCATAAACATCCCGGAACACGGTGAAAAACCGTGGCGGACCCACCGCTGTAATCGGGGACCAAAGCCTGCCTGGACGCCGTAAGGCGCGGTCACTGCCGGGGCTTGCCCGGCGGGAAGGCAGCAGGCGGAGGGAAGAACCGAAAGCCAGAAGACCTGTTGATGCCAGCCAGTTCGGAACCCGAAGGTAAAGGGCGCCGGCTCATCTAAAAGGATGCGCCAGAGCCCTTTTTTATTTGGGCTTGGAAACGCATAAAACGAAGAGAAAGGAGGCAAAGATGGAAAAAAGGGAGAGGAGAGCGGAAAGGGCAATAATCGCCTACCGCAAGAAGTGCAAGACCGATGGCGCCGGGCTTTCTCACTACATCCTGATGGACAAAAAGGAGAAGTAAGAATGCCCATGAAATCATCCGTGGTAGCGGCTCCCTCGCGGGGCCGCTACATCAATACCGGAAACGGCCAGGTTCTACACCCCGTCGACATCGGCCATGATAGCTATGTCGGCCTGGTGGATCCCGACACCGCCTTCTGGTCGCTGATAAAGAAGGATAAGCTGGCCGAGGCCATAGCCGACAGCGAGCTGATTTCCCGATACCGGCGAAAGTCGGCCGCCTTCGCCAGGGAGATGGAGGGGCTCCGCTTTGGGCTCAAGCCTTCAGCCGTTTATCTGAACCCGACCGAGCGCTGCAACCTGGACTGCGACTATTGCTATATCCCCAGGAAAATGCGTAAGGGCGGCAGGCAGATGTCGCCGGCGGAGCTGCTCGATGCCCTGGCTATCCTGAAGGACTACTTCCAGAAGACTATGCCCCAGGGCTCACTCCCCCAGGTCGTCTTCCACGGCTCCGAGCCCATGCTCAGCCGACAGGCCGTATTCACCGCCATCGAGCGGCATCGGGACGATTTTCGCTTCGGGCTCCAGACTAACGCCACCCTGCTGGACGACAGCGCCATCGACTTCCTCACTGCACACAATGTCGGCATCGGCATTTCCCTTGACGGACATACCGCCGAGGTCGCCGACAGAACCCGGCGCAGCTGGTCCGGCGAAGGGTCGTTCTCAAAGATTATCGCCGCCATGGAACGGCTCAAGGGGTACCCGGTCTATAATGTCATCTGCACCGTCACCAGCCGGAATATGCGGTCGCTGGTCAAGCTTGTAGACTTCTTCCACACCTACCAGGTGCCGGTATGCATGCTGAACCCGGTGCGCTGCACCCAGCCGGGCGCCAGAGACATAAAGCCGACCGATACCCAGCTAGCAAAACACTACCTGGCAGCGCTGGACCGCTCCTACCAACTCTACCAGGAAACCGGACGCAAGATGGTAGTGGCCAACTTCGCCAATGTCCTCGTCAGCATAGTGGCGCCCACCGCCAGAAGGCTCATGTGCGATATCTCGCCCTGCGGCGGCGGACGGTGCTTCTTCGCCCTCTCGGCAAAGGGCGACATGTTCCCCTGCAGCGAGTTCATCGGGCTGCCCGATTTCAAGGGCGGAAACATCTTCAGCGATGATATCGAGAGGGTCCTCGCCGGCGAAGCCTTCGGCAGGGTAACCGGGCGCAAGGTGGAAGATATCGAGCCGTGCCACCACTGCGCCATCCGTCACTTCTGCGGCTCGCCCTGCCCGGCGGAGGCTCATGAAATGAACGGTGGCATGGACAAAACCGGCGCCTTCTGCGAGCTCTACGAGGAGCAAGTACGCTACGCCCTCCGCCTCATCGCCGACGGAAAAGAGTCGGCTTTTCTCTGGGACGGGTGGGATTCGGGGACAACCACCACCTTCGATATCTCCGTGCTGTGATATTATATATAGTGATATAGTACTACGAAGGAGAAATCCGGATGTCTACAACGCTATCCGAAACGATAGAAATGATAACCCCCCTGGACGAGGACGCCATGGCGCAGGCGCGGGCGCGCCAGGACACCCTGACCAAGCCGCCGGGCAGCCTGGGCAGGCTGGAGGAGCTGTCCATACAGCTGGCCGGCATCCAGGGAAAGCCCCTGCCCGTCATCGAGAAGAAGGCAATCATCACCATGGCCGGCGACCACGGCGTGGTGGCGGAGAAGATAGGCAACTGGCCCCAGGATGTTACCGCCCAGATGGTGGCAAACTTCCTCGACGGCGGGGCGGCCATAAATGTCATCTCCCGCCAGCTCGGCACCGATGTCATCGTGGTGGATATGGGGGTCGCCAGCCCGCTGAAATCCCACCCCAGGCTGGTCTCCCGCCGGATCGCCGCCGGCACCGCCAATATCGCCCACGGCCCGGCAATGACCGCAGAGCAGTCGGAGAAGGCGGTCGAAGCCGGCATAGCGGTGGCATCCGCCGAGATAGCCCGGGGGCTGGATATCATCGGCACCGGGGACATGGGCATCGGCAATACCACCCCCAGCGCCGCCATCTGCGCCGTGATGACCGGGGGCTCGGCACGGGAAGCCACCGGGCGCGGCACCGGCCTCAGCGACGAGCAATTAGCCCACAAGATAGAGGTGGTGGAGACAGCCATCTCGGCCAACCGCCCCGACCGCAGCCAGCCCCTCGATGTCCTGGCCAAGCTGGGCGGGTTCGAGATAGCCGGCCTGGCCGGGGTGATGCTTGCCGCCGCCGCCAACCGCATCCCGGCGGTTATCGACGGCTTCATCTCCGGCGCCGCCGCCCTGATAGCCACGGCGCTGTCCCCCGCTCTCAAAGACTACCTCATCGCCGCCCATGTCTCGGCGGAGCAGGGCCACCGCCATCTATTGGAGCACCTGGGGCTGAAGCCCCTTCTGGATTTGGATATGCGGCTGGGCGAGGGCACCGGAGCCGCCATGGGCATATCCCTGGCGGAGACATCAGCCCGCATCCTGTCCGAGATGGCCACCTTCGGCGAAGCCGGGGTCTCCGAAGAGGAGGCGGGCGGTTGAGCGTCCTGGCGGCGATACAGTTCCTGACCACCCTGCGCGGGCGGCGCCAGCGCCAGTTCACCCCGGAGCAGCTGGCGGGCTCGACGGGTTATTTCCCCCTGGTGGGCATTATAATCGGGCTGATACTGGCGGGGGCGTACTGGCTGCTGCAGTTCATCCTGCCGCCGAGCATAGTCCGCGGGCTGATAGTGGTAGGGGCGGTGGTCCTCAGCGGCGGGCTTCACCTGGACGGGTTCATAGACACCTTCGACGGCATCGGCGGGCACAAGAGCCCCCAGGCGCGGCGCGAGGTGATGCGGGACAGCCACGCCGGCTCCTTCGGCATCATCGGGGTGGTTCTCCTCCTGCTGGTAAAGTACCTGGCGCTGAGCAATATCCCGGACAATCTGATGATACCGGCGCTGATCCTGATGCCCGCCCTGAGCCGGTGGACGATGGTCTATGCCATCTTCGCCTACCCCTACGCCCGGCAGTCGGGGCTGGGCACCCTGTTCAAACAGGGGACGGGACGGCGCAGCTTCGCCATAGCCACCGCCATAGCCCTGGGGATAACCATTCCTTTGTTTCACACCGCCAGTCTTGCTATAATAATAGGTGCCTGGCTGACAGCGCTGGCGGCGGCCTATTACTTGAAAGGCAAGTTCGCCGGCCTCACCGGGGACACCTACGGAGCCATCAACGAGATAGCGGAGGTGTCAGTGCTCATCCTGGTCAGCCTGCTGGCTTATAACGGCTGGCTGGGTCTGTCTTTAATATGAAAGGAATGAATATATGTCCACTCTACTGCTGGTAAGGCACGGCGAAACTGCGCTGAACAGCGCCCAGAGATACTGGGGGAGCACCGATGTCGAGCTGGGGGAGCTGGGGCTGGAGCAGGCGGAGAGGCTGCGCCAAACCCTGGCGGACAGGAAGATAGATGTCATCTTCGCCAGCGAGCTGCAGCGAGCCCATAAGACGGCCCGCATCATCGCCGCCGAACACGAGCCAGATGTCGCCATCTGCCCGGAGCTGAACGAGGTCAACTTCGGGGAGATAGAGGGGATGACCTTCCAGGAGGCAACCGAGCACTTCCCCGACCTGGTCAAGCTGTGGGTGGTGGGCGACCCCAAGATGCAATACCCCGGCGGGGAGAGCCTGGGCGGCTTCTATGAGAGGGTGTCCGGCTTCATCCGCCGCCTGAAAGATATCGCCCCGAAGGATACCGCTCTCATCGTGGCTCACAGCGGCGTCCTGCGCCTGCTGATGTGCCACCTGCTGGGCATCGGCAGGGACAACTGGTGGCGGTTCCACCTCGATTTCGCCTCGCTGACCACAATGGAAACCAATGACCGGGGGGCGGTGCTGATATCATCCAACGATATCCACCACCTGAAAGATGGGGCTGAAACTGGGCGGTAAGCTCATCCTGCTCACCGGCGGAGCCCGCAGCGGCAAGAGCAGCTATGCCCAGCAGCTCGCCGCCGGGATGGACGGCGAGGTCCTGTTCGTGGCTACCGCCGAAGCCGGCGACGAGGAGATGCGCCGCCGCAT
>CAYLMC010000051.1:0-6215 GCA_964384865.1 uncultured Dehalococcoidales bacterium | reverse complement strand
TCATGCCGGTGCCGAGGCCGAATAGCCCCACCGGCAGCAGGATGCCGGCGACGGCTCCCACGGATGCCCCTTGAGCCACACCGAGCAGATAGGGGTCTGCCAGCGGGTTGCGGAACAGCCCCTGATAGGTGGCTCCGGCTACCGACAGGGCGGCGCCGACCACTCCGGCAAGTATCACCCGGGGCAGGCGGATATCTATGATGATTGTCTCCAGGGTGCTCGGCCAGGTGACCTCCGGGTTTATCAGGGGCAGCCTGGAGAGGAGTATGTTGGCGGTGGTCAGGAACGGGATGTCAACGCTGCCGATGGCGGTGGCCAGGGGCAGCATCGCGCCCAGCAGCGCGGACAGCCCGATGATAGCCATTATGGAGCGGCGCCAGCGGGAGCGGGATGTGCTCGGCGGCTTGCCGCCGGCGGGGGATGGGTCAGGCTGTTTTGAGGCCATAATATCCGGGTTTCCCTCGGTTATTCACCGGGGTTGAACAGCTCCGGGTGTATCAGTTTGGCGAACCCCTCCAGCCCGTCCACTATCCTCGGCCCGGGGCGCCCCACCAGGTCGGTCTCTATCTCGTATATGCGGCTGTCAACGCGGGCTGACAGCGAGCCGAACCTCTCCTCGGTGAGGGCGAACTGGTAGGGCAGGCTGGCTCCCGCCCCCATGTCGGCGCCGGCGATTACGATCTGGGGGTCGGCTTCTATCACCGCCTCCAGGATCAGGGTGGGGTAGTCATCGGCGATGTCGCCGGCGATGTTGCTCCCGCCCGCCAGGGTGATAAGCTGGTGGATGATGGTCTCCGAGCCGATGGTCATCAGGGGCTCGTGCCAGACAATATAGAGAACCCTGGGTATATCATCAGCGGCGAGCCCGGCGGTGCGGCCCGTGACCGCCTCTATGCGCTGCTCCATGCCGGCGGTGAGCTGGGCAGCTTGTTCCTGTGCGCCGGTGCACCTGCCTATCAGGGCGATGGCGTCCAGCACCTCGTCCAGGTTCTCCGGGGACAGCGCCAGCACGGTCAGCCCCAGCCCCTCCAGGCGGGGGATGGCTTCGTCCTTATGGATGTTGGATGCCAGTATCAGGTCCGGCTGAATCTCCACCACCCTCTCTATATCCACGGTGTTGAAGCCGCCTACCTGTGGCTTTTCCAGGGCTGGGGGAGGGTAGTCACAGAACTCGGTCACCCCCATCAGCTTGTCTCCCAGCCCCAGGGCGAACGCTATCTCGGTGTTGCCCGGGGAGAGGGAGACTATGCACTGGGGCTGGGCAGGTACGGTCACCTCTCTGCCCATCTGGTCGGTCACGGTGAGAGGGAAGCCCGCCCCGGCCGGCTCCTGTGGAGTCTGTCCCGGCGACGGCGCACAGGCGGCGAAAAGGCTTATCAACAGTGCCGATGCCGCCAGCAGCAGGGCTGTTCCGGCTTTTATGCCTTGGTTGGAAATAACAGGCCTCAAGCTCGTTCCTCCTTAAGCCGGCAGGGGAAAATCGCGGCGCGGAAAAGCAGCCAGCTTGATAGAAAGTCAACTGGACTAGATTGCCATCCATCCAAGTTTACTATAGCCGAAAAAGGGGGTTATTGTCAACCTGGCAAAGCTATTCCTGGGGGGCGAGTCGGTAGCGGCTGATGTCCAGGAGCCAGTGGCTTTCGTGGCGGATGACCCGGCTCTCCTCTATCTCTATTCGGCGCTTAAATATGGGGCCGTCCACCACCAGGGTGTGGTATTCGCCCTTCTCGCCGCAGGGGTCTATGCCGTTATCGTTGAGGTAGGCGATGAACTCCCGGTCGACACGCCGCCCCAGCCACTCCTCGGCGATGAGGTCGGCTTTGGCGCTGATGATGACGGCCTGGAAGCCGTGGTCTATGAAGCTGGAGATGACATCCGAGGTCGGCCTGCCCCACAGCGGCTCCACCGCCTCGATGCCTATCTCCGCGCAGACGCGCTCCACCCAGTCCAGGTGCTCCTGGAGATAGATGTCCCCGAAGACCATCCCCTCGATGCCCTCCGGGACCAGGCTCCGCACCGCCTCCTTGAACTCCGCCTCGTAGCCCTGCCAGGTGGTCTCCTTCTGGAGCAGGGGGATGCCAGTCGCCTGGCTCTGGAGCTGGATGAGCCCGGTGTCCGTGCCGTGGAAGCGCACCCGGTTGTGCTCGCCGGCGATGAAGTTCACCAGCCGGGATATGTCATAGCCCTGCTGTATCGCCTCGTAGCAGGCGAGGCAGCCATCCTTGCCGCCGCTCCAGGATACCAGGTAGCTCATGGTTCGCACCCCTCTAATCTACTATGATTTAAACAGCTAAAGCCAAGTTTAGCTTTTGGCCGGTTGGGTTGTCAATGCCAGCCGTTTTTGACAGACGGGGGCGGAGGTCTTAAGATATTCCCTAACCGACCTTTGGCGGAGGTTATGCCATGAGCAAGATGGAAGATTACAGCGGCGATTGGGTCCACGGCCTGAAGCTGGAGGACTTCTCCCCCGGTGCTCTGGCCGGGCTGGTGAAGCTCTACGCCAAGCTCTATATAGCCATGGACGGCTTCTGGTATCTCACTCTCAAGGAGAGGCTGGGCGACGGGGAGGCTCTCGCCTGCGATATAGCTGTCTGGGAGAAGAACACCCGCTACGAGGTGGCCAGGATCAAGAGGCAGCTGAAGATAAGGGGCAAAGACATCGCCTCCCTGATGAAGATATTTCAGCTCTGCCCCTGGTGCCTGCAGATGGAGTTCGACATAGACATCCGGGACGAGGACAACGCCGTGTTTACCACCAACCGCTGCCCCACCCTGGACGCCCTGGAGGCGGAGGGGAAGGGGAGGGAGACGGAGATATGCCGCATAGTAGAGCCTGTCATCATGCAGGGCTACGCCTCCGCCCTGGACCCGGCTATAGAGGTGAAGTGCCTGTCAGCTCCCCCCAGGGAGAACAAAGAGGGCGTCTGCTGCCGCTGGCAGTTCACCCGCCGGTCGGGGAGCCATAGATAAGGCGGATATGTTTCGTATCGTAAAGGATTGCCCCCACAGCCAGGCCAGGGCCGGCGAGATGACCACCCCCCACGGGACGGTGCCCACTCCGGTGTTCTCGCCGGTGGGCAGCCAGGCCACCGTGAAGACGCTCTCCCCGGACGAGCTTAAAAGTCTGGATGTGGCCATGCTGATAGCCAACACCTATCACCTCTACCTGCGGCCCGGGGTGGAAATCATAGAGAAGATGGGCGGGCTGCACCGCTTCATGGGCTGGGACGGCCCCCTCATTACCGACAGCGGCGGCTACCAGATATTCAGCCTGGCTGGGCTGCGCAAGGTGTCCGAGGACGGCGTGTCATTCCGCTCCCACATCGACGGCAGCCGGCACCTGATTACGCCGGAGCTGGCGATGCAGTACCAGGAGTCGCTGGGGGCGGACTTCATCATGGCTCTGGACGAGGTGCCGCCCCACACCGCCACCCGCCGGCAGGCCGAGGCGGCCATGGAGAGGACGCACCGCTGGGCGGAGAGGTGTCGGGAGGCGCACGGCCGCCGCGACCAGACCCTGTTCGCCATCGTGCAGGGCGGGGTTTACCCGGAGCTGCGCCGCCGGTCGGCGGAATTTTTGGCGTCCCTGGATTTTTCAGGCTATGCCATCGGCGGCTTGAGCCTGGGGGAGCCCAAGACAGCCACCTGGGCGATGGTGGCTGAGACCGTGCCCCTGCTGCCGCCGGACAGGCCGCGGCACCTGATGGGTGTCGGCTCGCCGGAGGACATAGTGGCGGGGGTGGCCGGGGGAATAGATATCTTCGATTGCGCCCTGCCCACCCAGGTGGCGCGCAAGGGCGGGCTCTATACCTGGCGGGGCCGGCTGAACATCAGGAACGCGGCTTATAGCCGTATGGAGACGCCCATAGACCCGGACTGCGGCTGCTACACCTGCCGCCACTTCTCCGCGGCCTACCTGCACCATCTGTTCCGCTGCCAGGAGCTGCTGTCCTACCGGCTGAACACCATCCATAACCTGCACTTCATGGGGCAGCTGATGAAGAGAATACGGGAAGCGATACTGGCTGACGGCTTTCCCGCCTTCCGGGAGGAGTTTTTATCCGGATACAAGCCCACCGACGAGCGGGTGCGCATGGAGCAGAAGCAGAAGTGGCTCGATGCCCGCCGCCGGAATGAAGCGATCAGGGAGTAAATATTAATGCCTTTTGATACAGCGACATCGTTCAATAGCCTGCTCTGGGTGGGCTTCATACTGATAGACCTGGGGCTGGTCACCCTCATCTACCGCTACTTCGGCAAGACCGGGCTCTACGTGGTCATCGTGGCCTCTATCATCACCGCCAACATCCAGGTGGTGAAGACCGTAGAGATATTCGGCTTCGTGGCTACCCTGGGCAACGTCCTCTACGGCAGCATCTTCTTCGCCACCGACATCCTCAACGAGGTCTACGGCAAGAAGGCGGCGCGGCGGGGGGTGTGGCTGGGCTTTATCGGCATGCTGCTGATGACGCTGTGGATGCAGCTGGGGCTGAGGTTCGTCCCCCACGCCTCGGACTTCGCCCACGGGCCGCTGGACACCGTCTTCGGGCTGATGCCGCGCATCGCCGCCGGCAGCATGGTCGCCTATCTGGCCTCCCAGCACCACGATATCTGGGCGTTCCGCTACTGGAAGAAAAAGACCCAGGGCCGGTTCCTCTGGTTGCGCAACAATGCTTCCACGATGACTTCCCAGGCTATAGACAGCGCCATATTCTGCTCCATCGCCCTGTGGGGGCTCTACGACACCGACACCTGGCTGCAGATTCTGCTGTCCACCTATGTCATGAAGCTTATCGTGGCCGGGATAGATACCCCCTTCCTCTACCTGGCCAAGCGGGTGCGCCCCTCGCCCGCGGATGCGTCATGATTCGGCGTCTCTGCGGCTATATAGGCAGCCGCAGTAGTCCTGCCGATACAAGCCCCACTTCTCGGCCAGCTCCATAGCCCGGCGGAAGCCGTCCCGCTTCTTGAAGTCCCGGGCCAGGAAGCCCTCCCCGCCGATGTCGCGGCCGATGCGGTTTATGACATCCGCATCCTTGTGGGGGCTGACCGTCAGGGTGGAGGTGAAGGCGTCGCAGCCGTGTTCTTTCATGTAGCGGCGGGTCTCCTGCAGTCTTATGCGGAAGCAGACCGGGCACCTCTGACCGCCCTCCGGCTCTTCTGACAGCCCCTCGGTCGCCTTCAGCCACTCCTGGGGGGTGTAGGGGGCTTCCGCCAAAGGGAAGCCCAGCTCAGCGGCGACGGTGCGGGCCGCCTCCAGCCTCTTTTGGTACTCCCGTGGGGGGTGGATGTTGGGGTTGTAGAACAGCCCGATGACGCTATGCCCCTCCGCCAGCAGCCTCTCGGCGACCGCGGCGGCGCAGACCCCGCAGCAGATATGCAGCACGATGTTCATAGTATCAGCATGGCATCGCCGAAGCTGTAGAAACGGTATCTTTCGGCGATAGCCTCCCGGTAGGCGTTATTGATAGTTTCCCAGCCGGCGAAGGCGCTCACCATCATCAGCAGGGTGGTCTGGGGGAGGTGGAAGTTGGTTATCATGGCATCCGCCGCCCGGAAGCGGTAGCCGGGGAGGATGAACAGGCTCACCCAGTCCTGGAGTGGAGAGATGCCGTCGGTGGCGGCCTGTGCCGCCGCCTCCACCAGCCTTACCGCGGTGGTGCCCACGCAGATGACCCTTCTTCCCTCCCGCTTCGCCCTGGACAGGCTGTGTGCCGCCTTTTCGCTGAGTATGCCGTACTCGCGGTGGATGTGGTGGTGGGTGGGGTCTTCCTCCCGTACCGGCAGGAAGGTGTCCAGCCCGATGTGCAGGGTGACGAACAGGCACTCCGCACCCAGGTCGGCTATCTCCTCCAGCAGCTACGGGGTGAAGTGCAGCCCGGCGGTGGGCGCGGCCGCGCTGCCGGGGTCGTGGGCGTACACCGTCTGGTAGCGCTCCGGGTCCTCTATAGGGTGGTGGATGTAGGGGGGCAGCGGCGTCTGCCCCAGCCTGCTTAAAGACGCTTCGTCTGAGAAGGCGAGCACCCGTATCCCCTCGTCCCTCTCCTCGACCACCTCGGCGGTGACCGCCGGCCCCCCGGCTTCTCCACCCAGCTCCAGCCTGCCGCCCGTTTTGATACGCTTCGCCGGCTTCACCAGTGTCTCCCAGGTATTGTCGCCCAGGCGGCGCAGGAGCAGTATCTCCACCCCGCCGCCGGTGGCGCTCCTCCTGCCGC
>CAYLMC010000050.1:0-6246 GCA_964384865.1 uncultured Dehalococcoidales bacterium | reverse complement strand
TCGCCGGAGGAGATAGCCCGCTACGGCGTCCATGTCGCCCCCCTAAAGGTCATCTTCGGCACCGACGCCTACAGCGAGGGGGTCAACATCTCCACCGATGACTTCTACCGCCGGCTGGCGACGGCCAGGACGCTGCCCACCACCTCTCAGCCCTCCGTTCACGACTTCACCCGGATATACAGCGGGCTCGTCCGCGGCGGGCACCCCATCCTGTCGATACACATCTCCAGCCGCTTGAGCGGTGCGGTCAATTCCGCCTGCGCCGCCAGGGTGGAGCTGCCCCAGGCGCAGATAGAGGTGGTGGACTCGCTGTCCATAGCCATGCGCCTGCTCATCGGCCCCGCCGTCGAGATGGTGAACAGGGGGCTGTCCCTGCCCCAAATCAAGGACAGCATCGAGAAGCTCAACGCCTCCATAAACGCTATCGGCGCCCTGGACACCCTGGAGTATTTATGGAAGGGTGGGCGCATCGGGGGGGCGAAAGCCCTGCTGGGGACCATGCTCAAAATCAAGCCCGTCCTGTCCTTCGAGGGCGGAGAGCTGAAGGTGCTCGCCAAGACCCGGACCACCGGCAAGGCCATAGACCATATCCTGGAGCTGATGGGAAACCGGGCGGGCAAAGACACCCCCATCCACGCCATAGTGGTGCACACCCACGCCCCCGAAACCGCCCTGGTCCTCAAGGACGAGGTGCTGTCCCGCTTCAAATGCGCCCAGGTGGACTTCATGGAGCTGGGCCCGGTGCTGGGGACGCATATCGGCCCCGGCTTCTTCGGCATCGGTTTCTACACCGACCGGGACTGGCAGCCGGAAGAGTAACGGGGGCGCATTTTTTGCTTGTTTTGGCGAAATTGTTATGTTATCATTTAACTTAAGATGAAAATGATTACCGAAAAGGAGAAAGCGCTAGACCTGGCTATCAGCCAGATTGAGAAGCGGTATGGCAAGGGCTCGGTGATGAGGTTGGGGGAGGTGGCTGCCGTATCGTCTACCGGAGCTATCCCCACCGGTTCGCTGGCGTTGGACCTGGCATTGGGTATAGGCGGCGTCCCCAAGGGGCGGGTTACCGAGATATTCGGCCCGGAGTCGTCCGGGAAAACCACCCTGGGGCAGCATATAATCGCCGAGGCCCAGAAACTGGGGGGCGTGGTCGCCTATGTGGATGTGGAGCACGCCCTGGACCCAGACTACGCCACCAAATGTGGGGTGAAGGTTGACGACCTACTCATCTCTCAGCCGGATGCCGGCGAGGAAGCCCTGGATATCACCGAGGCGCTGGTGCGGAGCACGGCGATAGATGTCATCGTGGTGGATAGCGTCGCCGCCCTGGTTCCCAGAGCCGAGATAGAGGGGGAGATGGGGGATGCCCATGTCGGCCTGCAGGCGCGCCTGATGTCCCAGGCGCTGCGCAAGCTGACCGCCGCTATCGGCAAGGCGGGCACGGCGGTGGTGTTTATCAATCAGCTGAGGGAGAAGGTTGGCATTATCTTCGGCAGCCCGGAGGTGACACCGGGGGGCAGGGCGTTGAAGTTCTACAGCTCGGTGCGCATTGACCTTAGGCGCGTGGAGACCATCAAGCGTGGGGACGCGGCTATCGGTAGCCATGTCCGCGCCCGGGTGGTCAAGAATAAGGTCGCCCCTCCATTCAGGACTGCCGAGTTTGATATCATGTTCGACCATGGCATAAGCCGGGAAGGCAGTATCGTTGACCTCGGTGTGGACAATGAGCTAATCAAGAAGGCTGGCGCGTTTTACTCCTACGGTGACATTCGTCTGGGGCAGGGTAGGGAAAGTGCCAAAGGGTACTTGAGCCAGAATCCTGAGCTTGCTCAGGAGATTGAGCAGAAGATCAGAGCCTCAGTCATCACCAGCCATGTTGTCGAGTCTGATGAGTGATACGCCTTAAGTAGACCGTTAACAAGGTAATACGTGGATTGTAAAGGCTGAGGCTGATAGGCTTCGGCCTTTCGTGTTATTGTGGAGTGGATTAAAAAATGAATAAGATAACCGCCATGCGGTTCGGCAAGGGGAGGCGAAAGCGGGTCAATGTCCACCTGGACGGTAGATACGCCTTCAGCCTGGCGGCGGAGGTCGCCGTGGATAAGAGGCTGCGGGTGGGGCAGGAGCTTTCCGCCGAAGATGTCGCCGCGCTCACCGGGGCGGACCGGTTCCAATGCTGCTTGAAGGATGCCCTGCGGTTCTTAAGCTACCGCCCCCGCAGCGAGTCCGAGGTGAGGCAGCGGCTGGGCCGCCACGGCTTCGATGGCGGCAGCGTGGACGGGGTTATCGCTCGGCTTAAAGGTCAGGGGCTGGTGGACGATGCGGCATTCGCCCGCTTCTGGAAGGACAACCGCCAGTCGTTCAGCCCGCGCAGCGGGCGGCTCACCGTGCTGGAGCTGAAGCGCAAGGGGGTGGCCGATGACATCATCGCCCAGGTCGCCGGTGACATCGACGACGGCGACAGCGCCTACCGCGCCGCCCTGGGCAAGGCGCGCAGCTTGCCCACGGCGGACTATGACAGCTTCCGCCACAGGCTGGCCGGCTATCTTAAAAGGCGCGGCTTCAGCTACGGGGTGATAAACCAAGCCGTAGAGCAGGTGTGGCGGGAACAGGGGATAATATAGCAGATTTCCGCCCCGACACGGTCGGGGTGATGAACCGATATTTACGGGGGTTGTGGTGGGGCAAACTAAAATCGTTAATCGTTAATAGGAAGAGAGGTAAGCAATGCCAGTAGACATATCTACCATCAGCATCATCACCATTCTTTTCAGCTTCCTCATCGGTGGAGTGGCCGGGGCGGCGGGCATGTTCCTTTTCCGGCGCACTATGATAAGCCGCCAGTTGCGCGCCGCCGAGAAGACGGCGTCGAAGCTGAAGACGGACGCTGAGTTCAAAGCCAGGGACATCCTCCGCGAGGCCAAGGTGGAGGCGGACAAGTCTCGCTCCGGGGTCGAGAAGGAGCAGCGGGAGAGGCGCTCCGAGCTGCACCAGCGGGAGAACCGCCTGGCTCAGAAGGAAGCCACCCTGGAGCACAAGATGGAGGGCATCGGCCAGCGGGAGCGCTCCCTTTCCGGCAAGGAGAAGGAGATGGATAAAATCCGCGACCAGCTTCAGGAGTCCCGCGATAAGCAGATAAAGCAGCTGGAGGTCATCTCCGGGCTGTCCACCGCCGAAGCCAAGGCGCAGCTGCTGGACGCCATGCAGGTGGAGATGCGGGACGAAGCCTCGCGCCGCCTGCGCGAGTGGGAAGCCAAGCTGAAGGAGGACTCCGACCACAAGGCGCAGGAGATACTTTCCCAGGCTATCCAGCGCTCCGCGTCCGACGTCGTCTCCGAGACGACCACCGCCAGCGTCCCCCTCCCCAGCGATGAGATGAAGGGACGCCTTATCGGTAGGGAGGGGCGCAACATCCGGGCGCTGGAGCAGGCAACCGGCGTTGACCTGGTCATCGACGATACCCCGGAGGCGGTTACCCTGTCCAGCTTCGACCCGGTGCGCCGGGAGGTGGCCCGCGTAGCCTTGAACAAGCTCATCCTGGACGGGCGCATCCACCCGGCACGCATCGAGGAGGTGGTCGCCAAGTCCAAGGAGGAGGTGGACGCCACCATCTATGCCGCCGGAGAGCAGGCGGCATACCAGGTGGGGGTGCACGGGCTGCACCCGGCCCTCATCCGGCTGCTGGGGCGGCTCAAGTTTCGCACCAGCTACGGACAGAATGTCCTGCAGCACAGCACCGAGGTCGCCTACCTGGCCGGCATGATAGCCTCCGAGCTGAACGCCGATGTCGCCCTGGCCAAGAAGGCCGGGCTGCTCCATGACCTGGGCAAGGCGGTTGACCGCGAGGTGGAGGGCAGCCATGCCAACATCGGCGCCGACCTGGTCAAGCAGTGGGATAAGTCGCCGGAGGTGGTACAGGGCGTCGTCGAGCATCACCTGGAGACCGATACCGTCAGCATGTGGGGCTTCCTGGTCTCAGCGGCTGACGCCATCAGCAGCGCCCGGCCCGGCGCCAGGCGCGAGCTGCTGGAAAGCTACCTGAAGCGGCTCAAGGCACTGGAGGACATCGCCGACGGCTTCGAGGGGGTGGAGAAGTCATTCGCCATCCAGGCGGGGCGCGAGATACGCGTCATGGTGAAGCCGGAAGCCATAGACGACCTGGGCGCCATGAGGCTGGTTCGGGATATCGTTAAAAAGATAGAGGAAGGGCTGGAATACCCGGGGCAGATAAAGGTAACCGTGCTCCGGGAGACCAGGGCGGTGGACTATGCCAAGTAACGGGTTCGGCCTATGCTGATACTATCGGTAGGGGATGTCATCGGCAAGCCGGGGCGGAGGGCGGTGGAGTCGCTTCTGCCCGGTTTGCGCCGGCGATACGGGATTGATATGGCTATCGTCAACGGCGAAAACGCCGCCGGGGGCCTGGGGCTGACCGAGACCACCGCCCGGGAGTTGCTCGATGCCGGAGCCGATGTGCTCACATCGGGCAACCACATCTGGGCGAAGAGGGAGATAATCCCCCTCCTGGACGGCGATATGCCCATACTGCGCCCTCTGAACTACCCCCCCCGCGCCCCCGGCAGGGGCTACCTCATTCAGGGGAAGGTGATGGTGGTCAACCTCATCGGCAGGGCCTTTATGAGCAGCTACGACTGCCCCTTCCGCGCCATGGACGGGCTGCTGGCCGATGTCCCCGACCGGCCGCCGGTTATCATCATTGATTTTCACGCCGAGGCGACATCGGAGAAGGTGGCGCTGGGGCGCTATCTGGACGGGCGGGTCAGCGCCGTGCTGGGCACCCATACCCATGTCGGCACCATTGACGCCCAGCTCCTCCCCAAAGGGACCGCCTATGTCACCGATATCGGCATGACCGGCCCGGTGGATTCCGTCATCGGCGACGATGTCGGCCATGTCCTGGACCGCTTCCTTACCATGATCCCCCACCACCTGGCGGTGGGCAAGGGGCGCACCGTGTTCAACGGCATACTGGTAGAGGTGGATGAGGGCAGCGGCCAAGCCACCCGCATAGAGCGCATCTGCGAGGAGGTGGACTGATGTCCTCCCCGGTGGACCTCCATATCCACTCCACCGCCTCGGACGGGCGACTCGCCCCGCCGGAGGTGGTCGCTGAAGCGGCCAAACTGGGGATGTCCGTTATCTCCCTCGCCGACCACGACACCGTGAGCGGCGTCGCCCCGGCGCTGGCGGCGGCCCAGAAGCACCCCGACCTGACAGTGATACCCGGCATTGAGATAAGCACCTACGCCCCCCGCGGCGAGATCCACATGCTGGGCTATTTCATTGACTATACCAGCCAGGCCTTGATAGACAGGCTGGATAAAATGCGCGACGGACGGCGGGAGCGCGCCCAGGCCATGCTGGCCAAGCTGGATGACCTGGGGCTCCCGGTCAGCTGGGAACGCGTCCAGGAGATAGCCGGCGTGGGCAACATCGGCCGCCCCCACATCGCCCAGGCCATGCTGGAAAAGGGCTATGCGGAATCCATACGCGAGGTGTTCGATAAGTACCTCGGCCGGGACGGCCTGGCCTATGTCCTGTGGCGGAAGATAGCCCCGGCGCAGGCGGTGGAATTGATTGTGGACAGCGGCGGGCTGCCGGTGCTGGCGCACCCCCTCACCGTGGAGGACATGGAGATGGCCATAGCCGAACTGAAAACCGCTGGGCTGGCCGGCATAGAGGCCTATTACAACAACTATCCACTGGAAGATGTGGCCGCCTTGGTGCGCCTGGCGGACGAGAACGGATTAATCACCACCGGCGGCAGCGATTTTCACGGTCTGCCGGCCAATATAGAGACCGCTATCGGCGGCGCCGATGTCCCCCTGGAGGCGGCGCAGCGCCTGATAGCCCTGGCGGAGGAGCGGGGGCTGGGGGTGAAGAGATGAAGTGCAGCTATCACCCTGATGTGGACACCGAGCTCAGGTGCGGCAAGTGCGGCCAGCCCATCTGCCCGGACTGCCTGGTGCAGACCCCGGTGGGCGCCCGCTGCCCACAGTGCGGCCGTCTCCAGAAGCTGCCTACCTTCAATGTCACCAGGCAGTACTACCTGCGGGCTATCCTGACCGCCACCGGCATGGCCTTCGCCTGCGGCGCGGCCTGGTGGGCGGCCAAGGTGATGATGCCCGTCATCTATTTCAACTTCCTGCTCGCCTCCGGCTTCGGCTACGCCATCGGCGAGGTCGTCGGCCGCTCGGTGAACCGCAAGCGGGGCAAGGGGCTGGC
>CAYLMC010000049.1:5009-6562 GCA_964384865.1 uncultured Dehalococcoidales bacterium | reverse complement strand
TCATCTATGGTCTTGGCGGCGAAATCGGCCACCTCGTCATCGTTGATGCCGGACATAACCACCATGTTCAGCTTGACCGGGTTTAGACCCGCCGAGCGCGCCGCCTCTATCCCGGCGAGGACATCGCCCAGCTCGGCGGCGCCGGTGATTTCCTTGAACCTATCCTCCCGGAGGGTATCCAGGCTGATGTTCACCCGCTTCAGACCCGCTTCTTTCAGCCCGTCGGCATGGCGGCCGAGCAGGGTGCCGTTAGTGGTCAGGGAGATATCGTCTATCCCCTCTATCCCGGCCAGCATGCGCACCAGGCCGGTCAGCCCCAGCCTGACCAGGGGCTCGCCGCCAGTGAGGCGCAGCTTGTTTATCCCCAGCTCCACGGCGGCGCGGGCTACGGTGGCTATCTCCTCGTAGGTCAGTATGTCATCGTGGGACAGCAGGGTAACGCCCCGGGCCGGCATGCAATAGGCGCAGCGCAGATTGCACCGGTCCGTCACCGAGATGCGCAGGTAGTTTATGGGGCGCTGGAAGGAATCAGACAGTCCGGTCATAGCCTAGCCTCTCCAGCGCCTGGGGCACTTTCTGCGCCGCCTGCCCGCGGTGGCTGATGTCATTCTTGACCTCCAGCGGCAGCTCCGCCATCACCTTGCCCAGCTGAGGAAGATAGAAGACGGGGTCGTAGCCGAAGCCCCCCTCCCCCACCGGGTGGAGGGCGATAACGCCGCGGCACTCCCCTTCGCAGAACTCCACCCGCCCGTCCGGGTCGGCGACGGCGATGACGCATTTGAAAGACGCCGTCCGCTCCTCCATGGGCACCCCCTCCAGCTTATGTAACAAGCGATCAACCCTGTCCTTATCCGAAGCCCCCTCGCCAGCGTAGCGGGCTGACATGGGTCCCGGCTCGCCTCCCAGTGCGTCCACCTCCAGCCCGGAATCGTCGGCCAGGGATAGTATCCCGCTCTGCGCCGCCAGGACCGACGCCTTCAGGGAGGCGTTCTCCCGGTAGCTCGCGCCGGTCTCCTCGACATCGGCATCTATACCGACATCGGCGGGCATCAGCAGCTGGAAGGGGATACGCTTGAGCAGGCTTCTGTACTCCCGCACCTTGCCCTCGTTCTTGGTCGCCAGCAGTATCCGGTTAGGCAACAGCGCCTCGCGATAGCAGTGTTTTCATAGATTGCCGGCGAACTCGTCCAGGGGCATGGCGGTCATGGTCATCGTCTGTAAAGTTCCCCGCGAGCCCAGCTCCATAGCCACCTTGGATATGCTGACATTGTCCGGGGCTTCCAGGATATTGATGAAGTCGTAGGGGCCCAGCAGGGCGTACTGCCCCAGTATCTTGACCCCCATCTTCTCCACCTCCTTGTTCACCTCCTGGATTCGCTTCGGTTTCTCCTTTATGGTCTTTCTGCCCTCGTCGGTCAAGGTAGTGAGCATGACATAGGTAGCCATCTGCCTCACCTCCTGTCGCTATTATACCCTCAGATATCGGTGAACCGATTCTGAAGCTTCTTCGCCACCTGGGGCATGGTGGTGTACTCCATCTCCTCCAGGGGGAG
>CAYLMC010000049.1:1613-4909 GCA_964384865.1 uncultured Dehalococcoidales bacterium | reverse complement strand
AGGGACAGCTTCTGGGTGGAGGAAACAGCGGCCACCTCCTTGGTCTCGCGGCTGTGGACGGACTTCACCATGTAGCGCGAAGGCGCCCCGATGAAGATGAGCAGGTCGTAGAGCTCCTCCGGGGCGTTCAGGATTATCTTCTTGCTCTCCTTGACATCCTGGACCTCGAAGGAGAAGCCGGCGTGCATATTGGGGGCTATCACCAACCCGATGGTGTTGAACGGGTCGGCGAACATCTTGTAGAGAGGCATGTTCCACGCCCCCGCCGAGGTCTTATCGGCCATGAATACGATGACCGGCTCTGACTTGCGCTCCTCTATCTCCATCTCCGCCACCCCCGGCCCCATCCCCTTGACGTTGCCGGAGAAGGCGTCGGAGAGCAGGTCCTGGCCGGCGCCGTAGAGCTTCAATTGCTTAGCCACCTCGGTGCCCTCGATGAAGGTATCCCAGGCCAGCTTGTGGATTACATCGTTCTCCTCGCCCTTGGTATGGGTCATAATGAGCTGCAGGTCGTCGCCGCACTTGGTGACATGATAATCGATCAGCAGCCCGGACTTCTTGGCCGCCGCCATGCACTCCTCTGCCTTGGCCATGACATCGGGATGGGACTCGGAATGCCCCACATAGCCGCCGATATCCGCCTTGATTACGCTAAATGTGATGCTCATGATTCGCCTCCCTATGACAGTTTAACTCAGTATTCGATACCGCGCCGCGCCGTTACCCCCTCGTTGTAGGGGTGCTTCACCGCCACGCACTCCGTGACCAAATCCGCCAGCTCCATAATCTCAGGCTTTGCCTTGCGGCCGGTGAGGATAAGCTCCACATCCTCCGGCTTCTCCCGGATAACCCGGATAAGCTCGTCCGGGCCCACCAGCCCGAAAGCCACCGCCACATTGACCTCGTCCATCACCACCAGTTGATACTCCCCGCTGAGAAGCGCCTCATGGGCGGCCTCCAGCGCCCTGGCCGCCTCCTCCCTGTCCCGGGGGGTGATGTCGCGGGGGCCGATGAATCCCTCGACGCCGAAGCGCTCGAAATCGATGCCGGGCAGCTTTGACAATGTGTTCCACTCCCCGGAGGGTCGGGCGCCCTTCAGAAAGGAGATGAAGTAGACCCTGATCCCGTGACCGAGGGCGCGGACTGCCGTACCCAGCGCCGCTGTGGTCTTGCCCTTGCCGTCGCCGGTGAAGACCTGGACCAGCCCCTTGGTAAAGGGTTTCGATGACGGCTTCTGCGATGACTCCTGTTCCATAGATGAAAATCCCTTGCTGGGAAACCGGGCGGTAAGACAACGAAACACTAGTGATGACAGTCTAACAACGCCACCCTACCATGTCAAGAAAGCGAGCAAACCCGTCCCGTCATCACAGGACGGGCGGATATTGTTATCCCGACGGCAATAATGCTATGATAAACCCGGTATCACAAAGGAGACAGAGCCGCCATAGAGATAATCCCCGCCATAGACCTGCGCCACGGCAAGTGCGTCCGCCTCTACCAGGGCGATTATGCCCAGGAGACGGTGTTCTCCGAGGACCCCCTGGAGACCGCCCTGCGCTGGCAGTCCATGGGGGCGTCCCGGCTGCACATGGTCGACCTGGATGGCGCCGCCGCCGGCGAGGTGTGCAACATAGATATTATCACCCAGATAGCCAGCACCCTGCTCATCCCCACCCAGCTGGGTGGGGGCATCCGCGACATGGAGACCATAAAGAAGCTGCTTAAATGCGGGGTGGAGCGGGTTATCCTGGGGACCACCGCCGTGGAGAACCCTCAGCTGGTGAGGGAGGCGTGCCGCAGCTTCGGGGAAGCCGTCATCGTCGGTGTGGATGCCCAGGAAGGGGAGGTCGCCACCCACGGCTGGCAGGAGCAGACGGGGCGCAAAACTGCGGAGTTCGTCGCCGAGATGATAGAGCTGGGGGCGAGGCGGTTCATCTACACCGATATCAGCCGCGACGGCACCCTCACCGAGCCCAACTTCTCCGCCGTCTTCGAGCTGGTGGACAGGTTCGAGCTGCCCATCGTTGCCGCCGGGGGGATATGTAAGCTGAGCCACATCAAGATGCTGACGCGGCTGGGGGCGGAGGGCGCCATCATCGGCAAGGCGCTCTACACCGGGGACATAGACCTGAAGCAGGCGCTGAAAGCGACCTGCTGACCGAGAGAGGAAAGGTACTAGTGGAAGACGACATCAAGTTCGATGACCAGGGGCTCATCCCGGCCATAGTCCAGGACGCCGACAGCGGCGAGGTGCTGATGATGGCCTATATGAACGCGGAATCGCTGCGCAAGACCCTGTCCAGCGGCGAGGCCTGGTTCTACAGCCGCCGCCGCCAGGAGCTGTGGCACAAGGGCGCCACCTCCGGCAACTTCATTAAAGTTTGCGAAGTATGGAAAGACTGCGACAGCGACACCATACTGGTCAAGGGAAGACCGGTCGGCCCGGTGTGCCACACCGGCGAAAAGACTTGCTTCTTCTGTAAGCTTTCCGAAGGGGACCTGGACTAACCGCCCTCAAGCGGGGGCTTCGGCTTTCTCCCCGGCGCCGTCTATCTCCACCGCCTTGTTCAATGCCGCCAGGGCCACCTCAATCTGGCTGTCGTCAGGCTCGCTGGTAGTCATTCTCTGCAGCCACAGCCCCGGCGCCAGTGTCGCCCGCACCAGTCGGTTGTCGGGATGCCTGGCTCCGTACTGGGTGAACTCATATCCCAGTCCGGCGATGACCGGAATGAGCAGCACCCGCGACAGCACCATCACCTGCAGCGAGGGGCGCCCTATTATGGCGAAGACCACGATGGCGATGATAAACACGGCGAAGATAAAGCTGGTGCCGCAGCGGACATGGGCGATGGCATACCGCTTCACCGCATCCAGCTTCAGGGAGACGCCGGCTTCGTGGGCATTGATTACCTTGTGCTCGGCGCCGTGATAGGCGAACACCCGCTTCACATCCGAGGACAGCGATATCGCCTTCAGATATAGTATAAAGATGCCCATGCGGATGAAGCCCTCCACCAGGTGGAACAGGAATGATGACTCTATCCGGGAGCCGATAAGATTGGTCAGGAACAGGGGCGCCAGGAAGAACAGCGCCACCACCCCCACCAGCGGCCCCGCCATCATCCACCAGGACACCCCCATGGCGGACTTCTCCTCACCATCCTTCTTCCCCTCTTCCTCCTCGTCCTCCTCCTTAAGGGAGATGTTGGCCGAGTACATCAGCGCCTTGATGCCGATGAACATGGACTCTATCAGCACGGCGATGCCCCGGATGAGGGGTATCCTCCTCACCC
>CAYLMC010000049.1:0-1513 GCA_964384865.1 uncultured Dehalococcoidales bacterium | reverse complement strand
TCGCTCAGCTCTCCAGCTTATAGCGCCTCTTGAACCTCTCCACCTGTCCGGCGGTGTCTATCACCCTGCGCTCGCCGGAGAAGAAGGGATGGCACTTGCTGCACAGCTCCACCTTCAGGGTCTTCCTGGTGGAGCCGGTCTTAAAGGTGTTGCCGCAGGAGCAAATCACCTCGGCATCGTCGTAGTATTCGGGATGAATCTTCTCTTTCATGCCGCCTTTAGTCAGCGTGGACGCTGACCTTCCTCCTCCCCCCTTTGCCGGCTACCTCGAACTTGACCACGCCGTCGATGAGGGCGTAGAGGGTATGGTCCCTGCCTATGCCCACATTGTCTCCGACATGGATACGGGTGCCTCGCTGCCGCACGATAATAGTGCCGGCGCTAACATCTTCGCCAGCGTATCTCTTCACGCCGAGCCGCTTGGACTGGCTGTCCCGCCCGTTGCGGGTAGAGCCGCCTCCCTTTTTATGCGCCACTCGCCGTCACCTCCTCTTTCTTGCGCCGCGGGGCTGACTTCTTCGCCCCGTCCGCCACTATCTCGTCTATGGTCAGTCTGGTATACTGCTGTCGGTGCCCCTGCTTCTTGCTGTAGCGCACCTTGGGCTTGTAGTGGAAGACGATGATCTTCTTGCCCTTGCCGTCCCCCTGCGAGGTGGCTTTAACCTTAGCCCCCTCCACAGTGGGGGTGCCCACCGTCACCTTGTCGCCGTCGGCGATAAGGAGAACCCTGTCCAGCTCGACGGCGCCGCCCTCAGCCACATCCAGACGCTCCACATCTATGGTCTGGCCTGGGGTTACTTTATACTGTTTACCACCGGTTTCAATAATAGCGTAAATCGTTTCTACCTCCGTGAAGATGAAGCAAACAATACATTCTACCTCTTGCCCCAGCGTGGTGTCAAGCGCCGTGAGCCCGCCAGCTGCATCCACAGCACCTGGATCTTAACCCTCAATCTGCCCAGCGGGCAGTCTGTATCTATGACCACATCGGCGCGGCTGGCCCTGTCCTCGACAGGCAGCTGGCAGCGGATCCGCGCCAGCACCCGCTTCTCGGAGAGCCCGAACTTCTTCTCCACCCGCCGCAGTACCATGGGGCGGGACGCCATGGTGACCCATATCTTGTCCACCAGCTTGTCCCAGCCAGCCTCTATCAGCACCGCCGCCTCCAGCACCACCACCTCCACCTCCTGCTCGCGGTACTCCTTTATCATGTCCTTTAATATGGCGCCCATGCGGGGGTGCATGATGCGGTTCAGCTTCGCCAGCGAGCGGGGGTCCTTGAACGCCTTACCGGCCAGCCTCTTGCGGCTGAGGATGCCCTTCTTGGGGGTCAGAATGCCCTCGCCGAACGCCGCCACCAGCTCCCGGCGAACCTCGCTATCGTTATCGATAAGCCGGTGGCCTATCCCGTCAGCGTCTATCACGGTGGCGCCCAGCTCAGCCAGGAACCCGGCTACCGTGCTCTTGCCGGTGCCGATACCGCCGGTAAGTCCGATTACTTTCATCTTAAAAA
>CAYLMC010000048.1:4682-6898 GCA_964384865.1 uncultured Dehalococcoidales bacterium | reverse complement strand
TCCTTCACCAGCCCGGCTATGCCGTGGTGCTGGGAGCGAAAGTCCACCTGGGGCCGGGCGCCGGAGTTGAATACCAGGGGGTAATCCTCGGCCAGCCCCGGGCTACCCAGGGGGCCCTCGGCGGGCTCTATGTACTTGGGCAACGGCTCGTAGCCGTATTCCTCAAGAACGGTCGACCATATCTCGAACTTGGCGCTGGGGGTGTCGAAGCCGGGCTTGCCATCCCGGCGCAGCCCCCCCTTCTGCCACTTCTTGTACTCCATCATCGGCGCCGGCAGCCGCACCCAGCCCCCCGCCTCCCTGACCGACTCCAGGGTGTGTCCGGAGCCCTCCAGGGCGAAGCGTATCATCTCCTCCTCGGTCTGGGGGAACAGCTGCCCGTAGCCCAGGTGCTGTGCCAGCCCGGCCATAATCAGGTAGTCGTTTCTGGCCTCCGCCAGGGGTTCGATGAGCCTCTCGCGGAGGCGGAAGACGGGCCCGTAGACCATGTAGGAGAAGTTCTCGAACATGGTGGTCGCCGGCAGAATTATATCGGCATAGGCGGCGTCCGCGGTGAGCTGACGGTCGATACAGACGACGAAATCCAGCCCGGCCAGGGTGTCCCGCCAGATGGGGGTCTGCGGCCAGGATGTGAGCAGCGATGCCCCGTGAATTATCAGCCCCCTGATGCGGTAGGGCTCCCCCTTGAGGACGGAATCCGCCAGCCCGACGGCGTGGCACTCGCCGCGATAATGGCTGTAGACCGGGAACCTCTCCCGCGCCACCGCCCGGCCCAAGTCCGGGTTCTCCTGGTTGCAGGCGCGGTTGATGGGGAACTGGCTGCCCAGCATAGCCAGCCCGATGCCGCCGGGGACATCCAGCTGCCCGGCCAGGGCGAACAGCGTCAGTACGGCGTGGGCGGACTGTACCCCGCTGTTGGAGTATTCCAGCCCGGTGTACATCAGCGGGCAGGCACCGGAGGCTCGGCACAGCCGCCGGGCGATATCCCGGATGGTATCCGCAGGGACGCCGGTTATAGACTGCGCCACCTCCGGGCGGAAGTGCTGCACATAGGTAGCCAGCTCGTCGAAGCCGTGGCACCAGTTCTGGGCGAAGTCATCGTCGTAGATATCCTCGTCGATTATCACCTGTATCATGCTCAAGGCGAGGGCGCCGTCCGTGCCGGGGCGGATGGAAACCCACTGGGCGCCGGTCCTGAGAGCCGTCTCGGTGCGGCGGGGGTCAATCACCACGATGTCCGCCCCCCGCGCCGCCGCCGTCTCCAGCCGGCTCAAATCCATCGGCGGAGAATCCGTGGCCGGGTTGGTGCCCCACACCAGCACCATCTCGGAGTCCTCCACGGCGGCGAACATATCGCTCTGCATCCGACCCATGGTGACATGGGGAGCTATCATGTGAAGAGAGACATAGCACAGCGCCCCCACCCCCATGGTGTTCGGCGAGCCGAAGGGAAAGAGCACATTGGACGCCGAGGAAACCGTTACCCCCCTGGGCTGGAACATATCGCACAGGGAAAGCTCCTGGGCGCCGCGCCCGGTATAGACGACCGCCGCCTCCGGGCCGGATTCTTTTTTGATTCGGTTCAGGCTCTCCACGATGACGCCGTAGGCCTCGTCCTAGGTGATGCGCTGGAAGTCATATGAACCCTTGGCGCCGACGCGCCTCATGGGGTGCTTCAACCTGTGCTCGGAATAGACTATCTCCGCGGCATGCTGCCCGCGGCGGCATATCGCCCCCAGGGTATGACCCTCATCCGGGCGGATATCCACCAGCCGGTCGTCATCCAGAGCCACCTCCACCCAGCACCCCGCCGGGCAGATGCCGCACAGCCCCTTTGTCCACTGGCCGGTCATTACCCCGTCCTGACCCGCCACTGGGCAGCCTCGGCGAACTCCTGGCGGCTCTGGACCACCCAGACGACAGCCAGCGCTCCCAGGGGCGTCAGCAGGGGGGTGGCGGCGATAGCGACGGCCAGCGCCATCCCCCACGACCGGCGGATGAGCGCCATGATGCCCCCCACCATAGCCACCACCCCCAGGGCTATCAGCACGGCTTTCAGCTGTGTCGCGTCCAGCAAGCCTAACTGCGGCGCCACCATAGCCAGCATGGTGTCCCCGCTGCGCCCGAAGGCTATCGAGGCGGAGATGACGGTGAAGAAGCCCGCCGCCATCGGCTTCCATGTCTTCAACTGCTGCTGCTTTTTCTTCTTGGCCATA
>CAYLMC010000048.1:0-4582 GCA_964384865.1 uncultured Dehalococcoidales bacterium | reverse complement strand
TACATCGCCATCAGCGATAAGAAAGCCTGGCCCAAGGTAAAATTCAAGCCGGATGAGGGCAAAGCCTTGAAGACCGTGTTCGCCCAGGCGGTGAACAATGTAGGCTCCAAAGCCCAGCCGGTGGACACCGAGCTGGAGGCTTTGGAGACAGCCATGGGCATGGAGAACAAGACCTACGATTTCTACACGGCGCGCGCCAATGACGCCGCCTACGAGGCCGAAAAGAAGTTCTACCAGGCGCTCGCCTCCCAGGAGAAGGCCCACCACCAGGTGCTCCTGGACTACTACGAATACCTCGAGGACCCGGCGGCATACTTCGTGGAAAAGGAGCACCCCTCCCTGGAGGGCTGAATAGAGACGACCTATGCTGGAGATAAAGCAACTCACCGTAGCCGTCGGCGGCAGGGAGATAATCCACGGGCTGAACATGACCATCGGCACCGGCGAGACCCATGTCCTCTTCGGCCCCAACGGTAGCGGCAAGACCACCCTGCTGATGACCATCATGGGCTTCCCCAAGTACAAGGTCACCAAGGGCAAGATAATCTTCAATGGCAAGGACATCACCAAGCTGCCCACCGACAAGCGGGCGCGGCTGGGCATCGGGATATCCTTCCAGCGCCCCCCGGTAGTGCGGGGGGTGAAAACCCGGGACATCGCGGCGGCATGCCTGAAGGATAAAGGGGACGATAGCGGTGCGACCATAGACCGGCTGGCGAACCGCACCGACCTGACCAGCTTCCTGGACAGGGAGATAAACTACGGCTTCTCCGGCGGCGAGATAAAGCGCTCCGAGCTGATGCAGCTCCTGGCCCAGAGGCCGCAGCTGACCCTCCTCGACGAGCCCGAATCCGGGGTGGACCTGGAGAACATAGCCCTGATAGGCGAGCTGATAAACGAACTCCTGGAGAAGGACCACAACATACGCGAGCGCAGCTCCATGGGGCTGGTTATAACCCACACCGGGCACATACTGGACTATGTCAACGCCCGCACCGGCTACATCATGCTGGGCGGCAGGATAGGCTGCCAGGGAGACCCCCACGAGATTCTCTCCGAGATAAAGATGAAGGGCTACGAGGGATGCATCAACTGCGTATTAAGGAATCTGCGGAATGACTGAACCAGGAACGCCCCGCAGCTATAAAGACAAAGCCAGCCAAGCCGCTGCCAAGCCGGCGGCGCTGGGCGAGGACATAGACCTCAACGCCTACAGCGGAGAAGCCGAGGAGCAGCCCTATCAGGAAGACCCCTCCCAACTCCCCGCCGAAGCCAAAGAGAAGATGCTCCAGGCGGGGGTTATGCTGGACGACCCCGGGCAGAGGTCGGGGACATTCATCCAGACGGACAACTCCCCCATCCACAGCTCCAGCCAGCAGGAGGGTATAGAGGTGATGGCGCTGAGCCAGGCGCTGGACAAGCACGACTGGCTCTGGGACTACTGGTGGCAGGCTCTGGACGTAGACACCGACAAGTACACCGCCAACATAGAGCTGAAGCAGCACGACGGCTACTTCATCCGGGCGCTACCCGGCTGCAAGACCATATTCCCGGTGCAAGCCTGCCTCTACCTGGCCAAGGCCAAGCTGGAGCAGAATGTGCACAACATAATCATCGCCGAAGAGGGCTCCGAGCTTCACATCATCACCGGCTGCGCCACCGCCCACCGTAAGGAGCCAGCTCTTCACCTGGGGGCATCCGAGTTCTACATCAAGAAGGGCGCCAAGGTCACCTTCACCATGATACACAGCTGGAACGAACAGGTCGCCGTCCGCCCCCGCAGCGCCGTCATCGTGGAGTCAGACGGGCTGTTCCTGAGCAACTTCGTCCTCATGAAGCCCGTCCGCTCCCTGCAAATGAACCCCATAGCCACATGCGTGGGCGAAAACGCCACCGTCCGCTCCAACAGTATCCTGGTGGCGCCGCCGGGGGCATCTATGGATATCGGCTCGCGGGTGATACTGGATGCCAAGGGAGCCAAGACCGAAGTAATATCGCGGGTGATAACCACCGGCGGCAATGTCATCGCCAGGGGCTACATAGCGGGCAACGCCTCCGATGTGAAGGGGCACCTAGAGTGCCGCGGGCTTATCCTAAAGGGCGGAGGCGCCATCCACGCCATACCGGAGCTTAAAGGAGCCCTGGCGGGGATAGACCTCTCCCACGAAGCCGCCGTGGGCAAGATAGCCGAGGAAGAGGTGGAATACCTCATGTCGCGGGGGCTGACCCGGGACGAGGCTACGGCCACCATAGTGCGGGGCTTCCTCAGGGTGGATATAGAGGGGCTGCCCCCGCTGCTGGACGAGGAGCTGAAGAAGGCCGTCGCCGCCAGCGAAAAGGATATTATGTAATCCCCGGCTTTAGACTTGACAAAGCCCTCCCCAACGCCCAATATAGGGCCAATGATCAAGAGACCGAAACGGCTGTTCCTCTACCTGGCTATCGCCTCTTTCTGCGGGCTGGTAGCCGTTTTCATCACCGACGGCTACATGGGCGTTTACGACACCATCACCGTCACCGTGGGGGAGCGCGATGAGGAGATACGCTCCTCCGAATGGGAAGATGAGGACACCTACTGGATATACGATGACACCAGCGCCGCCAACATATACTTCTCCTATAAGATAGACAACAACCGGCTGGAAGAATATACCGCCAGCATCCAGGCATCGGTATGGCAGGAGAGCGAGAAGATCGCCGACCTGTTCTCCGGGGATGTATCCATAGACCGGCTGGAGGATACCACCGTGGAGTGGACACTGGCTAAAGAGGACATCGGCTACAGCGACCCCACCCCCGCCACCAGCGTAAACTATACCGTTAAAATCAACCGCGACGATGTCGAGCGCAGGATAATAGTCTCCCTCTATAACCCGGAGGGAATTATAGTCCCCAAACCGATAAGGTAACCGAGGAGGATAATGGACCAGCAGGCGAAGAGCTATATCATGTACATAGTGGGCATCGTCTCCGCCGTGGCCGGAGCATCCTACCTGGCGGCGGAGTATGTGGAGAACCTCTCCGAGCCGGGGAAGCTGGGTGCGCTCATCCTGCTGGCATGTCTCTTCGGGGCGCTGGGAAAATACTTTTATGAGAGAGGGCAGTAACCTTGGACGGCTGGGTGATAATACCGGTATCTATTGCGCTATCAGCGGGCTTCGCCGGCTGGCTCGCCTGGCGGGCGATAAAGAAGCGGCCCCTGAAGATTCACCTGGTGATGTACGGGATAGCCGTCATCGCCTCCATCCTGTCCATCGTCTTCTTCATGACCATGGATATACCCACCATAGGCAAGGTGCTCGGCGCCATCACCCTGGGCGGGGTCCTCATCTACCTGGCCGGCCGCGCCCAGCGGCGCAAGGAGACGAAAAAGCCGCGTCGTAAGCCGGCTACTCCTCCGGCTCAGCGTTGACATCAACCAGCGGCTGGGGGCTGTTGTGGACGATGCGGATGAAGCAGTAGCCCTCGCTGTCATCGAAGACCATTTTATAGTCCCCGCTGATTTCAGCAGTGAAGGATGTCTGGTATTCACCCTCTATGCGGACGGCATCCACCACCCCGTTTCCATAGGGGCCCTCTATATGGAACCAAATGTGTGACGGTATCCGCCACCCCCGCGCCTCCATGAAGCCCAGCCTGTCCTCTTTCCACACCCACAGGCGGGCAAAGCAAACACCAGCCAGCCGCAGAGGATAAATGACAGCAGAGAGGCTTTCTTATTCAATCTATTCTCCGAGGGATATAAAAAAGATGGTGGGCCATCCTGGGCTCGAACCAGGGACCTCAGTCTTATCAGGACTGCGCTCTAACCAACTGAGCTAATGGCCCGCTCTGTCTATCTTTGTTTGAAGATGAGCACCTGCTCGCCGCAGTCTATCCGCAGCACGCCTAATTTTAAATTAACCACTATCAGAAATCAAGCGGGCTTGCCGTTATCTGCCTCGTTTGGCGCCCCTGTGGGCAATAGCCAGCAGGGCCAGGCCGACCACATTCACCGCCGCGAAAATCAGGGTGAGGTTGGGCGAGCCTTCGCTCCCACCATGAAAAGCGAACTCCGCGATGAGAAGCCCGGCAGTGCCGGTGATAATCAGGACGAAGCCACATAGTTTTAACGACGCTGGAATCACGCCTACAATTCTATGTTAAATGCCCTGATATATCAAGCCTAATCCGGCGAATAAGTGATACAATGAGATAAGAAGGAGGTGGCACCATGGAACAGCTCCTCAAGGAACTATCCAGGTGGCGCAGCCGGCTCCTGGAAGCCATTGACCGGGAAAAGGCGCTGATGTCATCCATAGTGAAGGAACATAAAAAGGCCAGGAGCCAGGCCGCCTCGGCTCACCGGCTGCCCACCATGGGAGGCAAACTCCGCAAGGCATGGAAAGACCAGGAGATAGCTCTGGCCAGGATAGGCAATATCCGCAAGCGCATAGAGGAAATGCTGAACCAGGAAATCGAGCTTTAGGGGAAATCCTATCCCCTGTATCCCCTTCCCTTTGGTAAAGGGAAGGGGAGTAATTTTAAAAGAGGGGCGAAGCCCCCCTTTCTACTAATTCCCCCTCTCCTGCGGAATGCCTTG
>CAYLMC010000047.1:0-6993 GCA_964384865.1 uncultured Dehalococcoidales bacterium | reverse complement strand
GGACGGGTCGCTGAGCATCCCGAAGCCGTAACCGGAGACAATGGTGAACAGGGTGGAGCCCAGGCAGACCAGCAGCAGGGTACGCAGACCGGCCGGTTTTGCGGCACGCTCCCTCTCATAGCCTATCAGGGCGCCTATGCCGCTTGCCATAACAAGCCGCAGCGCCAGGTCCAGTTCCAGCCAGGGCGTCAGCTGGGGGACGGTCTGCCAAGCTGCCATCGTCGCATCACCTCAATCCATACTTGATAGGGGGATTGTACTATCTGTCATGGTGTGGTTGTCAAGGGGGAGTCGCTAAGCGAGCAGAGCGGCATAATATACCAGGGTGCCGGCGAAGAGGATGCTGTCCATCCTGTCCAGCATGCCGCCGTGACCGGGCATGAATGTCCCCGAATCCTTGACCCCCACATTGCGCTTGAGCAGAGATTCCACCAGGTCTCCGCACTGCCCCAGGACGCTGACCCCTATCGCCAGAGGTATCACCTGCCAGTAGAGCAGGGACAGCTGGAAGGAGGTGGGAGTGAAAAAGAGCACACTGATGCCTATGGCGCCGCCTATCCCGCCGATGGCTCCCTGCCAGGTTTTGCCCGGGCTGATGCTCGGAGCCAGCTTGTGCTTGCCCAACCATCTGCCGGCGAAGAAGGCGGCGGTGTCGGAGTGCCAGGTGACCAGCAGGACGAAGAACACCCATCTTACCCCGTCAGCCAGCCCCCGCAAGGCCACCATATGGCTCAGCAGCCAGCCGATATAGAACATGCCGGCTATTGTCCAAGCCCAGGAGACGAAGGCTTCCCGTTTCTGGCGGCGGGAGAGCAGCCAGAGGAGGGGCGGTATCACTGCCGTGGTCAGCAGCAGTGGCAGCACCAGCCCCGGCCTCATGACGGACTCTATGGCCGCCAGCACCTGGCTGTTGCGGCTGATGACGAACAGCGCCGTCCACACTATCCCGAAGACGGCCAGGGGCGATAGCCTGGCGCCGTGTGCCATGCGGTAGAACTCCACGGCGGCCAGGACGCCGAAGACGGCCATCAGCGCCGTGAACCCCACCTCCCCACCGAACCAGAGGACGGTTACGAACAGGGTGACGAACCACGCCGAGGTGGCGATTCTCTTCCGGAGCATGTTACAACCCGCCGAAGCGCCTCCGCCGGTTCCGGTAGGACTCCAGCGCCTTCTCAATCTCCTCCGCGCCGAAGTCGGGCCAGAGGACATCGGTGAAGTAGTATTCGCTGTAAGCCGCCTGCCAGATGAGGAAATTGCTGGTGCGCAGCTCGCCGCCGGTGCGGATGAGCAGGTCGACATCAGGCAGGCCGGCGGTATAAAGGTGGCTGTTTACCAGATTTTCGTCTATATCCTGGGATGGGACCCCCTTATCCACGATGCCGCGGACGGCGTCAACAATCTCGCCGCGACCGCCGTAGTTGAAGCAGAAACCGAGGGTCATCCCGGTGTTGTCCCTGGTCATCTCCATGGACTTGCCGATAACATCCTGAAGGCTCTGGGGCAGCTCCCCGATGCGGCCCAGATGGCGGAGACGGACGTTCTCCTTGTTGAGCTCGGCGACCTCGTTGATCAGCGCCTGCTCCAGGATGGAGAAGATACCGCCGACCTCGCTCTGGGGGCGCGTCCAGTTCTCCGTGGAGAAGCCGTACAGGGTGAGGTATTCGATGTGGTGCTGGTCGTTGAGGTATCTGACGGTGGAGCGGACGCTCTTCATGCCGGCGGCGTGCCCCTCGAAGCGGGGCTTGCCGTGGCGCTCCGCCCACCTGCCGTTGCCGTCCATAATGATGGCTATATGGCGGGGAGGGGTGACGGTTCCTTCTTCAGATGATGAGCTAGCTTTCATATTGCCGATGGTATAGCCCCAAAAGCGGACTATACTTCCAGAAGCTCTGCTTCTTTGGCCTTTTCCAGCTTGTCGGCGTCGGCTATATGGCTGTCGGTAATCTTCTGGAGCCGGTCCAGGGCGCGCTTGAGGTCATCCTGGGATATTTCCTTGCTCTTCTCCAGCTTCTTCAGCTCGTCCATGGCATCCCGGCGGTGGTTGCGGATGACCACCTTTTCCTTCTCCGATTTGCCCCGTGCTATCTTGATAAGCTCCTGCCGGCGCTCCTCGCTCAACTGGGGGATGTTTATCCGGATGACATTGCCGTCGCTGGTCGGGTTCAAGCCGAGGTCGGATGCCAGGATGGCTTTCTCTATGCTGACTATGCTGGTCTTGTCCCAGGGTTGAATGGTGAGCAGCCTTACCCCGGGGGTGGAGATGCTGGCCATCTGGTTGAGGGGGGTGGGGACGCCGGCGTAATCCACCTTGATGTGGTCCACCAGCCCGGGGGCGGCCCGCCCGGTGCGGATGGCGGCCAGATCCTTCTTCAGGATGCTGACAGAGGTCTTCATCTTCCCTTCAATTCTTAATAGGGTTTCGTCAATCATTTTGGCTTTTTGCTGGATACCAGGGTGCCGATGGGCTCACCGGCTATGGCGCGCTCGATGCTGTTGGGTGCCTGAAGGTCAAAGACTACTATGGGCAGCTTGTTCTCCAGGCATAGGGAGAGCGCGGTAGCATCCATTACCTCCAGTCGTAGATTTAGTGCCTCCATGTAGGTGAGGTTATCGAACTTCTTGGCTGATGCGTCCTTGGTGGGGTCGGTATTATAGATACCGTCGACATTGTTCTTAGCCATCAGCAGGACCTGCGCCTCTATCTCTATGGCACGCAGGGCGGCGGCGGTATCTGTAGTCATATAGGGGTTGCCGGTGCCGCCGGCGAAGATGACCACCCTGCCTTTCTCCAGATGGCGGATGGCGCGCCGCCGGATATAGGGCTCGGCGACCTGTTGAACATTGATGGCTGTCTGTATCCTGGTGGGGGTCCCCCCCCTCTCCAGGACATCCTGGAGGGCGAGGGAGTTGATTACGGTGGCCAGCATGCCGGCATAGTCGGCGGTAACCCTGTCCATGCCGTCCTGCTCCGCCTTGGCGCCGCGCCAGATGTTGCCTCCGCCGACGACGATGCTGAAATCCACCCCTATGTTCATTACATCTTTGACCTGCCTGGCTATGGCATTCAGGGTGGCGGAGTCTATACCGTAGTTTGTCTTTCCGCTAAAAGCCTCGCCGCTTAACTTCAGTAGGACTCGCTTATATTTCGGCGCCGTCATATCCTTTTAATCACCGCCCAGTTCGAATCTGGCGAATCTAGCTACCTTGATATTCTCTCCTACTTTAGCAACGGTATCGATGATAATATCCTTGATGGTCTTGGTGGTATCCTTGATGTAGGGCTGGAGGAGGAGGCAGGCCGCATTGGGGTCGGCATCGGTGTCTTTGGGAAGGTCCTCCTCACAGACGCACAGAGGCCCCATAGCCGCCACCTGCATGGCCAGGCTATGGGCCAGCTCCTTGAACTCCTCGGTGCGGGCGACGAAATCGGTCTCGCAGTTGACCTCTATCATGGCTCCGATGTGCCCGCCGCAGTGTATATAGGACTCAATCGTCCCCTGGGATACGGCGCGGTCCGCCTTCTTTTCCGCCAGGAGGAGGCCCTCCTCCTTCAGCAGCTCCAGGGCTTTGGCGGCATCGCATTCCGTTTCCATCAGGGCTTTTCGGCAGTCCATGACCCCGGCTCCGGATTGCTCCCTTAATTCTCTTACCTTCTCTACTGGGATCTTCACTCTGTTCCTCCCGGCTTATCGTCAGGGGTTGAGGCGGCAGGCTCAGCGATCTCCGCAGCCTCAGCAGCCTCAGCCTTCTCCTCTGGTTTTGTTTCCTTGTCTGCCCCTGTGCCTGCTTCCTGCTCCGCCTCCGGCGGCGCACCCAGGGCTTTGCCCTCCATAACAGCGTCCGCTATGCAGTTGGTCATCAGCCGGATGGCTTTAATGGCGTCATCATTGGCTGGAATAGGGTAGTCGATGGGGGTGGGGTCACAGTTGGTGTCCACCACGGCGACCACCGGTATCCCTATGCGCACGGCTTCAGCCAGAGCTATCTTCTCTTTTGTAATGTCTATAAGGAACAGGGCGGAGGGCAGGCTGGTCATCTCCTTGAGGCCGCCCATCTGGCGGTTGAGACGAACGATCTCCTTCTCCTGCTTCAGGGCTTCTTTCTTGGTCAGGTAGCCGAACTCACCCCTGTCTTCCTGGTCCTCCAGGCGAACCAGGTAGTCTATCCGCTTCTGAATGGTGGTGAAGTTGGTCAGCACCCCTCCCAGCCAGCGCTGGTTGACATAGTACATACCGCAGCGCTTGGCGGCGTCCTCTATGGTCTCCTGCGCTTGTTTCTTGGTGCCCACGAAGAGGATATCGCCCCCTCCGGCTATTAGGTCTTTAACGAAATCGGTCGCTTTTTTAAGCAGGCCGACGGTTTGCTCTAAATCGATTATGTGAATGCCATTGCGCTTGGTGAAGATGAAGTTCTTCATACGGGGATGCCAATGGCCGGTCTGATGCCCGAAATGGGCGCCGGACTCTAATAGCTGTTTAATGGTGACTGTATCTGGCAAGCCCTAACTCCTTCCAGTTTTGGAATAGTATAGCATAATCGGGCTGTATCGGGCAACAAAAGGGATGGCTGGCGAAGGGCGAGCCAGCCTCGTCAGAACAGGGGGCGCAGCAGCAGCGCCATGCCGTAGCCCAGCCCGCCGCAGATAGGGAAGGTCAGCACCCAGGCAGCTACGATTCTCCGCGCCACCCCCCACCGCACCGCCGAGAGGCGCTTGGTGGCGCCCACCCCCATCACCGCCGATGCGGCGCAGTGGGTAGTGCTCACCGGAATGCCCAGATGCGAGGCGCCCTCGATGACAGCGGCGGCAGATAAGTCGGCGGCGAAGCCGTGAATCGGCTCCAGGGCGGTAACCCTCATCCCCATGGTTTTGATGACACGCCAGCCGCCGACGGCGGTGCCGATGCTGATGGCCGCCGCCGAAGCAGCTATTACCCAGAGCGGGATATGGTCCCACAGCCCGGGGTTGCCGGTGTAGACCACCAGCGCCATGGTGATGACGCCGATGGGCATCTGGCCATCGTTCTTGCCATGGCTGTAGGCGAGGAAGCCGGTGGTAACCCACTGCAGACGGCTGAACAGTATCCGCATCCTGTCCGGAGCACGGTGCCGGAACGCCCACAGCAGGGCGACCATGAGGGCGAAGCCGCCGGCGAAGCCCAGCCCAGGGGCGATAACCACCGACATTAATATCCGCTGCATCTTGGCCCATATCACCGCCTCTGTCCCCGATAAGGCTATACCGGCGGCGGCCAGTCCGGTCACGAAGCTGTGGCTGATGCTCACCGGCAGCCCGTAGCGGGTGGCTATGCTTCCCCAGATGATGACCGCCGCTAGACCGGCGATGACCGCCAGGTAGGATATAGCCTCCGGGACCAGGATGCCCTTGCCGATTGTCCTGGCGACCTCCAGCCCGCCGAGAGCGCCGGCGAAGTTGGCGCAGGCGGCCAGTATCAGGGCGTTTCGCGGGGATATGGCGCGGGAGCCGATAGACGCCGCCACCGCGTTGGCGGCGTCGTTGAAGCCATTGACCACGCCGAAGCCGATGGCTAAAGATATAATGACGACTAGTAGTGGAAAGGACGCATCAGCCATGCTTGAGGGCTACCCCTTCGAGGACATTGGCTACATCCTCGCACTTATCGGTTGCCGACTCCATGTACTCGTATATCTCGCGCCACTTGATGATGCGCGCCATGTCCGTGGAGTCATCGAAAAGCTCGCCCATCGCCGAGCGGAACACCCGGTCAGCCTCGTTCTCCAGCCGGTTTATCTCCACACACCGCGGCAGCATCTGCTTCATCTCTTTGGGGCTGCGCAGCTGGGGCATAGCCCTCTCCACCTCCACCGCCGCTTGAACGATGATATCCGCCAGCTCCAGAGCCCTGGGGGCGGGACACTCTATCTTGTAGATGAACATGGCGTCGGCGGCGGCATGGATAAGGTCGGTGACATCATCCAGGCTCTGCGCCAGCATGATAATATCCTCCCTGTCGAAGGGAGTGACGAAGGTGCGGTGCAGCTGGGCGATAATCTGGTGGGTTATGGTGTCTCCCTGGTGCTCAAGCTCAGATATTTCAGCGACGGCCCTGTCGATATCATTGCAGCTGTGAACCATCTTCTTAAGTTCCTGGGCTGTCTTCACCATGTTCTGGGAACTCTCCTCGAAAAGGTCGAAGAACTTCTCCTCTTTGGGGATAAAGGGGAACTTAATCACGACTAACCCTCCCTTGCTGATAGAAAGCGTATTGATACCGTCACGGACTGAACCTGAGGGGGCGAAGCAAATAATATACTATCCACTTTCACAATGAGTTTATAAGGGACATAAAAATTTGTCAAGCAGGCGAAAGCGGCGCGCACAGGGGGGCAAAGCGGGGGGTTTAATGGTATAATAGCCGAACGATAGCCAGGGAACCCCAGGCTGATATCAGACCCTGAGGAGGCTTAGAGATGAAAAGACTGCTTCCCATTATCACAGCGCTTCTGGTCATTACCGCAGTTATGGTGAGCTGCCCGCCTGCGGCGGCGCCGGAGGCGGCTACAGAGGAGGAAACAATGCCGTCAGAACCCAAGGTATATTCAGCACCGCCAGCGATGGTGATAGACACGGACAAGGCTTACACCGCCACCATCGAGACAGGGAAGGGGGACATAGTCCTGGAGCTGTTCGCCAGCGATGTCTCTGTTACCGTGAATAACTTCGTCTTCCTCGCCCGCGACGGCTTCTATGACGGCAGCACCTTCCACCGGGTGATACCGGGCTTCATGGCTCAGGGAGGGGACCCCACCGGAACCGGTAGGGGCAACCCCGGCTATGTCTTCGCCGATGAGTTCACTGACCACAGCCATGGCATCGGCTCCCTTTCCATGGCTAACGCTGGCCCCAACACCAACGGCTGCCAGTTCTTCATCACCTATGCGCCGCAGCCCATGCTGGACGGCAGGCACGCCGTCTTCGGGCAGGTGATAGAGGGGTTCGATGTCCTCCAG
>CAYLMC010000046.1:0-7004 GCA_964384865.1 uncultured Dehalococcoidales bacterium | reverse complement strand
TCGGCTTCGCTGAACTCCATCTCCGGGGAGGTGTCCAGGATATCTATCGGCGGCAGCATCCAGCCGTCCACGGAGGTCAGGTCGGATGATTCGCCGTACTTCTTCCATACATCATCGGTGACCTGCTTCAGGCTCTGCGGGGTCGGGGCGAGAGCAGGCTCTGGAGCGCTCGGTGTGGTCGGTGGTGGTGCCGACGCGGCCGGAGTAAGGGGGAGCTGCTTCTCCTCACCCGTTGCCGGTGAGGTCGGGGGCGCGGTCGGCGTGGGTGGTGGTGGGGGCGGCAGCAGCGGCGTCGGCGGCGCCAGCCTGGGAAGCTTCTGCCTTCTGATCTTCTCCCGCGCCCAGGCGGCGGCCGTTCTTCCCGCCTGCATGGTGGCTATCGGTGCTATGGCGACGACCGCCAGGAAGAAAAAGCCGGTGATGCGCAGTATGCTCAACACCATGGGGTATCCGGCGGTTCCCTGGCCGGTGATGGCCAGACCGATGTCGCCCCCTCTATCCAGGAGGCTGAACAGCCCCCATACCGCCAGCATCAGGGTGATTCCGGCCGCCCAGCTGCGGAAGTGGAACAGCAGCCCCCGGCTTCGCTTCCGCCAGCTCAGCCCGATAAGGACGGAGATGGTGGCGATGAGCAGGGGCAGCCCCCAGCCGAAGGTGGCCATAACATCGTCGATGACGCTGTTCGCCCAGGCGGTTATGTTGTCCCACTGCCAGTAGAGCAGCCAGATGGTGATGGAAGCCAGTATGATGCGCCCCACCATCCGCCGCGGGGAGAAGGGGAACAGGCCGTTTCCCGTTTTTCTCTCTCTGGGGCGTCTTCGGGTGGATTTCAGCGGGGATTTAGTCCGTCTCCTGGCCATTTCACCCCCTAGTTTAACATAATATTATTGTTCTGGCTATACCTTCACCATGAAGGGAAGAATCATGGGGCGGCGCTTTATCTGGTCGTAGTAGAACTTGTTGAGCAGGTCTTTCACCTTGGTGCTGATGAACCCCCAGTCGGAGGGGCGGTCGCGGCCGTGGTCCAGCGCCTTGGTTATCAGGTCCCGGCTCTTCTCTATCATGTCCTTGTCTTCCCTGGTATCCACGAAGCCCCTGGTGATGATGTCCGGGCGCCCTATCAGCTTGCCGGTCTGCTGATTGATGGCGATTATCACTATCACTATGCCATCCCGCGACAGCATCTTTCTATCCCTCAGGACGACATTGCCGATGCCGCCGGAGCCGAGGCCGTCCACGTAGACGCTGCCGGAGGTCACCTTGCCGGCTATCTTGCCCGACCCCGGGCTGAGCTCCAGGATGTTGCCGTCTTCCAGAACGAATATGTTCTCCCGGGGGATGCCCACCGTCTCCGCCAGCTTGGCGTGGAGGGTGAGGTGGCGGTATTCCCCGTGGATGGGCATGAAGAACCGGGGCTTGACCAGGTTCAGCAGCAGCTTCAGCTCCTCCTGGCTGGCGTGCCCGTGAACATGTACCTGCGCTACCTTGCCGTAGAACACCTGCGCCCCCTGCTTGAACAGGTTGTCCACCGTGCGGTTCACCAGGGCTTCATTGCCCGGTATGGGGGAGGCGGAGAGGACCACGGTGTCCCCCTTCTGGATGTGGACCTGGCGGTGGTCTCGGTTAGCCATTCGCACCAGCGCCGAGGTCGGCTCCCCCTGGCTGCCGGTGACCACGAAGACAATCTTATCGCGGGGCATGCCCTTCAGGTCGTGTATCTGTGCCAGTATCCCCGGCGGGGCGTTGAGATAGCCCAGCTCCAGGGATATGCGCACGGTATCGGTCATACTGCGCCCGACGACGCACACCCGTCGCCCGTGCTTGGCGGCGGAGTCTATTACCTGTTGTATGCGGGATACCAGCGAGGAGAAGGTGGCGATAATCACCCTTCCCGGCGCCTCGGCGATGACCCGGTCCAGGGCCTCGCCGACCACCTTCTCGGAGGGGGTGTAGCCGGGCAGCTCGGCGTAGGTGGAATCGGAGAGGAGGAGCAGTATCCCCTGCGCTCCCAGCTGCGCCAGCCGGGACAGCTCGGTGGGCTGGCTGTCCACCGGGGTGTAGTCCAGCTTGAAGTCCCCACTGTGTATCACGGTGCCTACCGGGGTGCGGATTATCAGCCCGCTTGCATCCGGTATGCTGTGGCAGACATGGAACGGCTCCACCCGGAACTTGCCCAGGACGGTCTCGCTGCTGGGGGATATCACCTTGAGCTTGGCTCCGGTGCGCACCCTTCTCTGCTTGAGCTTGCCGGTGATGAGCCCATGAGTGAGCTTGGTGGCGTAGACGGGGACATTAAATTGGGAGAGCAGGTAGGGCAGAGCGCCGATGTGGTCCTCGTGCCCGTGGGTGATGAAAATTCCTCGTATCTTGTCCTTCTTTTCGGTAAGGTAAGTGGTATCGGGGAGGACCAGGTCCACCCCTAACATCTCCTCGTTGGGGAAAGAGAGGCCGGCATCGATGATGATGATGTCGTTGCCGTACTCCATCACCATCATGTTCTTGCCTATCTCGGAAAGCCCGCCGAGGGGGATTATCTTCAGTCTTGGTTTAGCCATATCTTCAGTCCTTGAACATGTTTAGTTGCTGTGCTTGGGGCTCGTTTTCAGTTATATCTTCCGTTTCCGTCAGCAGGGACGGGATCTTGAGCATATCTGCCTATATCGTCTGGCGCAGGCTCTGCTGGTGGAGCGCCGCCGCCGGGTGGTACATGGCGAAGTAGGTGATGCCGTCCTGCTTCTGGTGGGTGCCGTGAATCTTGCCGATGCTCTTGCCGGGGAAGTAGAGCGCCATGGAATAGCGGCCCAGGGTGACTATCATCTTGGGCTTGATGAGCTCTATCTGGCGGTCCAGCCAGTGGCGGCAGTTGAGCATCTCGGTGGGGAGGGGGTCGCGGTTTCCCTCCGGGCGGCACTTGATGACATTGGCGATGTAAACCTGGGCGCGATTGAGGTTGATGGAAGCCAGCAGCTCATCCAGATATTTGCCCGCCGGCCCGACGAAGGGACGGCCCTGCTGGTCCTCGTGCCAGCCCGGCGCCTCACCGATGAACATGATGTCGGCGTCTTCTCGCCCCTCGCCCGGCACCACCTTGGTGCGCGTCTTGGCTATTTCACACTGCTGGCAGAGGGCTATTTGATCGTAAAGCTCACTCAATGCTGACATTCACTTTAGCTCATCATAGCACGGCGGCCCCCTCCAGTCAATCAGAACGATTGACAGTAAAAGGGCGCCGTTGTAGACTTCGGCAAGGGGGCGAGATGAGTTCTTTAGGCCGGACAGACCCGGAGATCAATGATGCCATAAACAGGGAGGGGGAGAGGCAGCGGGAGACCATAAACCTCATCGCCTCCGAGAACTATGTCAGCCGGGCCGTCATGGAGGCCCAGGGCTCGTTCCTGACCAACAAGTACGCCGAAGGCTACCCTCGCCACCGCCTCTACGGCGGCTGCGAGAACATGGATGCCATAGAGGACGCCGCCGTCCGCCGTGCCTGCCAGCTGTTCCACGCCGAGCACGCCAATGTCCAGCCCCACAGCGGCACCCAGGCCGATATGGCGGCTTACTTCGCCCTGCTGGAGCCCGGCGATACCGTGATGGGGATGAGCCTGGCTCACGGCGGGCACATCGCCCACGGCGACAAGTCCAGCTTCTCCGGCAAGCTGTATAACTTCGTCCACTACGGGGTCAGCCGGGAGACGGAGATGCTGGACTACGATGACATCGAGCGCCTCGCCCGCGAGCACAGGCCCAAGGTAATAGTGGCCGGCACCAGCTTCTACCCCCGCACCATAGACTTCGGGCGCTTCCGGGGTATCGCCGGGGGGGTGGGGGCGAAGCTGATGGTGGATATGGCGCACATCGCCGGCACGGTTGCCGCCGGCCTGCACCCCTCCCCGGTGCCCCACGCCGATGTGGTCACCTCCACCACCCATAAGACCCTGCGCGGCCCGCGTAGCGGCTTCATCCTCTGCCGCCAGGGGCTGACTTCAGCCATAGATGCCGCCGTTTTCCCTCAGATGCAGGGCGGTCCCCTGATGCATGTCATCGCCGCCAAGGCGGTCGCTTTCCGGGAAGCCCAGCAGCCCGCCTTCGCCGAATACCAGCGCGCCATACTGGGGAACGCCCGCGCCCTTGCTGATGGGTTGGAGGGCCTGGGCCTGCGCCTGGTGACGGGTGGGGTGGACGGGCACCTTATCATGGCGGATATCACTGCCACCGGCGTCAGCGGCGGGCGGGCCGCCGATGCCCTGGGGGAGGCCGGCATCGTGGTCAACCGGATACCGATACCCTTCGACCCCCTGTTCCCGCAGGATGCCAGCGGCATCCGGCTGGGCACCCCGGCGGTGACCACGCGGGGCTTCGGCGCTGCCGAGATGGAACGGATAGCCGCGTTGATAGCCGAGGTCATCAACCATGCCGGCGACGGGGGCGTGATAAAACGGGTCAGGGATGAAGTCCGCGGGATGTGCCGGCATTTCCCCATACCGGATATGGACGGCTGAAAATGGAGCGAATAGGGGATGAGGTTGGCTGGCAATAGTGCTATAATTGGGTAATCAAGATGGAGTCGGAGCGTAGCCAAATGGATGAGATAAAGGTATTTACCGGTAATTCCCACCCTACTCTAGCCCAGGCGGTCGTCGATTACCTGAAACTGCCCCTGGGAAAGTGCGAGGTGTTCGAGTTCAGCAACGGAAACACCTTCGTGCGCATACTGGAGAATGTGCGCCAGCGGGATGTGTTCGTCATTCAGCCCCTGTCCGTGCCGGTCAACCACAGCATCGTGGAGATGCTGATTATGCTCGACGCCCTGAAGCGGGCGTCCGCGGCGCGCATCACCGCCGTGGTTCCCTATTACGGCTACGGCCGCACCGACAAGAAAGACCAGCCCCGGGTGCCCATAACGGCGCGCCTGGTGGCTGATGTCCTCACCGTCACCGGCGCCAACCGCCTCCTGGCTATGGACCTGCACGCCCCGCAGATACAGGGCTTCTTCAACATCCCCGTGGATGAGCTTACCGCCCTGTTCCTGCTCAGCGATTACTTCAAGACCAAGGGGCTCAAGGATTTAGTGGTGGTCGCCACCGATATCGGCATCACCAAGCGGGCGCGCGACCTGGCGTCCCGGCTCAATGCCCCCCTGGCTATCATGGAGAAGCGGCGGGTGGGCAATGTCGATAAGACCGAAACGCTCAATATCATCGGCGATGTCGCCGGCAAGGTGGCGCTCACCGTTGATGACGAGATAGACACCGCCGGCTCCCTGCTGGGGGTGGTCTCTACCCTGGAGGAGCGGGGGGCGAAGGAGATATACGCCTGCTGCACCCACCCCGTTTTCTCTGGCTCGGCCATAGAGAGGATAGCCGCCTGCCCGGTGAAGGAGGTGGTGGTTACCGACACCATCCCCGTCAACGGGGAGAAGAAGATAGACAAGATTACCGTGCTGCCCATCGCCCCGCTGCTGGGGGAGGCCATCCAGCGCATTCACACCGGTTCCTCCGTAGGAGCTATGTTTGAACGGTAAACAGCCCATGGTGGAGGTGTATAGGGCGGTGGGGGAGATGGAGGCGCGCGTTATCCAGGGGCTGCTGGACAGCCGGGACATCCCCAGCCTGCTCAAGTCCAGCGCGGCGCGCTCCGTGCACGCCTTCGCCGTGGACGGGATGGGGGAGGTCAGGGTTATGGTCTGGGAATCGGATGCCGAACGCGCCCGGGAACTGATAGAAAGTAAAGACGATGTTTAAGAAACTATTTGGTGCGCTGGGGGACTCCAACGAGAAACAGCTGAAGCGCCTCCAGCCTCTGGTGGAGCAGATAAACGGGCTGGAGCCCGAGATAGAGAAGCTCAGCGACGGCGAGCTCCGCGCCAAGAGCGATGAGCTCAAGGGGCGACTGAAAGACGGAGCCTCCCTGGACGAGCTGCTGCCGGAGGCATTCGCCGCCGTCCGCGAGGCGGCGCGGCGCACGATAGGCCAGCGCCACTACGATGTCCAGCTGGTGGGGGGCATCGTCCTCCACCAGGGCAGAATCGCCGAGATGAAGACCGGCGAGGGCAAGACCCTGGTGGCCACCCTCCCCCTCTACCTGAACGCCCTGGCCGGCCAGGGCTGCCACCTGGTCACGGTGAACGACTACCTGGCCCGGCGCGACCCCTACTGGATGGCTCCTGTCTATCACGCCCTGGGGATGAGTGTCGCCAGCATCTACCCCCAGCAGACCGGGGAGGAGCATAACCCGGCCCGCCTCTACGACCCCGACCACGATTCCGGGGATAAGCGCTGGCCCCATTTCCGGCCCGTCCCCCGCCGCGAGGCCTACGGGGCCGATATCGTCTACGGCACCTGCGCCGAGTTCGGCTTCGACTACCTGCGCGACAACATGGCGGTGGATCTGTCCCGGTGCGTCCAGGGCGAGCTGGGCTACGCCATCGTGGACGAGGTGGACAACCTCCTCATCGACGAGGCGCGCACCCCTCTCATCATCAGCGGTCAAGCCGAGGAAGCGGGGCAGAGATACCAGATATTCGCTCGCCTGGTGCCGCGCCTTCGTCAGGACGAGGACTATACCGTGGACGAGAAGTCGCGGGCGGTGAACCTGACCGATGCCGGCGTCGTCCATGTTCAGAATATGCTGGACAGAGAGGGCCTGATGAAGTCCCCCAACCTCTACGACCCAGCCAATTACGCCCTCACCCGCTACCTGGACAGCGCCCTCAAGGCGCATGTCCTCTTTCGCCGGGACCGCAACTATGTGGTCAAGGACGGCCAGGTCGTCATCGTCGACGAGTTCACCGGAAGGCTGATGGTGGGCCGCCGCTACTCCGAGGGGCTGCACCAGGCGATAGAGGCCAAGGAGCATGTTAAGGTGCAGCGGGAGAGCCGCACCTTCGCCACCATCACCATCCAGAACTACTTTCGCATGTACGGCAAGCTCTCCGGAATGACCGGCACCGCCCTCACCGAAGCCGAGGAGTTTCACCGCATATACAGCCTGGAGGTGATGGA
>CAYLMC010000045.1:0-7369 GCA_964384865.1 uncultured Dehalococcoidales bacterium | reverse complement strand
CTCACCGTTAGGGAGTGCGCCGAGCAGATGGTCAACCTGGGCTGCAAGGGGCTGATATGCTTGATATCCTCCACCGGCTCCCTGGGGACGGCGGGACAGATAAACTACTCCTCCAGCAAGGCGGCTATGGCGGTGATGCCCAAGGTGATTACCGCCGAGTTCTTCCGCCGCGGGCTGGCCGATAAGCTGCGCTGCGTGGCTATCGCGCCGGGCTATGTGGCTACCCCCATGGTCAAGGGGATGAAGCCGGAGGTGCTGGACAAGATAGTGCAGCAGGTCCCCATAAAGCGCCTGGTGGACACCGAGGAGATAGCCTCCCTGATATTCGAGCTTTACCGCAACGAAGCCCTGGCCGGAGAGGTGTTCTTTATTCACGGCGGGCTGCGGCTGGGCTCCAGGGGGTGAGGGGCGGCCCCGTCCGGGGCTGTCAAGGTTGACTTTTCTCCCCGCCGTTCTTATAATAATCACGCCGAACGGCTTCTGAAGGGAAGCCTTGAGAGGCGGTGCCCGAGTAGCGCAATGGTAGCGCAACCGACTTGTAATCGGTAGGTTAGTGGGTTCGAGTCCCCTCTCGGGCTTGGTTATTTATTCGGGGCGGTTTGATGGGGAGGGGTGCCGGAGTGGTTAATCGGAGCAGTCTGTAAAACTGCCGCCTTAGGGCTACGCAGGTTCAAATCCTGCCCCCTCCAGATTCGTTAATATTTTATCGCGGGGCAGTACTGGACACTGCGCGGTATTTTTCTATATAATAGAGAGAAATAATAGGGACATGTGCCCACATAGCTCAGCAGGTAGAGCACGTTCTTGGTAAGAACGGGGTCAGCAGTTCGAGTCTGCTTGTGGGCTCAGATAAAGGGGGATCCAAATGGCGAAACAGAAGTTTGAGCGGACTAAGCCACATTGTAATGTAGGCACCATCGGTCATGTTGACCACGGCAAAACTACACTGACGGCGGCGATAACGCTGGTCTTATCCAAGGCGGGCGGCACCGACTTCCGCGAGTTCAGCAGCATCGACAATGCGCCCGAGGAGAAGGCGCGAGGGCTGACCATCGCCATCGCTCATATAGAGTATGAGACGGAGACGCGGCACTATGCCCATATCGATTGCCCGGGCCACGCCGACTATATCAAGAACATGATTACCGGTGCCGCTCAGATGGACGGAGCCATACTGGTGGTAAGCGCCCCGGACGGCCCCATGCCCCAGACCAGGGAGCATCTGCTCCTGGCGCACCAGGTGGAGGTTCCCGCCATGGTGGTCGCCCTTAACAAGATAGACATGATGGAAGACGAGGAGCTCCTGGAGCTGGTGGAGATGGAGCTCAGAGAGCTGCTCACCAAGCACGGCTTCCCCGGGGACGAGGTGCCCATCATCAGGTTGAGCGCCTTGAAGGCTCTGGAGTGCGGCTGCGGCAAGAGGGAGTGCGAGTGGTGCGGCAGCATCTGGAAGCTGATGGATGCCATTGACAGCTATATACCCATCCCCGTGCGTCCCAAGGACAAGCCGTTCCTGATGCCGGTGGAGGATGTCTTCAGCATCAAGGGGCGGGGCACGGTGCCCACGGGCAGGGTCGAGCGCGGCGAGATCAAGGGTGGAGACGAGGTGGAGATAGTCGGCCTGCACCATGACATCAAGAAGGTGGTGGTCACCAGCCTGGAGATGTTCCACAAGATATTGGACTACGCCGAGCCCGGCGATGCCGTCGGCTGCCTGCTCAGGGGCGTGGAGCGTGACGACATCGAGAGAGGGCAGGTACTGGCCGCCCCCGGCTCCATCAAGCCCCATACCGAGGCTGAAGCCGAGGTCTATGTGTTAAGCAAGGACGAAGGAGGCAGACATACCCCCTTCTTCACCGGATATAAACCCCAGTTCTATATCAGGACCACCGATGTCACCGGCGAGATAGAGCTGCCCAAGGGGGTGGAGATGGTCATGCCCGGCGACAACATTACCGTGAAGATGAAGCTCATCTACCCGGTGGCGCTGGAGAAGGGTCTGCGCTTCGCTATTAGGGAGGGGGGCAGGACGGTCGGTGCCGGCACCGTCAGCCATATCATAGAATAAGCTATGGCCAAGAAAGGTGAAGCCCGGGTTATCATCCACCTTGCCTGTGACGGGTGTAAGGAGCAGACCTACACCACCACCAAGAACCGGAAGAATGACCCTAAGCGGCTAGAGTTGAAAAAATATTGCCCCCGTTGCCGCGCTTACACGCTGCACAAAGAGGCAAAATAAAAGACATAAAGATAGCCCCTATCTGGGCTATGTGAGATTCCTTCTATGGCAGATCACACTGAAAAGCAAGGCAGCGGCAGGTTCAGGCGCTTCGGCGAGGTTATCGCCGAGCTGAAAAAGGTAGTCTGGCTCTCCAAGAGGGAGACTGGCTACCTGACCGGCATCGTGCTGGTGGCTACCATCGCCGCCGGCACCTTTCTGGGCTTCGTGGACTTCGGCTTTGCCGAGGCTGTCAATAAACTGTTGTTGGGTGGATAAGGCCTTGTTGACTTCTCATCTTAGCGTACCATCATCGCCGGCGGAAGCGGTGCTTTTCCAGATATCGGCAGCGGAGTAAGGTTGGTCATGGCAGAAAAAGAATCAAAACCGTGGTATGTGGTTCATACCTATTCGGGCCATGAGGAGCGGGTAAAAAAGAACCTGGAACAGCGCATCAAGGTCATGGATGACGGTGAGGAGATATCCAAGGTGGTGATACCCACCGAGGATGAGATCGAGGTTAAAAACGGGCAGCGGCGTACGGTGTCCAAGAAGATATTGCCCGGCTATGTCCTCATCCAGATGAAGATGAGCGACCAGAGCTGGCGGATAGTGAGAAACACCCCCGGCGTTACCGGGTTCGTGGGCAGCGGAAATAAGCCCGTCCCCCTGGGGGAGGGCGAGGTCAGCCAGATACTGAAGCAGATGGAAGCTAAGGCGCCGCGGCTGAAGATAGGCTTCCGGGTGGGGCAGAGCGTGCGCGTCATAGACGGGCCGTTCATAGATTTCATTGGGGTGGTGGACAGCATAAATACGGAAAAGGGCAAGGTCAGGGTGATGCTCTCCCTGTTTGAGAGGGATACGCCGGTGGAGCTGGACTTCTTACAGGTGGAGAAGCTCTGACCGTTTAGGAGGATCAGGTGGCAAAGAAGATAAAGGCGATAATCAAACTGCAGATTCCGGCGGGAAAGGCCAACCCGGCCCCCCCGGTGGGCTCGGCTCTGGGCCAGCACGGCATCAACATCATGGCTTTCTGTAAGGACTATAACGACCGCACCTCCAAGCAGGCCGGCTCCATCATACCGGTGGTGATAACCGTCTTCGAGGACAGGTCGTTCACCTTCGTCACCAAGACCCCGCCGGCCAGCGACCTGCTCAAGAAGGCGCTGGGGGTGGACAAAGCCTCCGGCGAGACCGGGCGGGAGACCGTGGGCAAGCTGCCCCGCGCCAAGGTTCGGGAGATAGCCGAGCTGAAGGCCAAGGACCTGAACGCCACCAGTATAGAGGGGGCGGAGCGCATCATAGAAGGCACCGCCCGAAGTATGGGAATCGAGATAGAATAAAGATGACTAAACAGGGTAAAAACTATCGTAATTCAGTAGAGCAGCTGGACAAGACCAAGACCTACTCTCCCCAGGAGGCGGTGGGGCTGGTCAAGGGCATGGCTTACGCCAAGTTTGACGAGACCGTTGAGCTTCACCTCCGCATGGGGGTGGACCCGCGCAACGCCGCCCAACAGGTGCGCGGCGTGGCCCTCCTTCCCCACGGGCTGGGCAAGAAGACCCGCATACTGGTCTTCGCCGAGGGCGAGGCGGAGAAGATAGCCAAGGAGGCCGGGGCGGACTATGCCGGCGGCGACGACCTCATCAAAAAGATAGAGGGCGGCTGGCTGGAGTTCGACACCACCGTGGCCACCCGCGAGATGATGGGCAAGGTGGGCAAGCTGGGCAAGATACTGGGCCGCAAGGGGCTGATGCCTAACCCCAAGCTGGGAACGGTGGTAGCCGCCGATGACCTGCCCAGGGTGATAGAGGACGTCGGCAAGGGCCGGGTAGAGTTCAAGCTGGACAGGACCGCCATCATCCATGTCCCGGTGGGCAAGGCGGGTTTCGATGACGATAAGCTCAAAGAGAACCTGATGGCGATGATAGAGGCGGTGATGAAGGCCAAGCCTAGCGGCCTCAAGGGGCAGTACATCAAGACGGCGGTGCTGACCTCCACCATGGGCCCCGGGATAAAGCTGGACCTGAAGACCGCGGTGGACTCCGCCGCCGGTTGATGCTATAATAGCCTGAGTTGGTTGACAACAGAATAGTTTCCCAAGACAGTGGGTGCCCGTTACGGGCTTAAACTGGACTGCCTGCCGAGGAATATGAAAGCGTAACGCTTTTCGTGGTCCTTGTGCGGCAGGCACGAGGGCTTTTTTTATTAGCCGGCGCCCGCCGCAGGATGAGGAGGCAAGAGCTATGTCCAAAGAGTCCAAAGAGAAGAAGGCGCAGATAATAGAGGCACTGGGGGAGACATTCGCCAAGTGCTCAGTCGGCGTGCTTACCGACTATCGGGGGCTGACCGTCACCGAGATAACCAGCCTGCGCCGCAAGCTGCGTGAAGCCGGCATTGAGTACAAGGTGGTCAAGAACACCCTGGCCCGGCTGGCGGCGGCCAAAGCCGACCGTGAAGGCCTGGCCGAATCATTCATGGGGCCGGTAGCCATCGCCTTCGGCTACGGGGAGATAGTGGACCCGGCGCGGGTGCTGGCCGAGTTCGTTCGTGAGACCGGTCTGGAGATGCCCATCAGGGGGGGCTTCCTGGCGGACAGGCTGCTCAGCGCTGAGGATGTAGCCACCCTGTCCTCGCTGCCGTCGCGGGAGGTGCTGCTGGCCATGGTTCTGGGCGGCATGAACAGCCCCATCGCTAAAGTGGTCAATTGCCTGGGCGCCCCCATATCGGGGCTGGCTCGGGTGTTACAAGCTAGGATTACACAACTGGAGGGAGAATAATCATGGTGGAAGAAAAAGAAGTAAAGGCTGAACAGGGCGCAGAGGAAGCCGCTGCGGAAAAGCCTGCCGAGGCGGCCAAGAAAGCCCTGGCCAAGAAAGCCGAGAAGAAGGCCGAAGCCGCCCCTGCGGCTGAGGAGAAGAAGGTCCCAGCCAAGGCTGCCAAGAAGGCGCAGAGCGGCGCCACCGCAGATATAATGAAGACTATCAAGGGTATGAACGTCCTGGAGCTTGCCGACCTGGTAAAGGCCCTGGAGGAGGAGTTCGGCGTCAGCGCCGCCGCTCCGGTAGCGGCTGTTGCCGCCGCCGCCCCCGCCGCCGGCGCACCGGCTGCCAATGCCGAGGAGAAGACCGAGTTCGATGTCATCCTCACCAGCATCGGGGACAACCGGATAAATGTCATCAGGGCGGTGCGCGAGCTGACCACCCTGGGCTTAAAGGAGTCCAAGGACCTGGTGGAGAGCGCCCCCAAGCCGGTTAAGGAAGGTGTCGGCAAGGACGAGGCCGCCGCCGCCAAGCAGAAGCTGGAGGCCGCCGGGGCTTCCGTGGATATAAAATAAGGCCGCGGTTTTTTGCCAACCCTGTTGAAAATGGCGCTGGTAACGGATATAATCCCAGTTAACAGTTTTTAATGGGGGGATGAAAGCATGGCTTACCCCGGCACCTTCATAATGATGGTTATGGGTGGCGCCTTCGTCAGCGCGGGCATAGGCGTGCTTATATTGGAGAGGAAGAAGCGGAAACACTACTATGACGGCCTGGTCACCAGCTACGATCTGCGGGAGTTCATCGAGCATACCCCGGATAACCCCGAGCACAGCTCAATGAGAATCGGGGGCTGGGTGACCCTGGTGGTAGGCATAGTATTGCTCAGCATAGGCGGCGGTTTACAGATCGGGGGCTGAAGCGCCCCCCGCGACCGCCGCCTTTCGTATTTAGTCCCGGCCGTATTTCAGCTTGGCGTATAGCAGCGCCGCGATGAGCCCGATGCTGATGCTGTTCCACAGGATAACCGGCATCAGGCCGAAATTCACCCCGTAGGCTATCCAGAACACCAGCCCTATCAGCAGCAGTACGGTGAAGTGCATGCTGATATCGTGGGCGCTCTTCAGCTTGAAAACGCGGTAGATCTGGGGGACCAGGCTGGCTGTTATCAGCCCTCCGCCGATGAATCCTAGAGTCTCCGGTGAAAACAAGGTCTTTTGTCTCCTCCCTGCTGGTTTATTGTTTAATATCTGAGGTTATACCGTCTGCCTGGGGCGGTACTGGATGGCTTCGGCCACATGGTGCGCCTTGATAATATCCGCCTTTTCCAGGTCGGCTATGGTGCGCGCCAGCTTGAGGACGCGGTGATAGGCTCGCGCCGATAGATAGAGCTGCTTCATGGCCGTCTTCACCAGGCTCTGCGCCGACTCCTCGGCGCGGCAGAACTCCCTCACCTGGGGCGGTGCCATCTCGGCGTTGCTGGTCAGCTTATCTTTCCGGAACCGCTCCCGCTGCACGGCGCGGGCTTCCTCCACCCTGCCCCGCACCACGTCCGAGTTCTCCCCCAGGCGGTCGTCAGCCAGCTTCTCGTAGTCTATGTGAGGCACCTCCACGAATATGTCCACCCGGTCCAGGAACGGCCCGCTGATGCGCTTCTGGTAGCGTGACACCAGGCTGGGCGAGCAGGTGCAGGCGCGGTGGGGGTCGCCGTAGAAGCCGCAGGGGCAGGGGTTCATCGCTCCCACCAGGGTGAAGTTTGCCGGGAAGGTAACGCTGCCCTGGGCGCGGCTGATGGTGACCACCTTGTCCTCCAGGGGCTGGCGGAGCACCTCCAGGACGGAGTGCCCGAATTCGGGGAGCTCGTCCAGGAAGAGCACCCCGCGATGGCTGAGGGTTATCTCCCCCGGCCGGGGCCAGCGCCCCCCGCCCACCAGCCCGGCGTTGGAGATGGTGAAGTGGGGGGAGCGGAACGGTCGCTGCCTTATCATGGGGGTGTCCGCGGAGAGCAGCCCGCTGACGCTGTATATCTTGGTCACCTCCAGGGCTTCCTCGGCGGTCATCGGGGGCAGTATGGACGGGATGGAGCGCGCCAGCAGGGTCTTGCCGCTTCCCGGCGGGCCCATCATGATGACATTGTGCCCCCCGGCGGCGGCCACCTCCAGGGCGCGCTTGACATGCTCCTGCCCCTTGATATAGGCCAGGTCGGTGGCGGAGGGGTATTCCGGGGTGTACTGCTTGGCATCCTCGCGGACGAACTGGGGCGCCGCTATCTCCCCCTTCAGGTAGGCTACCAGCTGGGATAGCGAGCTCACCGGCACGATGTCTATGCCCGCTATCATGGACGCCTCGCCGGTATCAGCCTGGGGCACGATGACGGCGGCGAACTTCT
>CAYLMC010000044.1:5706-7472 GCA_964384865.1 uncultured Dehalococcoidales bacterium | reverse complement strand
AGAAGTTCCGCACCCTGGCGGACTTCACCTACGACTGGGAGTACTGGACCAACCCCGAGGGAAACTTCTTCTATGTCTCCCCGTCCTGCAAGCGCATCTCCGGCTATAGCGCCGACGAGTTTATCAAAGACCCCGGGCTGATGGCAAAGATAGCCCACCCCGACGACCGCGCCACCGTCGCCGAGCACATGGCGGCCACGATCACCAAACGAGACACCTGGACCCTGGAGTTTCGCATCATCACCCGCAGCGGCAAGGAGCGCTGGATAGAGCACAGCTGCCAGCCCGTCTATGACGGCGCCAGCAAATATATGGGGCAGCGCGCCAGCAACCGTGATATCACCGAGCGCAAGGAGGGGGACGAGGAACTGCGCCGAAGCGAGGAGAAGTACCGCTCCCTGGTGTCCAACATACCGGATGTAACCTGGACCTCGGATGAGGGCTACGGCATCGTCTATGTCAGCCCCAATGTGGAGCGCCTTACCGGCTACACCCAGGAGGAGGAATACCGCACCGGCAACTGGATGAAGTGGTTCGACGGCAGACTCCACCCCGAAGATGTGGAAAACGCCGAGACCGCCTTCCAGGAGTTCATCAAGGGGCGCAAGGACTACGACATAGAATACCGCCTGAAGAAGAAGGACGGCAGCTGGGTATGGATAAACGAGCGCTCGGTGGGCACCTATATTAAAGACGGCAAGAAGTACGCCGACGGACTACTCTCGGACATCACCGAGCGCAAGCAGGCCGAGGAGGAGCTGCGCCGCAGCGAGGAGAAGTACCGCTCCCTGGTATCCAACATCCCGGATGTCATCTGGACCTCGGCCGCGAACTACGGCATGGCCTTCGTCGGCCCCAACGTGGAGCGCCTCACCGGCTACACCCAGGAGGAGGAATACCGCTGCGGCGACTGGATAAAGTGGTTCGACAGGCTCCACCCCGATGACCTGGAGAAAGCCAAGGCCTCCCTGTGGGGCTTCATCAAGGGAAAACAGCCCTACGATATCGAATACCGCTTCCAGAGGAAGGACGGCAAGTGGATATGGATTCATGACCGCTCCCTGGGCACATACATAAAAGATGGCAAGAAGTACGCCGACGGGCTGCTCTCGGATATAACCGAGCAGAAGCGCCTTGAGGAATCGCGCATAGAGCAGGCGGCGGCCCTGGCCAAGGCGAAGGCGATACAGCAGTCGCGCCAGCGCATCATCGCCATGCAAGAATCGGTGCGCAAGGACATAGCCCTCCAGCTCCACGGCACGGTGCAGAACCGCCTCATCGTCATCATGCACCGCCTGCTGGATTTAGAGAAGGCCTCTCCATCCAGCGAGATGACCGCGGAGATAGCCGACCTGCACCAGAAGCTGGAGGACGTGGTGGAGAACCATATCCGCCCCGTCAGCCACCAGCTGTTCCCATCCATCCTGCGCCGGGGGTTGGTGCCGGCGCTGCAGTCCCTGGGGGACGAGTTCGCCGTAACCCCGTCTGTCATCAAGATGGAGCTTTCCGAGCCTCTGGAGAGGAAAGAGCGGGACAACCCCCGCTTCGTCCCGGAGCAGGTCCGCCTGGCGATATACCGCATCGCCCAGGAGGCGCTGATAAACGCCGTCAAGCACTCCAAAGCCAGCCACATAACCCTGCGGCTGGGACTGCTCTATCCGGGCTGGCTGCGCCTCAAGGTGCAGGACGATGGCCGCGGCTGGAACCTGAAAAAATCAGATCCCGGGCAGGGAATGCTGATGATGCAGGACTACGCCGAGGTTGCC
>CAYLMC010000044.1:0-5606 GCA_964384865.1 uncultured Dehalococcoidales bacterium | reverse complement strand
GAACGGTCACATACTGATTTTCTGCGCCGATTCCAGATAGGTCAGAGCGGCTTTCACCCGGGCATGAATCTCCGGCTCGCCGGAGAGATTAAGCTCCTGGTAGATGGATTTCACATAACCCTCCACCGACCTCTCCGAAAGCACCAGCCTCTCGGCGATAGCGGAATTATTGAAGCCCTGCGCTATCAGCCGCAGCACCTCCTGCAGACGAGGGGTCAGCCGGGCCACCGAGGAGTCCTTCCTGGGACGCAGCCGGTCCATCACCGCCGGGTCCAACACCATCATGCCCTCCTTGCTGCCGTGAATGGCGCGCACCAGGGTGGACAGGTCGGGCACGGACTGCTTGAGCAGATACGCCCACCCCCCCAGGTCCCCCAGGGGCAGGGAGCTGACATAGCGGTGGTCGCTGTGGACCGAGAGGACCACGATGCCGGTCTTCGGCCTCTCCCGCTTAATCAGCAGCGCCGCCTCTATGCCGTCCATCTCGCCGGGAAGCTCTATATCCATGATAGCCACATCGGGCTTCAGCTCCTTGGCCAGCTTGATGGCGGTTTCGGCATCCTCTGCGGTGCCCACCACCTCCAGCCCCGGCTCCGAGGACAGGGTGCGCAGCAGCAGCTCCCGGAACAGGGCTTCATCCTCGGTTATTATCAGTCTGGTCTTCTCCATACAGACTCACCTTCTCTTTTCAGAAGGCAGTTTTACCCCTCAAGCTTACTTTATCACGGCGGCGGCGCCTTGTTCAACAAGAGGGAAGGGTGCCAAATAATCACCGGCAGGCGGGGTGGATAATACTGCGCTAACTATATTGACATTCCACACATTGTGTGAATTAGGGGTTGACATCCATTATTATTTATGATACTTAATAAAGACAATTCCTGATACTAGAATAGGGGAAAACACTTACTCGCTCTATATAAAATTATGCCTAACGAATTATCTATAGACATAAAACAAGTCATCGCCGTAAAGCGATGACCTGTTTTGTTTACGGATGATTACCAGTAACGATAGCCTATACTACTTGTATAAAGATAGTAAATAGAAGGTTTCCGAAGGGGGGTGATAGCTGGACTAAGATCTATGTCTTATCTATACCCGGTTTTTTTAGAGAGATGCATGTTAATATAAAGAGCAATACTCGATAAAGAACAATACTCGGAAGGAGGTATTGGGTTGAAGAAGGAAAGATTATTAAGATTAGTAATACCCATCTCGCTGATAGTGACCATGGCAGTAGCCATCCCGATGGTTTCCGGTTGCGCCCCGGGCGGACCTGCCCCCGAAGCTCCGGAACCGGCAGCTCCGGCACCTGAAGCTCCAGAGGCTCCAGCAGCGGCAGAGGCAATGCCCGCAGGGCTTAGCGCAGATGAGGTGGCTATATTAGGCCACCTGCCCGACCAGCAGATAGGGGTAGAGTATCCCATAGGGGAGACGATTAACATCGGCTTCCTGGCTGCGCTGTCAGGCCCGGATGCGGGATGGGGACTCCCCGGAATTACCGGGAACAGCATCTTTATTGACGCACTGAATAAGACTGGAGGGCTCCTCGTTGGCGGGACAAGATACCCCTTGGAACAGTATGAGTTCGACGACGAGGCTACTGGCAGCAAGGCGCTCCAGGGTGCCAGACAGCTGGTGCTGGAAAATGATGTTAAATTCATCAGCGCCATCGGTGGTGCTCCCGCTGACGCCACCCATCCCTTCCTCACCGAGAACGAGGTGGTCTATTCCACTCTTATCTCCACCGATATCACGCCCGCGAGACGCTACCTCATCGGCGGCGGGGATGTTACCCCCAGAATCGACATGCTCCGACCACTGATGGTCAAGACGGTCCTGCCCAGACCGGATGAGCTGGGGAGACCATTGAGGTGGGCGGTAACCTCCCAGGATGACCCCATCGGCCGTCAAACTCAGGCATGGGAGGTCGGATGTGCGATCGCTGAGGGCTGGGAGGTAGTCTACGACAAGCACTTCGCCATCGAGACTACCGACTTCGCCCCGATAGCCACCGCTATGATGGCGACCAACCCTGACGCCATCAGCCTCAACCTGACCTGGCCCGACTTCCAAACCCTGCTCTGGGAGCAGTTCTACCTGCAGGGCTATGAGGGTCTCATCAGCCAGAACTACATCACCTGGGAACCTAACCTAACCAAGGTCCCGGCGGAGTGGGCCGCGGCACGCTGGGGCATGGACAGCTTCCCCCTCATGGATGACGAGTGGTGGGGTGAGCCCTCGTGGCAACACTCCTTCTCCCGCCTGTGGACAGAGAGATACGGTCCGGGAGGTCCTGAGGACGTCCACCGCGTCATGACCGGGATTGACTGGGACCACGTTGTAAACTTGTTACCGTGGTGCGCGTGGGCGCAGCACTGGGGCCTAGAGAACCCAGGTGCTGGCTTCCCCAACAACGACCAGATACTTGAAACCGCCAGGGCACTAGACTGGTTCCCCACCTGCCTTGGTCCAGGATACATGTATGGCAAGGACATGTGGGGGCTGGACAACATGATTTCGCTGCCCGTCCCCATCAACAAGTTTAGCGTCGTAGCCAACGACAAGCGCATCTGGACGAGCGTGAGGTTCGAGGACTGGTACGAGAACATCGCGGATATCGTAATCCCAGTGGTGGAAGAGCACGGGCAGATGTACTACCAGCGGTAAGTAGGCACGTTCATGGGGCGGTGTCTCGAGGGGCGCCGCCCCATGATGTGAACATGCGGTTGAGACGGACAAACGTTATCCGAGGTTTAAACTAGCGATATGGAACTTACAACTTTTATACAAACAGCAGCCAATGCGGGAGCAGCCAGCACTATGTTGATGTTGTTAGCCGTGGGGCTAACTCTAGCCTTTGGCGTGATGCAGATGGCAAATTTAGGTCATGGTCATGTCTTCATGGCAGGCTCCTACACGGTGTATGTCCTATATGCCTTGGGTGGTTGGCCATTCTGGGCGGCATTGGCAGCAGCCGTGGGGATATGTGCCGTCCTTGGTCTAGCCATTGAGCGAGGCATTTTCCGCCAGGTGCGTGGCGATGTGGTCGCCGGCTTTATCGCCACCGCGGGATTAATATTTATCTTTGAGGTTTTTATGGGCCAGTTTTGGGGATGGGGGTTAATGAAGATAATACCTAAGCCCTACATGATGCAATTTAACGTCATGGGTGCCGCCATGGACTTCGCCCGGATACAGCTGATTCCCTTTGCCATTGCCGCTATAGGGGGGCTTATTTTCTTCATGCGGCGGTTCAAGCTGGGGCGGGCGCTGCGCGCCGTGGCCCAGGACCCTGAAGCTGCCGCTCTCCAGGGGATAAGCATCAATAAAATTACAGCGCTGGCTATGGGCATCGCCGGTGGCCTCGCCGGCCTAGCCGGGGGACTGATGTCAACCATATACGCGGTAACCCCCTACCTGGGACACGCCGTTATTCTCCCCGCTCTCGTGACGGTAGTTATAGGGGGGTTGGGGAGTGTTGAGGGGACCATTCTGGCCGCCATCATCTTGGGCTTCACCCAGACCTTCGTCACTACCATAACTGATGGCGTGACGGCTTTGATGGTTATGTATGCCGTCATGGGCATCGTATTAGCAGTAAGACCACAGGGGTTAATGGGCCGTGTTATCGCTTAAATCACTTAATGTACAGGGGTTAAAGATGGGTGGGGCATTAGCGCCCTTAATCATAGGGCTGTGTATCTTGCCATTTTTCGCCAGGGCATATGTGATTGAAGTTGCCATGCTGTTCTTTATCTACATCATCCTTGCCCAGAGCTACCGCCTAATAGTGACGACACATGACTGGCAACTATATCATGTTGTGTTGTTTGGTGTCGGCGCCTACACCAGCGGCTTGTTGGGTAAGCATTTCGGCATACCGATGTGGGTGACCATCCCCATTGGAGGGGCGATGGCAAGCCTAATAGCCATAGGTATCACCCGGCCTCTACTGCGAACCAAGGGGTGGGGCTTTTATATCGCTACCTTCGCCCTAGCGGAAATAGTCAGGATGACCTGGATCAGGTTTCACAACCCCTTTGGAGGACCACGGGGCATCATAAACATCCCCTACGGTGCCGAACTAGCGGGGATAGATTTTAGTGAGCGCATTCCCTACTACTTCTTCGCTTTGGGGGTAATGCTTGCCTGCATGTACGCGCTGTACCGTATAGACAGGTCGCGGTTAGGGAATTCCTTTAAGGCTATCTCCATTGACCCCCTGCTGGCAGAGTCCATCGGGATAAGGGTGCCCAGCTACAGATTGCTGGCTGCCGCCATCGGTGGCTTCTTTGCCGGCATCGCCGGTGGCGTTTTAGTTCACCGCCTGAGCGCGGTAGACCCTAAGTTATTTAGCATCACCACCATGCTATACCTCCTCATCTGGGTGGTGGTGGGAGGTTACAGGACCTTCTGGGGTCCCATAATCGGCGTAGCTGTGGTACAAGCCATCTTTGAACTCAGCCGCCCCTTGCTGGAGGCGAGACCCGTGCTCTTTGGCATTGCCGTGATACTGGTTCTCGTCTTCTATCCTGGAGGTATTGAGAGGGCGGTGATGCAGGCGATTGGCCGGCTTCGAGCACGAGGGAAGGCACCAGCAGAAACAGGATTAGACCGCTTCCATAAGTAAAGTTGCCCATAAGAAATAACCCGAGTAATAACCGTATTACTCGGGTTATTTTATTTTCTCTGTAAGCCTATTATAGTTTCAGCAAGCTGCGGCCATGTTTAGCCGAGAATCTCTGAGCTTCCCAGGTAGGCTTCGATAACGGCATCGTTGGCCAGTATATCCTTGGGAACGCCCTCGGCGAGCTTCTTGCCGAAGCAGAGCACGGTTATGTTATCGCAAAGGCCCATAACCGTCTTCATATCATGCTCCACAATGAGCACGCTTATACCCTGCTCCCGTATCCTCTTAATCAGGGCCAGCATGTGCGCCTTCTCGGTGGGATTCATGCCGGTAACCGGCTCGTCCAACATCAGCAGCTTGGGCTCCGTAGCCAGGGCAACCCCCACCCCCAACGCCCGCATGTAGCCGTGGGGAAGATTCACCGCCAGCTCGTCCTTGAGGTGGGAAAGCTCCATGAAGTCCACTATCTCCTCGGCCTTCTTCAGGGATTCCTTCTCCACCTTCCTGGTGGCGACGGTGTTGCCCACCACCCCGAAGACGTTCTCCGAAGCGTGCAGGTGCCGCCCCACGGAGATATTCTGCAGGACGGTGAAGTCCATGAACAGCGCGGTGTGCTGGAAGGTGCGGACAAGCCCCTTCTTGGCTATGGTGCTGGAAGGGAGGCTGGAAATATCCTCGCCCTGGTAGATGATAGACCCCGATGTGGGCCGGTAAACCCCGCTGATGACATTGTACAGCGTGGTCTTGCCGGAGCCGTTGGGGCCGATGAGTCCTTTGACCTCCCCCTCGTTCACCTCCATATCAAAGCCACTCAGGGCAGCCAGACCTCCGAAATACTTGCTCACATTTTTAATCTCGAGTAGAGCCATAAATAACTCTCCCCCTTTCTGGCATTGGTAGCAATAGATAAAGTTCGGCTAATCCGTGGTGAGACTAGCACAGAAGACCCGGCTTGTCAATTGAGATGCAC
>CAYLMC010000043.1:6196-7490 GCA_964384865.1 uncultured Dehalococcoidales bacterium | reverse complement strand
CAGGTTGTCCTGGAACCGGTTTGCCGTGGTGACCACCTTGCATATATCGGCGCCGGCGGCTATCTGCTGGCCCGCTATCTCTTTCAGCCTGTCAACGGGGGGCGTTTCGGCGAAATCGTGGTGGGAGAGCAGGCACCTCGCCTTGCCCCGGATGACCGGCATCACCTCGGTGAGGTTCTCCGTCGCCATCTCTATATCCACTATGCTCGCCCCCATATCCAGGGCGGTTTCCAGCTGGCGGATTCTGTCCGCCTCGCTGCCCCGCCAGGTGCCGCCCTCGGCGGCACGTCGGTTGCAGGCTATCCAGGGCTTGGTCAGCCGCTCGGCCAGCTTTCGCCAGCCCTCCCCGATGAGGTCTATTCTGACCTCGAACAGCCCGGCAAAGGGCTCGGCGGCTGTTATCGCCGCCGGGTCGTATGTGGTCAGCACGGCGCATATCTCAGGCTGCTTCATTCCATTCCGCCAGTATCTTTTCTATGGTGGCTATCTCCACCTCGTCGCTGATGAACACCCTGCCCAGCGAGCGGGGGAGGACGAACCTCGCCCTGCCCCTGAGGACCTTCTTATCGTGTGTCATCGCCTTGATAATATCTTTAATCTTCAGGTCGGGCAGGACGGTGGGCAGACCGGCCCGGCGCACCAGGTTCTTCAGCCGCAGTAGTCCGGCTTTGTCCAGCTTCCCCATGCGGTGGGATATCATCGCCGCCGCCAGCATCCCCAGCGCCACCGCGGCGCCGTGGGACAGCCCGAAGCCGGAGACGGACTCCATGGCGTGCCCCAGGGTGTGCCCGTAGTTGAGGATTGCCCTCAGCCCCTGCTCCCGCTCGTCTTTGGAGACGACCTCCGCTTTTATCTCGGCGGAGCGGGTGACGATGTGCTCCAGGGCGCTGGCGCGGAGGGACTTGATGCCGTCGATGTGCTCCTCTATATAGCGGAACAGCCCCTCGTCCCGGATGACCCCGTATTTTATCACCTCCGCCATGCCGTCGGTGAGCAGCTTATCGCCCAGGCTCTTCAGGGCGTCCGTGTCCGTGAGCACCATACAGGGCTGGTAGAAAGAGCCTATCATGTTCTTCAGCCGGCCGTGGTCGACGGCCACCTTGCCCCCGATGCTGCTGTCCACCTGCGCCAGCAGGGTGGTCGGCACCTGCACCAGCGGCACGCCGCGCATGTAGGTGGCGGCGACGAACCCGGCCAGGTCGCCGATGACCCCGCCCCCCAGCGCCAGGATGGGGGTCGTTCTCTCGGCGCGGTGCTTGGAAAGCTCGTTGTACAGCCTGCCGGCGGTGCGCAG
>CAYLMC010000043.1:0-6096 GCA_964384865.1 uncultured Dehalococcoidales bacterium | reverse complement strand
CTCTATGATTCCCTTCAGTTCGTCGGGGGTTACCGCCTGCTGGGCGTCCACCAGCGCCTCTGCCGGGTTGGTGTGCGTCTCGATCATCAGCCCGCTGGCGCCCGCCGCCATGCTGGCGCAGCTCATGCTGAATATCAGGTCGCGGCGGCCGCTGCCGTGGCTGGGGTCGGAGATGACCGGCAGATAGGTCTCCTTCTGGATGACCGGTATCGCCGCCAGGTCCAGGGTGTAGCGGGTGTAGCTCTTCCCCTTGCCTATGGGCAGAATTCCCCTCTCGCACAGGATGACATTCTTGTTTCCTTCGGCGACGATGTATTCGGCGAAGGAGAGCATCTCCTCGATGCCGGCGCCGAAGTGCCTCTTGAACAAGACGGGCTTTTGCTTCCGCGCCACCTTGGTGAGCAGGTCCTGATTGTACATGTTCCGGGCGCCTATCTGGATTATATCGGCGTACTCCGCGGCTATGTCCACCTGGTCCTCCCCCCTCACCTCGGTGACCGTGGCCAGCTCGTACTGCTTGCCGGCGTCGCGCAGCCAGCTCAGCGCCTCGGCGGCGTCCTGCTGGCTCTTGGAGCCCAATCCCTGGAAGGAGTGGACGGAGCTCCTCGGCTTGAAGATGCCTCCTCTGAGCACCTGGGCGCCGGCCTTTTTAATCCCTTCGGCTATCTTGAACAGGGTTTCCTTGCTCTCCACGGCGCAGGGGCCGGCGATGAATATGGGCTCGTCGCCGCCTATCTCGATGCCCCCCGCCTTGACATGGAGGAACTGGCCGTCCTTCTCCAGATACTTGCTGTACTCCCGGTTGACCAGCTTGTAGGGGGTCTCTATCATCATGGCGTCCTTGACCCCCGGCAGCATGGCGATGTGGTCGAACGATATCCGGCTCTCGTCCCCAATGAGCCCGATGATGGTGCGGTATTTCCCCTGGGAAACATCCGCCCTCAGTCCGTGCTTCTTGACCTCTTTTACCACCGCATCTATCTGTTCTTTGGTGGCGTCGGCCTTCATTACTATCATTGCTTTCCTCCCTTGCTGTTTAGTATACCTCTTTATTTGTCTATATAAAACAGAAAAACCCTCCCGCTGGGGAGGGTTCTGGTCGTTTTCTGCCCAATCCTGGCTGTTTTACGGTTTGTCCTCGTTTTTACAGCAGCGACCCTCCCAAGCGCATTCCCTGCGCGCGCTAAAGGCGAAGTAAGCGTAGTAAATGTTGCCAGCCGCTGTTCTCAGCATGTTATCGCATTCCTGCTTTCTGAGGGAAAGCATATCACAACAGGCGTGGATTGTCAAATGTTGACTGGGGATGGCGAACCTTATATACTGGTATCGATGGGGTTCCGGCCATCGACCCGCTGGGGCGGTGAGCCATTATGGAACGAATATCAAGGACTTTAGGTCGCTTGGATCGGGCACGACCGAGACGGCAGGAATAGACCTGTTTTTTGCCTTCTCCGGCGCGGCCCGGGGAGGGCGATTTTAATGATAGAGGGTTTATGCCAGTGGCTGAGAAGATGAAGCTGGGGTTCATCGGGGCGGGCACGGTCGGCGGCGCTCTGGCGCGCCAGCTGAGCGATGCCGGCTACCCCGTGGTCGTTGTCTCCAGCCAGCACGGCGACTCGGCGGTGAAGCTGGCGGCGGCCATAGACGGCTGCCGGCCCGCCGATAACCAGGAGGTTGCCGATGCCGCCGAGCTGGTGCTGATCGCCACCCCCGACGATGTCATCGCCGAGGTGGTGCGTGGGGTAGAGTGGCACCGGGGGCAGGGCGTTGTCCACCTCAGCGGCGCTGATTCGGTGGATATCCTGCAGCCTGCCCGCGAGGCGGGGGCTTCGGTGGGGGCTTTCCATTCCCTGCAGACCTTCGCCAGCGTGACGCAGGCCGTGGAGAATATACCCGGCTCCACCTTCGCCCTGGAGGCGGAGGAGCCCCTGCTGGCGGCGCTGAAAGGTATGGCGCAGGCCGTGGGTGGGGACTGGATAGAGCTGGAGGCGAGCCAGAAGGTGCTCTACCATGCCGCGGCGGTGATGGCATGCAACTACCTGGTTGCCCTGATGAAGCTGTCCGCCGACCTGTGGGACGGCTTCGGCGTCCCCAGAGAACAGGCGGTGCGGGCGCTGCTGCCGCTGGTCAGGGGAACGCTGCACAATATAGAGACCGTGGGGATACCGGGCTGCCTCACCGGCCCCATCGCTCGCGGCGATACCGGAACCGTCAGCAAACATATAGCAGCTTTACGGAAGTCCGCCCCCGAGCTGCTGGATGCCTACCGGGAACTGGGGCTGCAGACCGTCCCCATCGCTCTGGCGAAGGGGAAGATAGATAGCGGCCGGGCCGAGGAGCTCAAAAAACTGCTCCGCAAGCCGGTGGGGAAATATTAACACGGGGAGAAGCCGATGAGAGCCATGATGAAGAGCAAGATACACCGGGCGCGGGTTACCGGCCTCAGTATCGACTACGAGGGCAGCATCACCATCGACAGGGAGCTGATGGCGGAGGCCGATATCCTTCCCTATGAGAAGGTGCAGGTGCTCAATGCCCATAACGGCGCTCGCTTCACCACCTACGCCATCGAGGGCGAAAAGGGCGAGATATGTGTCAACGGGCCCGCCGCCAGGCTGGCGGCTAAGGGCGATACCGTGACCGTCATCTCCTACTGCCATGTGGAGGACGATGAAGCCGCCGGCTTCGCTCCCAGGCTGGTCTATGTCGATAAGAAGAACGCCGTCACCGAGACCAAGCAAGGCACTACTGCAATACCCTTTTGAAGGGGGAGTCAGATGAGAATTACAGTAAACCAGCTGCGGGAGATGAAGGGGAGGGGGGAGAAGATAGCCATGCTCACCGCCTACGACTATGCCACCGCCAAACTGGTGGACGGGGTGGGGGTGCCGCTGATACTGGTCGGGGACAGCCTGGGGATGGTCGTCCTGGGCTACGATTCCACCATACCGGTGACCATGGACGAGATGATTCACCACACCAAGGCGGTGGTGCGGGGTACGGAGAAAGCCCTGGTGGTGGGCGATATGCCCTTTATGACTTACCATACCAGTGCGGAGGACGCCCTGCGCAACGCCGCCCGCTTCATCCAGGAGGCCGGCGCCCAGGCGATCAAGCTGGAGGGGGGCGTGGTGGTGGCGGACACCGTGAAGCGCATCGTGGGCTGCGGCATACCGGTGATGGGGCACATCGGGCTGACCCCGCAGTCCATCAACCAGCTGGGGGGCTATAAGGTGCAGGGCAAGACCCCGCAGACGGCTAAAAAGCTGCTGGAGGACGTCCTGGCGCTGGAGGCCGCCGGCGTGTTCGCCATTATCCTGGAGGTCGTCCCCACCCCGCTGGCAACCCTCATCACCGGCAAGGTAAGTGTACCCGTCATCGGCATCGGCGCCGGAGGTGGCTGCGATGGGCAGGTTCAGGTGATAAGCGATATCCTCGGGGCCTCCGAGGGTTGCTGCTTTAAGCACGCCAAGAAGTATGTCGATCTGGCCGGCATAATCCGCGATGCCGTCTCCCGCTACGACGCGGAGGTGAAGGACGGCAGCTTCCCCACCGACGAGCAGGGCTTCTCCATGGACGAGAGCCTGCTGGACGGGCTGGGATAACATCCTCTATGAAAGTCATTGAAACCATAGCCGATATGAGGCAGATCAGGGCCGGGCTCGCCGAGCCGGTGGGCTTCGTCCCCACTATGGGATACCTCCATGAAGGGCACCTGTCCCTGGTCAGGGGCGCCAGAGCCGGGTGCTCCTCGGTCATAGCCAGCATCTTCGTCAACCCCGCCCAGTTCGCCCCCAGCGAGGACTTCTCCAGCTACCCCCGCGACACCGAGCGCGACCTGGCTCTCCTGAAAAAAGAGGGCGCCGATATCGTCTTCATGCCCGCGGAGGCGGAGATGTACCCGCCCGGGTTCGACAGCTGGGTGGAGGTGGGCCAGATAGCCCGGCGGCTGGAGGGCGCCAGCCGCCCCAGCCACTTCCGGGGGGTGGCCACGGTCTGCGCCAAGCTGTTCCACATCGTTCAGCCCGACAGGGCATACTTCGGGCAGAAGGACGCCCAGCAGGCGGCGGTAATAAAGAAAATGGTAGCTGATTTGGCCATGAATCTGGAGGTAATCACCCTGCCCACCGTGCGCGAGCCGGACGGGCTGGCCCTGAGCAGCCGCAACAGCTACCTCAACCTCGAAGAGAGACAGGCGGCGCTGGTCCTCCGCCGGGCGCTGACCCTGGCGCAGGCTAACTGGTCGCAGGGAGAGCGGGACGCCGGGAAGCTGCGCAAGGCTATGGCCAGCCTGATAAAGAAGCAGCCCCTGGCAGAGATAGACTATGTATCCGTGGCAAATGCCGTCACCCTGGAGGAACTGGACAGTGTCGAGCCGCCGGCCCTGGTGTCAATGGCGGTAAAGATAGGCAAGACCAGGCTGATAGATAATATCGTGCTGGAGTAGGCTTACTCCTTCACCAACAGCATCATGCCGATGACCGCCGCCCCGGCCAGACCGGCGCCGAAGAGGAACGGCGTCGCCGGGCTGTACGCCTGCCACAGCCAGCCGGCTATCAGGCTGGCGGGGAGCAGGGTGAGCCCCACCGCCCCGTGATACAGCCCGTAGGCGGTGCCCCGCTTCTCCTCAGGTACCAGGTCGGCGACGAAGGCTCTGGCGGCACCCTCCACGATGCCGTAGTACACCCCGTAGCCGGCGAACAGCAGCCATACCTGCCACAGCTGGGTGGTCATGGCGAACCCCAGGTAGACCAGGGCATAGACCCCCCAGCCCAGGGCGATGACGCGCCGTCTCCCCAGGCGGTCGGAGAGCCTGCCGGCGGGCAGCGATACGGCGGCGTAGGTGGCGTTACATAGGACCAGCATCAGGGCGATGTTGAGCACCGACGAGCCCAGGTTCTGCGCTCGTAGTATGACGAAGAAGTCGCTGGAGTTGCCCAGGGTGAACAGCACCATCACCGCCAGGAATATCTTGAAGCGGGTATCGAAGCCGGCGACGAGCTGGAACAGGTTGAGGCTGGGTCGGGGGATGCCCGGCGCGGGCAGGTGCGCCTTCTCCTTTACGAACCTGACCAGTATCATTACCGCCAGCGCGGCCGGTATGGTGCCTATCAGCACCATCCACTGGTATGTCTTCAGGTCCAGACTCAGCCCCCCGCCCTGCACCAGGTAGATGATCAGGGCGGCTATGGCCAGCCCCACCACCGCCCCGGCGGTGTCCATGGTGCGGTGGAGGCCGAAGCACTTGCCCCTCTCCTCACAGGGGGCGGAATCGGCGATGAGGGCATCGCGGGGGGAGGTGCGTATCCCCTTGCCTATCCTGTCCCCGAACTTGACCCCCAGCACCATCCCCCAGCTGGACGCCAGCAGCATGAAGGGCTTGGCGATGGTGGAGATGGTATAGCCGGCCACGGCCAGCCGCTTGCGCTTGCCGATGCGGTCGCTGAACCAGCCGCTGAATATGCGGAATATGGAGTCGGCGCTCTCCGTCAGCCCGCCGATAAGCCCGATGACGGCGGCGCCCGCCCCGAGGACATTGGACAGGAACAGGGGCACCAGGGTGAAAATCATCTCGCTGGAGACATCGGTGAGGAAGCTGACCACCCCCAGGAAGAACACGTTGGGGGTATAATCCTCGAATCGGCGTGGTATTTTTATCATCGCCTCTCCTCGATTACCTCATCTATGAGTTCTTTAATCTTCCTCTTGGATTGCTCCAGCATCAGCCTGCCCTGTTCGGTAGCCTGATAGTATCTTCTCACCCTGCCGTTCACTACCTTGGAGCAGCTTTCCAGATAGCCATCGTTTTCCAGGCGATGCAACACGGGGTATAGGGTGCCTGGGCTGAGGCTGTAGCCGTGGCTGGCTAGCTCTTCGGTTATTTCCGCGCCGAAGATGGGCTCCTTGGCAGCGTGGTACAGGATATGAATCTTGACAAATCCAAGGAAGAACTCTCTGTCTAGCATGGTAACGCTCCCCGATATCGTATGGCGATAATATATTACGGCTTTGGTTAGTCTGTCAACCCCCGGCGGGACTGCTTGACACCTCCCCTGGCTAACGGCTAAAATAATCCCAGCGCCGAGGTAGCTCAGT
>CAYLMC010000042.1:1678-7701 GCA_964384865.1 uncultured Dehalococcoidales bacterium | reverse complement strand
GAGATAGCCAAGCAGAGCGGCGCCCTGACCATCGCCGTGGTCACCAAGCCGTTCACCTTCGAGGGCAGCCATCGCAGCGAGGTGGCTTCCGAGGGCATCGCTCGCCTGCTGGGCAAGGTGGATACCCTGATTATCATCCCCAATGACCGCCTGCTCGATATCTGTGACCAGAAGTCGGGTGTGGATAACGCCTTTAAGATGGCTGATGATGTCCTGCGGCACGGTGTCCAGGCTATCACCGAGGTCATCACCGTTCCGGGTATGATAAACCTGGACTTCGCCGATGTTAAGGCGATTATGAAGGACGCCGGCCCGGCCTGGATGTCCATGGGGATAGGCTCCGGCAAGAACCGAGCCGTGGACGCGGCCCGGGAAGCGCTGGCCAGCCCCCTGCTGGATGTCTCTATAGACGGCTCACGGGGAGTGCTGTTCAACATCGTCGGCGGCACCAGCCTCACTCTGTTCGAGGTTAACGAGGCGGCAGAGGTGGTCAGGGATGCGGTGGACCCGGATGCCAATATCATCTTCGGGGTTGCCCATGACCTGAACATGGAGGAGCAGGTTAGGATTACCCTGGTGGCTACCGGATTCAGCTCCAACACCGGTGTGGACGGATCTTCCCAGGAAGACGAGCTCACCGAGCTGCTCAGGAGCATGAAGAGCGAAGAGGAGCTGGATGTGCCCTCGTTCCTGCGTAAACCGCTGTTCAACCAGCGCCGGCACGCCAACAGCGCAACGCCTACTACCCCGCCGGCTAAGCCTTGCGAGACGCCGTCAAGCGTTGCCGATTACTTGAGCCGCTGAGCTTGAGGAGCCGGCTTAAATAGAAAGGTTTGGACCAGGGCTTCGGGCATAGCATAAGCCTGGGGCCTGGGCAAGGTTCGTGCCCTGCTCCGGAAGGCGGCGCAGGGCTTGCCTGTCAGGATAACACGCTTTAAGGATAAAATCCCTTAATCTATGATGATGGGGATTTTATCCTTTATGTGGAGCGTATCTCCTCGCGCATGAACTTGACATAGGAGCCGGCGAACAGCGCGGCGGTGGCTCCCCCGATGATTGCCAGCTGGGGCCATATGGTGATAATCGTCTGGCTCAGGGACAGGGGGCCCGATATGAACTTGCTGCCGGAGGTGCCCATCAGTTGGATCATCTCGGATAGCGTTCTGGCCCCGGGAACCAGGACCACGCTCATGGATTCCTGGAACAGGAACAGGGGAGAAACGCGCATGGCGATGATGGCGGTTTCGGGAGACTGTGCCTGCCCGATGACGAACCCGGTCATGGTGTAGAACAGGAAGAACACCCAGATGGCTATGGTGGTCAGCGCCGAGGTAGCCACATGGGCGAAGATCACCGAGAACAGTATCGCCAGACCCAGCCAGAAGGCTCCGTAGAGGATGCTGGTGCCCCAGAAAATGAGCAGGCGGGCGGCCTCGTCCGAGGTGGGCGCCACCCCCAGCTCCAGGATGCCTATTCCGGATATTATCAGCATAGTCGTCGTTATCATGATGGTCATGGTGACTATCCCCGCCAGGAACTTGCCGTTGACGACGGCATCCCGGAATATCGGCTGGGAGAGCAGACGGCTCAGGGTGCCGCTGTTCTTCTCGCTGTTTATGGCGTCCAGCCCCAGGACTATGCCCACTATGGGGATGACTATCATGCTGATGCGCCACATAAACGAATAGCTGCCCGTCGTGAACAGGTTGAGGAAGATGTAATCTGTGGGGGCGGCGGCTTCCGCTCTCAGAGTCTCCACGGCGCCGTTGGGCCCGATAACGGCCAGCACTCCCACCAGCAGCACCATGACGAACAGGATTATCCCTCGCCAGCTAGTGAGGTGGTCGGTAAGCTCTTTGTGAAATACGGTCATCAATCCTTGCATGTCAGTCCTCTTTGAAGTACTTCATATAGATGTCTTCTAAAGCGTAGCTCTGTACCTTCATCTCTTCCAGCAGGCCGTTGGCATCCACTATGGCTTTGGCTATCTCCGCCCTGAGGTCTTTTTTGCTGGATACCAGCAGGGTGTCCTCTATCCGCTCCACGGCGGTGACTCCCTTCACCTGCTTGATGCAGTCAATAAGCGGAGCCGTTATCTCGGCCAGCTTAATCTCAATCTTGTATTCGCCGCCGCCCATGGCTTTGCGGCCCATCTGGTCCAGCAAGCCCTCCGCCACCAGGCGCCCTTCCGCCAGTATCCCCACCCGGTTGCAGATGCGCTGCACCTGGTTCAGCTGGTGTGAGGACATGATGACGGTCATGTTCTTCTCCTTAGCCACTCGGGTGATGAGGTCCAGCATATGGATGATGCCCTCCGGGTCTATCCCCGAGGTGGGCTCGTCCAGGATGGCGACCTTGGGCATCTTGATGAGCACATCGGCGATCGCCAGGCGCTGCTTCATTCCCCGGGAGAACTCACCCACCAGCTTGTCAGCCACATCGGTGAGTTCAACGGTCTCCAGCGCCTCGGCTACCCTCTTGGCTACTTTATTCTCCGGAAGCCCGTTCAGGCGGGCGGTGTATGCCAGGTTGTAGCCCGCGGTCAGGTCCTCGTAGAAGCCCACCTTCTCCGGGATGTAGCCGGTGATGCGCTTTATCTTCAGCGGCTCCCGGGTGGAGTTGAACCCGCCGATGCGGGCCGTGCCGGAGGTGGGCTCGGTGAGCCCCAGCATCATCAGAATGGTGGTAGTCTTGCCCGCCCCGTTGGGCCCGAGGAAGCCGAAGATATCGCCTTCCTCAATGCGCAGGTTCAGCTTGTCAACGACGGTGGTGCCGTTGTAGTTTTTGGTCAGGTCTACTGTCTCAACCACCACTGGCTTAGCCAAGTCAGTCACCTCCTGCCCAGGCGCCGGAACAGGATTATCAGTCCGGTGACGACGCCGGCGGCGATGCCGATGCCGGCCCAGCCCCACAGGGTGGATGCCAGCACGGTTATCCGCATCTCCATATCATCGGTGCCCTTCTCGCTGTCGGCGTTGATGATGAGCAGGTAGTCGCCGGCTATGGTCTTTTCGGGTGGGGTTACTATCACATCCACCGTCCGCTCCACGCCGGGCTCCAGGGCGTCTACCTCCGCCGGGTCAAAGATGACGCCCCACTCTTCGGGCGCTTCCGCCGAAAGGGTGACGTCATCTATGGTGGCGGTGCCCGTGTTTACCAGCATGATGGTGATGGGGTTGTCCTCGCCGGCATCGGTCTGGGCGCTGAGCCGCCCGGACTGGGTTACCATATTGAAGCCGTAGCTGGCGGTTACCACCGCCGTCAGGTCCAGAGTGGACTCGATATCGCCTTCCTCCCAGACCATGGTGAGGGTGAAATCATAATCGCCCGGCTCCGGCTGCTCGCCGGCTTCGGCGAAGGCTTTGACGTTGATCGTCTCGCTGTGCACCTGCTCCCCGGTGAAATCTATGGATGATACCCGTTTCTCCGGGTAAGAGCCCCACACCCCGGCGTCCCATCCCGGCGGGGCGACAACGGTGAAGTCGTACTTTCCTATATAGTCCTTGGAGGTAGGCTGGATGAAGACCTCGAACTCGAAGACATCGCTGGCGATGCCCTCCACGGTGGGGAACTTGCTGTTGAACTTAATCGTCTCTTCCGGCTGGTCTCCGTCGGCGGCAAACGCTGCCGAGCCTCCCAGCATGCCGCCGAGTGTGGCGAACAACAGGATAAAACAGATAAGGTAGCGAGTTTTCCTGGACCTATTCATTGATATCCCTCCTCCTTATTGACAGGTTATTATGTATGAAACCTATTATTCCCCCCGCTTTTTCGGCTGGCGTGGTTTCGTATCTATGGCGAACCTCACCCCCAGCCGCCGGAACAGTAACACCAGCCCGACGATGACCGCCGCGGTGATGCCGATGCCGGCGCCGTTAACCGCCTGCGGTGTCAGCACGCTGACCCGCAGGGACAGGGTGTCAGAGGCGGTTTCCCCTTCCGCCCCCAGGGTTATGGTGTAATCCTTGGTTATGGCTCTCTCCGCCGGCGTCACCACCGCCACGACCTCCTCGGTCATGCCTGGCTCCAGGGAGTCTATCTCGTCCGGGGTGAAGTCCACATTCCAGCCCTCGGGACCCAGCGATGTCAGCGAGATGTTCTCGATAGCCGCCGTGCCCTTGTTCTCCAGGATGATGGGTATCTCCTGCTCCTGGCTGCCCTTCACCTCGGTGTTGAGCCTCCCGTTGGCGGTGGACATATCCAGCTCGTAGTTGGCGGTTACCACCGCCGTCAGGTCGAAGCTGCTGGAGATGTAGCCGGAGGTCATCTCCAGGGTTATCATGTATTCGCCCGGCTGCGGCGGCTTGCCCTGTATCGCCTTGGCTTGAACCGTTATCACCTGGCTGGCTATGCGCTTGCCGTTGAAGTTAATGGTTCCCACCCGCTTGCTGGGGTGGTCGCCCCAGACCGTCACATCCCAGCCCTCGGGCGCTATGACGCTGAAGTCATAGGCGCCGGCGACCTCATTGCTGGCGGGGATGACCATGACATCCCATTTGAAGGTTTCGTCGCCGGAGCCCTCTATGGAGGGGAAGCCGCATTTAAACTCGATGGGGTTATGGAGGGCAGCCTCATCGGCGGCGAGCGCCGCGGAGCCTCCCAGCAAGCCGCCCAGCGCGGCCAGCGACAGAATGACACAGAAAAAACGGCGAACTGCTTTGGAGTTATTCATAGACCGTAGTAACCCTTCCTTAGTTGTTAGCACATTCCCTGCGTTGTGTGGGGTTTGACCATATAATATACCGTTGCCCCGGGATTTAGTCAAGTATCCCGGCTGACGGCTCTGTTTCGTTACCGCTCCGCATAGCCTTTGGGATATTACCCTGTATTATGGGGTGGAATTGTTAAGATGCTGTTAAGAATCACCTCTGTGAGGTGGATTTCCCCGGATTGAGCACCCGCCAGAAATAGGATATAATGCTCCCAATCGGAATGCACTATATAGGCGTGGACATAATAGAGGTTGACAGGGTGGAGAAGGTGGCGGCCCGCTGGGGAGAGCTGTTCCTGAAGCGGATGTACACCGACGCCGAGCTGGAGCTGTGCCGCAGCCAGCCGTCATCCCTGGCGCTGCGCTTCGCCGCCAAGGAGGCGGTGATAAAGGCGCTGGGGGGACGCAGCCGGGGCTTCCGCTGGCGGGAGATTGAGATACTGGCCGACTCCAGAGGAAAGCCGGTGGTCCATCTGCATGGCAGCGTGCGCCGTCACGCCGATGATATGGGGGTGGGCGACCTTGCCGTCAGCCTGTCCGATAGTGAGCGATATGCCGTCGCCTTCGTGGTCGGAGGCGCAAAGGAATAAGAACACAGTCGCCGGCAGGGATCGAACCGGTGACGGAATGAGAGGGTGCAGGTGGTTAAGAGAGCGGGTATGGCCTTTCTTAGTTTCCTTCTCTTCGTTTCCCTGTCCGTCTTCGGGATGGGGTATGTCATGAATCAGACCCTGCTCAACCCGGAGTTCGCCATTGAGCAGGTGGGCAGGCTGGATATTCCGGCGCTGGCGGAGGAGATGGTGGGGGACATGGTGCAGGTGGAGGGGGCCTCCGGGGAGATGAGCTTCGTCGGCCCAGCCATAGAAAAAACCATCGAAGACCTCGGCCCCTGGCTGGATGAGCAGACCGACGCCGCCGTCTATGTTGCCTATGACTATATCCTGGGCAGGACTGACAGCCTGAGCATTCTAGTTGACATCAGGCCGGCGCTGGAGAGCCTGGAGGAGAACATGCGCCAGGAGTTCTTGACCTCGCCGCCTTCCGGGCTGGCCGAGATGCCCTCGGCGCAGCTGGGGCAGGTTTTCGACCAGTTCTACGGTGACTTCGCCGGGGGTATTCCGCCCACTATCGAGTTCAACGAGAGCACCCTGAACGCCATCAGCCCGGACATAATGGATATGCTCGGCCAGGCGAGGCTCTATATCGGCTATTTCCAGACGGCTTACCGCATCTCCATCGGGGTGATGATAGGCTCCATACTGGGGCTCATCTTCCTGCACCGCCGGGTGAGGGGCGCCACCCGCTCCATCGG
>CAYLMC010000042.1:0-1578 GCA_964384865.1 uncultured Dehalococcoidales bacterium | reverse complement strand
GAGGTGGTAGAATCTACCTGAGGAGGATGGCACATGTCAGGGCATTCTAAATGGTCTTCAATCAAACACCAAAAAGGGGTAACGGACGCCCGGCGGGGGCAGCTGTTCACCAAGCTGAGCCGGGAGATAATTATTGCGGCGCGGGAGGGGGGCAGCGACCCCGACACCAACGCCCGTCTGCGGCTGGCGATACAGAAGGCCAAGGACAACAGCATGCCCTCGGACAACATAGATCGCGCCGTCAAGAAGGGCAGCGGCACCTTGGAGGGCGGCTCCCTGGAGGAGATGGTGCTGGAGGGCTACGGCGTGGACGGAGCTGCCATCCTGGTCAAGGCATGCTCCGATAACCGCAACCGCACTGTTCAGGAGGTGCGCCACGCCTTCACCCGCCACAACGGCAACCTGGGGGAGAGCGGCAGCGTTACCTGGCTGTTTGATTCCAAGGGGCTGATTATGATAAAGGCCGCCGGCATGGATACCGAGGAGCTAGCCCTGGAGGCTATCGACGCCGGTGCCGAGGATGTCAAGGTGGAGGAAGCCTTCGTGGAGATATACACCCAGCCGGAGGAGATGGAGATGGTGAGGAAGGCGCTGGAGGAGAAGAATATCCCCATCGCCTCCGCCGAGCTCTCCCTGGTCCCGAAGACCGCCGTCGAGCTGGACGAGAAGGCGGCCATGCAGACCCTGCGGCTGATGGACTGGCTGGAGGAGCTGGACGACGTTCAGCAGGTGTGCAGCAACGTTGATTTCACCGACTCCGTTCTGGAGAAGTATCAGGCACAAGATAGATAAAGGGGGAGGAAAAGTCGGTAAACTTGTCAGAGGTTGATAAGGGAGGTGGAGAATGCGAAAGGCGGTTCTATTACTGGTTTCGTTTCTGATGGTGGTGGTGCTTATCTTGAGTGGCTGTGCCCCCAGGGTGATTGACCTGGGGGGCAATGGGGACAATCTGGGCTGGCTTGAGGAGAAGCTGCAGGACATGCAGGTTGAGCTGGCGGACCTAGAGGGTGAACTTGGCTGGGTGAAGGACAGGCTGGACGGCATGCAGGCCGTCCTGGAAGGGCTGGAGGATAGTCTTGAGGTGATTATATCGGTGCCGTCGGTGGTGGAGGGAGATGAGAAGCTGGTCGGGGTGGGGATGCTGGGCGCGGAGACGGACGAACAGTGGTGGGACACCCTGTTCATAATCACCAACTCCGATTCGGAGGAGAACGTTACCATGGACAGGTTGGTCATAACCAGGGAGGATGAGACGCTGATATATTCGGGGCCTTATCTCGTTCCCACCGAGAATGGAATGCAACCGGCGGTGGACCAGGTCCTGACGCCTCACGAGGTATGGCAGCTGTGGCTATCTCATTACAAGTATGACCCGGACACGGAGAGGTGGATAGACCCCGATAGGGCGCTCTCTCAGAATATGGATAAGTATACCGTCGAGGTGTTCTGGCATGCCGAGGAGGATACCTGCCCGCTTGCCGGCTGGTTCAAGCAGAAGAAGACCTATGTGCTCTATGACTACGAATGTGTCGCCTACGAGTGGAGATGGCAGGAGGGATGGGATACGGAGCGCTGGGT
>CAYLMC010000041.1:0-7768 GCA_964384865.1 uncultured Dehalococcoidales bacterium | reverse complement strand
TCGGCTTTCCCTTCGGGCAGGGCGCCCTCCAGGCTGGGATATGGCACCACCTCCTTTCCTGTTGTTGCCTACTAATGTAGATAACATTATGCAGTTTGTCAAGCTAGTAGGCTTCACTATAGCACATATTCGCCAATTGTCAATAGTATTTTGAGGCTGAACTATAACAATTAGGTTACAATTGCCCGCGTGCCTGCGGTTACTTGGCTTCTTTGTTCAGGTTGGTGAGGAACTCCGTGTTGGTCTTGGCTCTCCTCATGCGGTCGAAGACGCGGCTGGTGGCTTCGGCGAAGTTGTTGGTATCTGCGGATATCATGGATACCATTCTTCGCAGCAGCCATACCTGCTTCAGGGTGTTCTCGTCCATGAGCAGCTCCTCACGCCGGGTGCCGCTGCGCTGGATGTCTATGGCGGGGAAGATGCGCCGCTCGGACAGGCGGCGGTCCAGGTGGAGCTCCATGTTGCCGGTGCCCTTGAACTCCTCGTAGATGACATCGTCCATGCGGCTGCCGGTGTCTATCAGGCAGGTGGCGATGATGGTCAGGCTGCCGCCCTCCTCGGTGTTGCGGGCGGCGCCGAAGAAGTGCTTGGGGGGGTAGAGGGCGGCGGGGTCTATCCCGCCGGAGAGGGTTCTGCCGCTGGGGGGGATGGACAGGTTGTAAGAGCGGGTGAGACGGGTGATGCCGTCTAGGAGGATGATCACGTCCTTGCCGCTCTCCACCAGCCGCTTGGCTCTTTCCAGCGCCAGGTCAGCGACGCGGGTGTGGTTCTCCACCGGCTCGTCGAAGGTGGCGCTGATGACATCGCCGCGCACCGAGCGCTTCATATCGGTGACCTCCTCCGGGCGCTCCCCGATGAGGCACACTATGACATGTATATCGGTGTAGTTGACGGTGATGGCGTTGGCTATGGACTTGAGGAGAATGGTCTTGCCCGCCTTGGGTGGGGAGACGATAAGGCCGCGCTGGCCCCTGCCGATGGGGGCGATGAGGTTCACCAGGCGGGTGGACAGGTCGCCGTGGTCGTGCTCCAGGTTTATCAGCTTATCGGGGAAGGTGGGGGTGAATGCGCCGAAGCGGGGGCGGGGCTTGGACATCTCCGGGTTGATGTCATTGATGGCTTCCACCCGCAGCAGGCTGAAGTACTTCTCCCCGCTCTTGGGCTGTCTGCCCTGGCCCTTGACCATATCGCCGGTGCGCAGCCCGAAGCGGCGTATCTGCGACTGGGAGACATAGATGTCGTCCGAGCTGGGCAGGAAGGTGGTCTGGCGGAGGAAGCCGTAGCCGTCGCTCATAATCTCCAGGATGCCGCCGCAGAAGGTGTGCCCCTGCTGCTTGGTGTGCTCCTCCAGTATGCGCAGGATGATGTTCTGCTTCTTGAGGTTGGCGGGGGTGGAGAGGTTCATCTCCTTGGCTATCCCCAGCAGCTCCTCTTTGTTCTTGGTTTCTAATTCAGTAATGTTCATGGTCCAGTCTTCCCCTCGTTATTTTGCCATCCCTTTCCAGTCGCTGAGAAAGCGCTCCAGGCCGGTGTCCGTGAGCGGGTGCTTTATCATCTGCATGAGCACTTTATAGGGAACGGTGGCTATATGGGCTCCGGCCAGCGCCGCCTCCATGCAGTGCTGGGGGTGGCGGATGCTGGCGGCTATCACCTCGGTATCCAGCCCGTAGTATTCGAACACCTCCACGATGTCCCTGACCACCTCCATGCCGTCCTGGCCGATGTCGTCCAGCCGTCCCACGAAGGGGCTGACATAGGCGGCGCCGGCCTGCGCCGCCAGCAGGGCCTGGTTCAGCGAGAAGCACAGGGTGAAGTTCACCTTGATGTTCTCCTTGGCCAGTGTGGAGGTCGCCTCCAGCCCGGCCGGGGTGGCCGGTATCTTGATGACCACATTGGGTGCCCAGGCGACTATGGTGCGCGCCTGCTCTATCATGGCGTCGGCTTCCTCCACCACCACCTCCGCCGAGACCGGCCCCGGTATGATGGAGCAGATCTCCTTGACGGCGGTTTCGTAGTCCGCCGGCGATTCCTGGGACATCAGGCTGGGGTTGGTGGTCACCCCGCTGATGATGCCCAGCCGGGCACCTTCTTTTATCTGGTCAATATTGGCTGTATCCAAGAAGAGGCGCATGCCGTTCCTCCTGCCGTGTATTTTCCCTTATGGCTGCTCCGGGGAGAGGGGCAGCGAAGGCTGGGCTCCCTCCCGCAGTATCTCTTTGGCCACCGCGACGAAGTCCTGGAACAGGGGTTGGGGGCGGGTGGGGCGCGAGGTGAACTCGGGGTGGAACTGGCAGCTCACCATCCAGGGGTGGTTGGTCAGCTCGCATATCTCCACCAGCCTGCCGTCCGGGGACAGCCCGCTGTATATCATCCCTCCCTTTGCCAGGAGGTCGCGAAATTCGTTGTTGAACTCGAAGCGGTGCCGGTGCCGCTCCTGGACCAGGCCGTTGCCGTAGGCCTTGGCGGCGCGGCTGCCGTCCTTAAGCTGGCAGGGGTAGTTGCCCAGGCGCATGGTGCCCCCTTTGTCCTTGATCTTTTTCTGGTCGGGGAGGAGGTCTATCACCGGGTATTTGGTGGCCTTGTCGAACTCGGTGGAGTTGGGCTGGTTGTTTCCGACCACATGGCGGGCGAACTCGATGACCATCACCTGCATCCCCAGGCACAGACCGAAGTAGGGTATCTCGTTCTGGCGGGCGTATCTGGCTGCCTTGACCATTCCCTCTATCCCGCGTACCCCGAAACCGCCGGGTATGATGATGCCCTGGGCGGAGCGGAGCAGGGCGTCGGTGCCGTTCTTTTCCAGCTCCTCGGAGTGCACCCAGATCAGGTTCAGGCTTCTGTCCTGGTGGAGGGTGGCGTGGCACAGCGCCTCGCGGACGGAGAAGTAGGCGTCCTCCAGCTCCACGTACTTGCCCACCAGGGCGATGTTGACCGGCTCCAGGGGCTCCTTGATGCGCCGGGCTATGTCCTGCCACTGGCTCAGGTCTCCCCTTTCGTCTTTAAGATGCAGCTTTTCCGTCACCATCTGCCCCAGCCCCTCCTCCTCCAGGAGGGTGGGCACCTCGTAGATGGTGTCCATGGTGGGCAGGGGGATGACGGCTTCCCGCTCCACATCGCAGAACAGGGATATCTTGTCCCTGGTGTCATCCGGCATGGGCAGGTCGCTGCGGCAGATTATAATGTCGGGCTGGATGCCGATGCGGCGCAACTCGTGGACGCTGTGCTGGGTGGGCTTGGTCTTCAGCTCCTTGGTGGAGTTCAAATAGGGGAGCAGGGTGACATGGACATAGAGGACATTCTCCCGCCCGGCGTCCTTGCGCATCTGGCGGATGGCTTCCAGGAAGGGCTGGCCCTCGATATCGCCCACCGTGCCCCCCACCTCTATGATGAGGACATCGGCCTGGGACTTATCGGCCAGCTTGCCGAACTGCTTTTTAATCTCGGTGGTGACATGGGGCACCACCTGTATGGTGCCGCCGAGGAACTCGCCCCGCCTCTCCTGGGCGATGACCGAGCTGTATATCTGCCCGGAGGTGACATTGGACTCGGCGGTGAGGTTGATGTCTATGAACCGCTCGTAGTTGCCCAGGTCGAGGTCGGTCTCGGCGCCGTCCTGGGTGACGAACACCTCTCCGTGCTGGTAGGGGGACATCGTCCCCGGGTCGACATTGAGATAGGGGTCCAGCTTCTGAACTGATACCATTATACCGCGGCTTTTGAGGATAGCGCCAATGGAAGCGACGGCTATGCCTTTGCCTACGGAACTAACTACGCCACCGGTAATAAAGATATACTTCGCCATTAGGGAATCACAACTTTTCAGGAATTGGCATTAGGTATAATGGAGCGACTTGTCTTGGAATGGGGGTGGAGGCACAATCCTCTGCCCTAAATATAATCAAAGACGCTATGGTTTGTCAAGTGTCCGAGGGAATCCGGCAAATAACAGGGGGGGGTGGAGAAAGGGGACGCCGAGGGTCTTGCGCCGCTATGAGAAAAAAGGCATAATAGAGCCGTCTCGGTGGCAGGGTGATATACATCTCTATTGCGAGGTTATCCTGCGCATGAGGCAGTCTATCACGGAGATGAAGCACCGGGGAGAGGCGCTGGAGGTGGAGGTGGAGAGGCCGGGGAAGAGGCACAAGCCATGAAGCAGGGGAGATTTACCGAGCAGGCGCAGGAGGCACTGGCGGCTTCCCAGGAGCTGGTGCGCCACTACCACCACAACCAGTGGGATGTGGAGCACATCTTCCTGGCGTTGCTCCAGCAGGAGAAGGGGCTGGTGAGGGATATCCTCGCCGAGCTGGGAGTGAATATAGATACTGTCAGGGGGCAGGTGGAGACCGCCCTCAAGGCGATGCCCAGCGTCACCTACGAAGCCGGGCAGATATATGCCACCCCCCGGGTGGCGCAGCTGATAGAGACGGCGGGCAAGGAAGCCGAGAGGCTCAAGGACGAGTTCATCGGCGCCGAGCACCTGTTCGTGGCCATGGTGGCGGAGGGGAAGGGGGAGGTCTATCAGAGCCTTAAGGACGGCGGCGTGGACCGGGAGAAGGTCTATGCCGCCCTGCAGAAGCTGCGCGGCGGGCACCGCGTCACCGACGAGCGCGCCGAGAGCAAATACCGCTCCCTGGAGAAGTACACCCGCGACCTCACCGAGCTGGCTAAAGCGGGCCGGCTGGACCCGGTAATCGGGCGCGATGACGAGATAAAGCGGGTGATGCAGATACTGACCCGCCGCACCAAGAACAACCCCGTGATTATCGGCGACGCCGGCGTGGGCAAGACCGCCATCGCCGAGGGACTGGCGCAGAAGATAGTGGCCGACGATGTCCCCGATTCCCTGAAAGGTCGCCAGGTGCTGGCCCTGGACATGGGGGCGCTGGTGGCGGGGAGCAAGTTCCGTGGCGAGTTCGAGGAGAGGCTCAAGGCGGTGATGGACGAGGTGCGCCAGGGGCGGGGCGAGATCATCCTGTTCATAGACGAGATTCACACCGTGGTCGGGGCCGGGGCGGCGGAGGGGTCCATAGACGCCAGCAACATGCTCAAGCCGGCCCTGGCGCGCGGCGAGCTGCAGTGCATCGGCGCCACCACCCTGGACGAATACCGCAAGTTCGTGGAGAAGGACCGGGCGCTGGAGAGACGCCTCCAGCCGGTGTTCGTCGGCGAGCCCACCGTCGAGGATACCATCCTGATGCTTCAGGGTTTGCGCCCCCGCTATGAAGCCCATCACAAGACGAAGATTACCGACGGCGCCCTGGAGGCGGCGGCGCGCCTCAGCCACCGCTATATATCGGATAGATTTCTGCCCGACAAGGCGATAGACCTGATAGACGAAGCGGCCAGCAAGCTGCGCATAGACACCGAGAGCGCCCCGCCGGAGGTGAAGACCCTGGAGGAGCGCCTCAAGCAGCTCATCAACGAGGAGGAGGCCGCCTCGCAGCGCGGGGACTACGAGCAGGCGGCTAAGCTCAAGAGCGACCGGATTCGTCTGGAGGAGGAGTACAGCCGGGCCAAGAAGGGCTGGATGGAGCAGGAGAAGCTGGACGAGACCGTCGATGAGGATGACATCGCTCATCTGATATCCAAGTGGACCGGCATACCGGTCACCCAGATGCTGGAGGGCGAGGCCGAGAAGCTGCTCCACATGGAGGAGCGCATACACGAGCGGCTGGTGAACCAGGAGGAAGCCGTGGCCGTGGTCGCCGAGGCGGTGCGGCGCAGCCGGGCCGGTCTGAAAGACCCCAAGCGGCCCATCGGCAGCTTCATGTTCCTGGGGCCCACCGGGGTGGGCAAGACCGAGCTGGCCCGCACCCTGGCGCTGTTCCTGTTCGACGACGAGAACGCCATGGTGCGGCTGGACATGTCCGAGTACCAGGAGAAGCATACCGTATCGCGGCTCATCGGCGCCCCGCCGGGCTATGTCGGCTATGACGAGGGCGGGCAGCTCACCGAGGCGGTCAGGCGTCGCCCCTACCGGGTGATACTGCTGGACGAGATAGAGAAGGCGCACCCGGAGGTTTTCAACAGCCTGCTCCAGGTGCTGGACGACGGCCGGCTCACCGACGGCCACGGCCGCACGGTGGACTTCACCAACACCATAGTGATCATGACCAGCAACGCCGGCGTGGAGCTTATCAAGCGCGAGGCGAGCCTAGGATTCGCCGTCCAGGGCGAGGGTGGGGACGAGGGGTGGGACTACGGCCAGATGAAAGAGAAGGTGATGGCGGAGGTGAAGAGGACCTTTCGCCCCGAGTTCCTCAATCGCCTGGACGAGATCATCGTCTTCCACGAGCTTTCCGAGGAGCAGCTGCGCCGGATAGTGGACCTGATGGCCAGAGACCTTAGACAGCGGCTCACCGAGCGCGGGTTGGAGGTGGAGATAACCGACAGGGCGAAATCGTGGCTGGCCAAGGAGGGCTACGACCCCGTTTACGGGGCCAGGCCGCTGAAGCAGGCCATAGAGAAGCATGTGGAAAATCCTTTGTCCACCAAGCTGCTAAAAGGGGAATTCGGGGAGGGTGATAAAATTATCGTTGACCTCGGCGATGACGGGCTGACCTTCGGCGCCGAGCCGGCTGATGCCAGTTCTCAAAGGGAACCCTCGGTGAATGACAACAGATAGCATAACCCCCCAGAAGAATAAAGGCGGGCATAGCAAGGCTAAGGTCTTCGGTGTCCTCTATCTCTGCGGGGTCGGCGCCGCGTTCTACCTCATCATCTACTACTGGGCGGAGATACTGGCCCGTTTCCAGGTGTACAGCTACCTGGGGCTGTTCTTCGTCGGGCTGATAAGCGGCTTCAGCCTGCCCATTCCCGTCCCCTATATGGTGATAACCTTCATGATGGGCAGCGTATTGCAGCCCGCCCTGGTGGGGGCGTCCTGCGGGCTGGGGCTGGGCATCGGGGGCACCCTGCTTCACCTCACCGGCAGGGGGGGGCGCTGCTTCTTCCCCATGAGCAGCGTCTTCGGCTTCATCAACAAGCCCACCACCGAGGGCAAGAACCTGCCTCTGTTAGGGCGTATCTTCCACCGTTTCAAGGTGCCCTACATGATAGCCCTGGCGCGCCGCCGCGGGGCGCTGGTGGTGTTCGTGATGTCTGCTACCATAAACCCGTTCTTCGTCCCGGTGGCTATCGGGCTGGGGACGATGCGCTTCAAGCTGTGGAAGTTCTTCCTCGCCTGCTGGGCGGGGCAGACGGTCAAGTGCATAGTGATCGCCTACGCCGGCTACCTCGGCCTGGGGACATTTCTGCGCTGGATTGATATACTGTAATAAAACAATAGCTGCTGTTCTAATGAGAGAGGTTACCAACTGGGACCAGTATCACCAGCGGGTCCGCTTCAGCCAGCGGTTCCTGTGGACCATCTGGAAGGCGTATGAGGGGCTGCTGGCGGGCATCAGTTTCGATAAACCGGTTAAAATAGTTGAACTTGGCTGCGGTACGGGGTATCATACATTGCAGATGACCGGGATGTATCCGGCGGCTAAGGTAACCATGGTGGACTTCAACGCCGCCGTCATCGAGGATACCGAGAGGAGGATGGCTTCTCTGCCGTGCCAGAAGGAGTTCCTGCACCGGGACCTGTTCGGGCTGGAGCTGGAGGAGCGCTATGACATCGTTCACTCCCAGGGGCTCCTGGAGCACTACACGCCTGAGCAGCAGGGGGAGCTGATACGGTTGCACCGGGACCTGCTGGCTTCGGGAGGGATAGCCTTGATACTGGTGCCCACGCCGACCCTGTCCTACCGGCTGTGGCGGGGGC
>CAYLMC010000040.1:5593-8136 GCA_964384865.1 uncultured Dehalococcoidales bacterium | reverse complement strand
TCAGGATTCAGTAGTCGAAGATCTGGTCTTCGCCGAAGTATATCTCTATTTCCACTGACGCTGTCTGCGTGGAATCCGAGCCGTGAACACAGTTGCGCTGGATGTCTATGCCGTAGTCGGCGCGGATGGTTCCCGCCTCCGCCTGGGCCGGGTCGGTGGCTCCCATCGTCTCTCTGATGGTCTCTATGGCGTCCTCGCCCTCGAAGACGGCGGCCACTATGGGGGTGGAGGTGATGTATGCGATGACATCGTTGAAGAAGGGCTTGTCCTTATGGACGGCGTAGTGGCGGCCCGCCGTCTCCTTGTCCAGGTGGAGCATCCTCATCGCCACCAGCTTCACTCCGGCTTTCTCCAGGCGGCCGATGATGATGCCTGCCAGCTTCCTCTCCATAGCGTCCGGTTTAATCAGGACCAGGGATCTTTCCATATCTCGGCAGACTCCTCTCTAGGATATTGTATCTATATCTCCGGCGACGAACTGGGTGGCGGTGCATTCGGCCACCAGGGTGCCGTCCTCAAGTGTCATTCTGGCTTCGGTCTCTATGAAGCGGCGGCGGTTCTGGGATACCCAGGCGGTGACCACCGTCGGCTCTCCCACCGAGAGCGGGCGCCGGAAGCGGGTCTCCACGGTGGCGGTGACGCACTTTATCCCCTCGTAGCCGGCGGCGTAAGCCATGGTCTCGTCCAGGACGGTGGTGATGATGCCGCCGTGGATGATGTCGTCCCAGCCCTGGTGCATCTTGTCCGGGGTGTAGTCCGTGCGCACCCCCTTGCCCTCCTGACGGAACTTCAGCTTCAGCCCGATGGGGTTCTTATCCCCGCAGCCGAAGCACAAGTCGCTGTATAGTACCGATTTATCCGGCTCGGTTTTCATGTTCGCTCCTCTTCTCTAGCGGTGCTTGCGCTCGGTGATGGGCGGCCGGCGCAGGTATATCGGCTGCAGGGTGGTGGCGTCGCCGCCCCCTTCGTCCAGCCGCAGGCTTCCCAGCATGGCCAGGGAGACCACCCGCGGCGTCTGCGCCTCGGCCAGCACCGCCCTGCCGCCCAGGCGCTCGGCGAGCTCTGCGGCGATGGACGGGGCGAACTCCCCGCAGAACAGGGTCTTCTCCGCCGTATTATGGCACAGGGCTTCGACGGTGGTTATGTGCTCGGCGGTGATGCGCCGCCAGCGGCCCTCTTCCATCTCGTAGAGGGCGGCGGCGATCTCCCCCCGGCCGGCGTTGGCTACCGGGCAGATGGGCAGCCCGGCCTGGCGGTGGCGGTAGCCCTCCGCCTCCAGGGTGCTTACCCCGGCTATGGGAAGCGCCAGGCTGAATGCCAGCCCCTTGGCGGTGCTCACCCCCACCCGCAGGGCGTTGAAGCCCCCCGGACCCAGCGCCACGATGATGCCCTTGATATCGTCCAGCCCGACCCCGGCTCGCTCCAGAAGTCGGGTAAGGTGGGGGAGCAGCTCCACGGAGTGGTTCTGCTCGCAGAGCCAGGTCATCTCCGCGGGCACGTCTTCGCCCTCGATCAGGGCCAGCCCGGTGGTTTCGGTGGAGGTATCTATAGCCAGTCTCATTGCTCTCGTTAAATCGCCTGCCGGGGGTTGGGATAGAGGGTTTTCAGCCGGGCCGCTAGCTCCCGGTAGCGTTCGCCATTGGGCTTGAGGCGAAGGCTGCGCCCGGTATCGGAGAGGGTGTCTATCTCTATGAGCAGGTGTTCCGCCGGCAGCAGATTCAATGCCTTCTCCGCCCATTCTACCACACAGGCTCCCTTGCCGTATAGGTAATCGTCCAGCCCCAGGTCCTCTATCTCGTCCAGGTTGTCCAGCCGGTAGAGGTCTATGTGATACAGGGGCAGCCGGCCCTGCATCTCCCTGACGATGACGAAGGTGGGGCTGAGGGCGTATTCCTCTATGCCCAGCCCCCAGGCGATGCCTTGGGCCAGGCAGGTCTTGCCCGCCCCCAGTGTGCCGCAGAGGAGAAAGACATCGCCGGGGAGGGCCAGCTCTCCGAGGCGCCTGCCCAGCTGCTGGGTCTCCTCCGGGCTGTGGCTGGTTATCTCCATGCCGTGGGCGCTCATTTGATGGCGAAGTGCTCCCATCCCTTTGACGGTACGCTGACGGGGTTCCCCCTGCCGTCCACCAGGGCTATCTCCCCCTTCTTGCTGGGGACGATCTCGCCGATGACGGTTATATGGCAGGACGCCGCCTCGGTCACCGCGGCGAGTGTTTCTTCATCGGCGGTGAACAGCAGCTCGTAGTCCTCGCCTCCAGACAGCGCCAGCCCCAGGGCGCGGTCGCCGAAGCCGCCCCGGACGGCGGGGTCAACCGGTATGCTGGCAGCCTCGATGCGGGCGCCGACCCGGCTTGCCCGGCAGATGTGCCCCAGGTCCGCTATCAGCCCGTCGCTGATGTCTACGGCCGCTTTCACCCCGTGGCTGACCAGCAGCCGGCCGGTGGTGGCTCTGGGGTAGGGGTGCAGGAATGCCTGGCTGAGGCGGGCGGCGGGCTGGTCGTCTATATCCAGGTTTCGGGACAGCATCTCCCATCCGGCGGCGGC
>CAYLMC010000040.1:2767-5493 GCA_964384865.1 uncultured Dehalococcoidales bacterium | reverse complement strand
TGACCTGCCGGGAGGGCGGTTTGCGGTCTTCCTGGGCGCTGTGAACCATTTCGGTGAGGAGGTCTATCAGCCCGAACTCGCCTATCTCTGAGACCTTCATAGCCGAATTATAGCATCCCTATTTCGGGCTCACAACAAGGGATTTCAGAACCACATGGTGGCGTCGGCGTCCAGTGCCAGGTCGTTGAGGGTGGCTGCCCCCACTATCTTCGCCTGGGGTATGAAGTCCCCGCGCTCGATGCCGAGCAGCTGGCAGCTCTGCTCGCAGACCATTAGCTTGACCCCGGCGCCGATCGCCTGGTCCATTATCTCTTTCACGGTGGGGAAGGCGCCCTCTTTTACCTTTTCCGCCGCCCCTTTCTTGACCACCGTTACCCCCTCGCCGAGGAAGTACACGGTGGCGTCTATGTCCATCGCCTGGGCGGTCATAGCCAGAACCAGGGGCGAATAGAGCCGCTTGGGGGTATCGACACCGCTTGTCTGAACATAAAGTATCTTCTTCTTAGCCATGGTTAACCTCCCGCTGTGTCGCTAGATATGTTGATGAATATGACCAACATAGTAAACAATACCATAAATAGAGGGGATTGTCAATATCGGCGCTGGGGGTTAGGCCGTCTTTTGTATCAGGAACCTCAGGCCTTCGTCGGTGTTGTCTATGCTGATTATCCGCTGCCCGGTGTGCTTTGCCCATGCCTTGATGTCCTCCTCGGCGGCGGGGTCGTCGGCGAGCACCTCCAGTGTCTCGCCGACGGCGATTTTAGCCATCTCCTCCCTGGTCTTGAGGATGGGTAGGGGGCAGTAGAGACCGATGCAGTCCAGGCTGTGGTCGGCTTTCCCGGAGTCAGCCACCGGCCTGCGCCTCTTTCCTTATGTCCGCCCCGCAGTGGGGGCAGACCCTCTCGCCCCGGGGGATCGCCTTACGGCATCGGGGGCAGTGAAACTCGGTTATCTTACAGAGCTGGCAGTAGGGGGTCGGCTCCGCGTCCTCGTCGCAGTAGGGGCAGTGGCATCTATCCTTTTCGTCTCGCTGCTTATCCTCGGCCATCACTCGCCTCCCTTCGCCTTCTTTTTATTCAGGTAGTCCTCCAGCGCCTCGTGTAGCGCCTCGGCGCCCAGGTTGGAGCAGTGGAGCTTCTGCTTGGGCAGCCCCTCCAGCTCGTCGGCCACCGAAGCCGGGGTTATCTTCAGCGCCTCCTCCACCGTCTTGCCCTTAGCCATCTCGCTGGTCATGCTGGAGACGGCGATAGCCGCCCCGCAGCCGAAGGTCTTGAACTTGACATCCTCCAGGCGGTTGTCCTTGACCTTGATATAGAAGGTCATCATATCCCCGCAGACCGGGTTGCCCACCTCCCCGACGCCGTCGGCGTCCTCTATCTCGCCCACATTGCGGGGGTTGGTGAAGTGGTCCATTACCTTCTTGCTGTATACCGGCATGTTATTTACCCCCTTTGCTCTCTTTGATGAATTTAGCGTAGAGCGGCGACATCTGTCTTAGCCTGTCCACGATGGGAGGCATCTCCTTGAGGACATGGTCTATGTCCGCAGAGGTGTTGTCTATCCCCAGGCTGAGGAGGAGGGAGCCCTGGGCTATCTCGTGGCTCAGCCCCAGCGCTATCAGGACATGGGAGGCTTTCAGCGCCTTTGAGGTGCACGCCGAGCCGCTGGTCACCGCTATCCCCTGGGCGTTGAGCAGCATCAGCATGGACTCGCCCTCGATGAACTCCACGCAGAAGCTGGCGTTGCCGGGGAGGCGGCTTACCGGATGGCCGGTGACTATCATATGCTCTATCGCCGCCGGCAGCTCTTTGAGGAGGCGGTCGCGCAGCGGAGTGAGCTGCTTTATCCTGTTATTCATCTCGGCGGCGGCTATCTCGGTGGCCTTGCCCAGCCCGGCGATGGCGGGGACATTCTCGGTGCCGGCGCGCCTTCCGTCCTCCTGAACCCCGCCGTCCAATAAGGGTATCAGGCGCACCCCGCGGCGCAGCCACAGGGCGCCAGCGCCCTTGGGGCCGTAGAACTGGCTCCCGGCCAGGCTGAGGGCGTCCACCCCCATCGCCTCCACATCCACTGGAATCGTACCCGCCGTGGCCACGGCGTCGGTATGAAATACGGCATCGCTGTCCTTTACGGCGGCGGCGATGGCTTTTATAGGCTCTATGGTGCCCACCTCGCCGTTGGCGTGCATGATGGACACCAGGACAGTATCTGGGCGCAGGCTCTTTTTGACTTCGTCGGGGTCGATAAGCCCGTGCTTGTCCACCGGCACCTCGGTCACCTCGAAGCCCTGCTTCTGTAGCGTCTTGGTGGAGTGCAGCACCGAGAAGTGCTCGATAGCCGAGACCACTATGTGCTTGCCCTTCTTCTGGTGGGCGAGCGCCAGCCCCTTTATAGCCAGGTTGTTGCTCTCCGTGCCGCTGGAGGTGAAGATTATCTCCTTCGGGCTGCCCCCGATGAGCCCGGCCACCTGCTCGCGGGCGGTGGCCAGCGCCTCGCGGGCGGCGTCTCCCCAGTCGTGGATGCAGGATGGGTTGCCGAAGGCTTCTTCTAAATAAGGCATCATGGCCTGGCGGACCTGGGGGAGAAGGGGGGTGGTGGCGGCATTGTCCAGATATACCTGTGGCATGTTACAAAGACCTCGCTGACGGCGAATGCTGAATTATAGCAGTCTGGCGTTCTGATTAGCAAATTCCCCTAGCCATAGCGGGCGAAAGCTGGTATATTTT
>CAYLMC010000040.1:0-2667 GCA_964384865.1 uncultured Dehalococcoidales bacterium | reverse complement strand
GGCGTTCTGATTAGCAAATTCCCCTAGCCATAGCGGGCGAAAGCTGGTATATTTTTAGCGGGATGCGCTACGCCATAATCGCCGATATTCACGCCAACCTGGCCGCCCTCACCGCCGTGCTGGAAGATATAGACGGCCAGGGTGGGGTAGAGGAGCTGTGGACGCTGGGGGATATCGTCGGCTACGGGCCCGACCCCCACCAGTGTATCGAGCTATTGCGGGGGCGGCAGCATATCAACGTGGTCGGCAATCACGACTGGGGAGCTATCGGCAGAGCCGAGCTCACCGAGTTCAACCCCGATGCCGCCGCCGCCCTGCGCTGGACCTCCGAGCAGCTGACGCCTGAGGATATAGACTACCTGGGAGAGCTGCCCCAGATGATAGAGCGGGACGACTTTACCATAGTGCACGGCAGCCCCAGGGAGCCCCTCTGGGAGTACCTGCTCACCATCGGCACGGCCGGCGAGAACTACGCCCACTTCCAGACTCCCTTCTGCCTGGCGGGGCATGCCCATAAGCCGATGGTGTTCAAGCAGGACGGCGAGGGAGCCCTCACCTTTCACCCGCTCAATCAGGGGGTGGGGCTGCTGCTGAGCGGGGGGCGGCTGATTATCAACCCGGGCAGCGTGGGGCAGCCCCGGGACGGCGACCCCAGGGCGAGCTATGCCGTCTATGACAGCGACGCCGGCATGATTCGGCTCTACCGCGTCCCCTACGATATCAACATCGTGCAGAACCGGATGATAAAGAACAACCTGCCCGTGCGCCTGGTGGCGCGGCTCAGCCAGGGCATGTGATACGGCTGGCGGGGCTGTGCCGGGAGGTGTCCGCTGAAAGAGAATCCGCTGCTGGTTAAGACGCAGGGGCTGCTGCGCCGCCTCGACCTGCGGGCGAGGAAGGGGCTGGCACAACACTTCCTGGTCGATGAGGAGGTGCTTCAGGATGTCGTCTCCGCCGCCGGGCTAACTTCGGCCGATGCGGTCATTGAAGTCGGCCCCGGGCTGGGAGTGCTCACCGAGGAGCTGGCCAAGCGTGCCGGCTGGGTAGCCGCCATAGAGCTGGATGAAAGGCTTGCCGTCGTCTTGAAGAAGAGCCTCTCCTCCCTGGGCAATACCGTCGTTATCCACCGGGATATCCTTCAGGTATCGCCGGCGGCGCTGCTGGAGGAAAGCCGGGGGAATCTCCCCGCCGGGGTGGATTCATCAGGCTACAAGGTGGTGGCCAACCTGCCCTATTACATCACCTCGCCGACCCTGCGCCACTTTCTGGAGGCATCGCTCAAGCCCAGGGTGATGGTGGTGATGGTGCAGCGCGAGGTCGCCGAGGCTGTCGCGGCTCAGCCCGGTGATATGAGCATACTGAGCATCAGCGTGCAGTTCTACGGCCGCCCGGAGATCGTCAGAACGGTGCCGGCGCATTGCTTCTACCCTGCCCCGGAGGTGGACTCGGCGATACTGAGGATAACCCTCTATGACCAGCCGGCGGTGGCTGTGTCCGATGCCGATGGTTTCTTTGGTCTGGTGCGGGCCGGCTTCGCCACCCCTCGCAAGCAGATAGCCAACTCCCTGGCGCACGGGCTGAAGCGGGATAAAACCGATGTCCTGCCCTTGCTTGAGGAGGCTGAAATCTCCCCCAGCCGGCGGGCGGAGACCCTGGCGCTTGACGAATGGGCGCGGTTGTGGCAAGTTTTTACGGATATTGATGATGGCTAACGAGATAACAGTTTTGGCGCCGGCCAAGGTCAACCTGACACTGGAGGTCCTGGCGGAGCGCCCCGACGGCTACCACGAGATTCGCAGCGTCGCCCAGACGATAGGCCTGTGCGACCGCCTCAGTTTTTCTGTAGGAGAGGGTGTCCGCTTCGTTTGCGCCGACCCCGGCTGGAAGGCGGAGAAGAGCCTGGTTTCAGGAGCCGTCAATCTGCTCACAGAGGCCACCGGATGCCGTCAGGGGGCCGCTATCACCGTGGAGAAGCATATCCCCCTGATATCCGGCTTGAGCGGGGATAGCAGCGATGGAGCCGCCGTCCTCACCGCCCTGAACCGGCTGTGGGGGCTGGGGCTGTCCATGCCTCGGCTGGTGGAGCTGGCGTCGCAGCTGGGCTCGGATGTCGCCTTCTTCCTCTATCAGGGCACCGCCCTTCTTCAGGGGAGGGGGGAGGTGGTTACCCCGCTGCCGCCGCTGCCTCGCATGAGCGCGGTGGTGCTGCTGCCGCCGGTGGCGCGCCAGCCGGGTAAGACGGGGCGCATCTATGCCGGGCTGCCCGCCAGCGGCTATACCGGCGGTGAGATATCGGACAGGTTCGTCACCATGCTGACGGACGGCTGTTCCGAGGACGAGCTGGCCGGGGGCGTGTTCAACGCCCTCGGCGATGCCGCCATGAAGGGCTACGATGGCTTAAGGGAGTACCGTCAGCGCTTCCAGGAAGCCGGGGCGGAGAGAGTTCATCTCGCCGGCTCCGGACCGGCGCTGTTCACCCTGACACGGGATAGGGCGGCGGCGGAGGAGATATATGAAAATCTCCGTCGGCAGGGGCTGGAGTGCTACCTCGCCGATACCCTGAACCCGGTGGACAAAGAGAAAAAGCCGTGATATAATCAGTAACCATTATTATTATTATATTAATTAGGGAGGGTTATAATGAGCAAGACGATGGACAACTTCGGG
>CAYLMC010000039.1:4192-8276 GCA_964384865.1 uncultured Dehalococcoidales bacterium | reverse complement strand
GGGGGACAAGATAACCTTCCAGCTGACCAACAACGAGGGCGCCACCTGGCAGTCCTTCCGCATCCTCAACAAGGAGTACCGCTACGCCTACGCCCAGAAGATGGAGCCCACCTTCCCCTTCCAGTATATGAAGCTGGTGTGGCTGTACACCGAGACGCCGGACGGCGTTCTGATGACCTGGATTCAGTTCTTCACCATGGCCGACGGCGCCAAGGTGGACGACGCCAAGGCAGAGGAGCTGATAAACAAGCACTCCGTGGATAACATGAAGATATTCAAAGAGGCGATAGAGAAAGAGGCGCGGGGGTAAGACATGGATGAACTGAGTGGCAAGACCGCCATCGTTACCGGCGCCAGCCGGGGCATCGGCAGAGCCATCGCCGAGGCGCTGGCAGGGGAGGGGATGAACCTGGCCCTGGCGGCGCGGGGAAAAGATGTCCTGGAGGAGACGGCGAGCGCGCTGGCCGATAAATACGGGGTGAAAACGCTGCCGGTGCCCTGCGATGTCTCCCGCCAGGAGGACCTGGAGAACCTGGTGAGCCGTGCCATCAAGGAGTTCGCCAAGATAGACGCCGTAATCAACAGCGCCGGGGTGAGCAGCCAGCACCCCTTCACCGAGCAGCCCCCGGAGGATATCCCCAAGCTGATGGCGACCAACTACCTGGGCCCGGTGATGCTCACCAGGCTGATTATCAACCACTTCATGGAGAATAAGGATGGCGCCGTGATCAATATCACCTCCGGCTCCACCCTGGTGGACCCGCCGCCGCGGGGCTTCATCGTCTATTCCTCGCTGAAGCGGGCGCTGAGAGCTTTCGGCAAGGGGCTCTTCTGGGAGGTGCGGGACGCCGGTATCAAGGTGACCAACATCATGCCCGGCGTCACCGATACCGCCCTCACCGGCGGGCTCCAGGAGATAAGCGTGGACAAGTCCCGCCTCATGAAGACCGAGACCATCGCCGACGCCGTGCGCTATGCCCTGTCGGTGCCGGCCAATGTCTGCCCCCTGGAGATATCGGTCATCAACCAGCGCACCCCCTGGACCAAGCCCATCATCCCCTACAAGCAGGCGCACCCGGAGAAATAGATGTTCGATGCCCACAGCCACTGGCTGCCCGCCGAGATTATAGAGCAGGCGCACTTCTTCTCCCCGGCATGGGGGGATATCGAGAAGCATCTGGAGCTGATGGACGGGTCCGGCGTGGAGCGGGCGCTCCTCCTCTACCCCACCAGCGACGCCCACCGCCAGATGGGCGGCCATGCCGAGGCGGCCAGGGTCTATAACGATGCCATCGCCGAAGTGGTGAACAGATATCCGGCGAGGTTCACCGGGGCGGCGATACTTCCCGTTGACCAGCCCGCGGAGATGGTCAAAGAGCTAAACCGCGCTGAGGGGCTGGGCTTCCGGGCGATATCACTGGCCACCAGCTGCGACGGCATCTACCTGGACGACGAGCGCTTCGACCCCCTCTACGAGAGGGCGCAGGGGGCGGGCATTCCCATCTTCGTCCATCCCCAGACGATAAACCCCATCGGCTACGAGAGGCTGCAGCACCCCCTGCTCACCCCGGTCATCGAGTTCGTCTTCGATACCACTGTGTGCATCGGCAGGCTGATGACCGGCGGCGTGTTCCGGAGATACCCGGAGCTGAAGTTCGTCTTCGCCCACTTCGGCGGGGTGATGCCCTTCATCAAGGAGAGGTTCGACAGCGTCTATCAGATGCTGCGGGGGCGAAACTTCACCGAGGACTTACACGGACTGCCCAGCGAATATCTTCGCCGTATATATGTGGACACCAGCGGCGCCTCCTCCCCCCACGCCCTGATGTGCACCCTGGACATGGTGGGGGCGGAGCATACCCTGTGGGGGAGCGACTACCCCGGCAACCCCGATGTGGCTGCGTCCATAGACGCCATAGAGGGGCTGGACATACCCTCGGATGACAGGGAGAAGATACTGGGGGGAAACATCGCTCGGCTGCTGGGGGGCGGTTAATTTTTGCGCCGAAGTATGATAGAATAGTTTCTCAGGTAGGAGTGTAGCTCAGCTGGGAGAGCAGCGGTCTCCAAAACCGCAGGTCGGGGGTTCGAGTCCTCCCACTCCTGCCATTTCATGCCGAGGTGGCGGAATGGCAGACGCGCTAGCTTGAGGGGCTAGTGTCCGCAAGGGCGTGGGAGTTCAAATCTCCCCCTCGGCACCAGGAATCACCGAGGTTTTTCAGCCCCAGCCAGCCCTTCCCGGCAGGCGTTTCGCCCCGGCTCTGAAGGGGTCTTTCACTTGACACAGACGGGAATGTGGGGGTATACTTTCCCTGGTGGGCAGTGGCTTCGAGACTACTGCCTTTTGACTGTAATCGCTAGTTACTATATATTATCTGTCCTAAACCATAGCGAGATTGTTGCCTGTGATGTCCATTGCCTTAACGGAGACCCAAAAGCAGCGTTTGCGGGAGCTGGATGCCGATGGCACTCTGGCGGAAAAGGTGTTCGGCAGCGCCAAGGAACGGGACGACGGCTTCAAGGTGATGGAGAAGGAGCTGGTGGACGGGGAGCGGGGACGGCTGGATGAGATACGCTGCCGCCAACGCCGACCCGATATCTGCCGCTTGGAGGAGAGTCTCGCCGCCGTCCTCACCGAGGAGGGCTTCGTACAGGTGGTTACCCCCATAATGATAACCAGGGAGTTCCTGGACAAGATGTCTATCACCGCCTCAAATCCCCTCATGGAGCAGCTCTTCTGGCTGGGCAAGAACAGATGCCTGCGCCCCATGCTGGCTCCCAACCTCTACTACCTGCTGCGGCGGCTGGTGCGCCTGTGGCAGAAGCCGGTGCGCATCTTCGAGGTGGGGCCCTGCTTTCGTAAGGACACCCAGGGCAGCGAGCACCTCAACGAGTTCACCATGCTCAACCTGGTGGAGCTGGGGCTGCCCGAAGAGGACCGGGCGGCGCGGCTGGAGGGGCTGGCGTCCCTGCTCATGAAGGTGACGGGGATAGACGGCTACAAGCTGGCCACCGAGTCCAGCGGGGTATATGGAGAGACCACGGACATCATCTCCGCGGACGGCCTGGAGCTGGCCTCGGCGGCGATGGGACCTCATCCCCTGGACGATGCCTGGGGGATAGTCGACCCCTGGGTGGGGGTGGGGGCGGGCCTGGAGAGGCTGGTGATGGTCAAGCAGGGCTACAGCAACATCCAGCGGACGGGACGCAGCCTGATGTATCTCAACGGGGTCAGGCTGAATATCTGATAGGTCATCAAGCTATAAGGAGGGAAGACCGTCATGGCGTGATCGGCACCTGAAGATTAGACTGTCTGATCGAGAATAGACGATGCGTATTGGCACAAAAAATAATACAAAATGCCAAGAAGGGGGTTAACTATTAATGGCAGACGAAAAAGCGATACTGGATAAGGCGAAGCAAGCGATTATAGACTATGACAAGGCAAAGTCAGAGGCAGTGGCCAAAGAGGCTCTGGCCGCAGGTGTGAGCCCGTCCACGGTTATCAACGAGGGCTTCGTCCCCGGCATCACCGAGGTGGGCGACCTGTTCGACCGTGGGCAGATATTCCTCCCCGAGCTGATGCTGGCCGCGGAAGCCATGAAGTCCGGCTCGGCGATATGCGTGGCGGCTCTGCCCAGCGCAGAGGCTCAGGCGAAGAAGAAGGTCGTTATCGGGACGGTCGAGGGCGATGTCCATGACATCGGCAAATCAATCGTCGTTTCCTTCCTGCTGGCCAACGGCTTCGAGGTATATGACATCGGCAGGGATGTGCCCCTGGACAAGTTCGTGGACAAGGCTAAAGAGGTTGATGCCGATGTGGTCGGCGCCAGCGCCCTGCTCACCACCACCATGGAGCACCAGAAGACGGTGATAGACATGCTGAAGAAGGCCGGCTGCAAGGCGAAGATCATCGTCGGTGGAGCGCCGGTGAGCCAGCCGTGGGCTGACCGCATCGGGGCGGATGCCTATGCCGAGAACGCCGTCGACGGAGTCAATAAGATAAAGAAGCTGGCCGGACTGGCGTAATAGCGGCTGACAACCAAATACCGTGATGACAGAGAACACTCGCTTTTGCCTGGAG
>CAYLMC010000039.1:3002-4092 GCA_964384865.1 uncultured Dehalococcoidales bacterium | reverse complement strand
TGCCGGCGCTACCGCAAGACCGATAGCCAGGTTATGGATGCGGCCCTGGAGCTGGCCGATTCCGGGGTGCACCTGCTCGACTTGACTATGGGGGAGGACTCCCTTTACTACGGGGGGGAGGTCGGTTTCGAGCCTCTCCTCCACATGGTGAGGGCGGTCAGGCGGCGGATAGACCTGCCCATGATGATCTCACCCGGCGCCCTCCCCGACGAGGCCTTCAAGGAGCTGTTCGAGACCGGTGTCGAGTGGTACGCCTGCTACCAGGAGACCCACAACCGCAAGCTGTATCACCAGCTGCGTCTGAACCAGGACTACGACAGCCGCCTGCGCAAGAAGTACAAGGCGGCCGAGCTGGGCGTCCTCATCGAGGAGGGGATACTGGCCGGGGTGGGCGAGACCATGGCGGATGTCGCCCAGTCCATAGAGGAGATGAGGAAGATGGCGGCTCACCAGGTGCGGGTGATGAACTTCATCCCCCAGCAGGGCACCCCCATGGGGGACTTCCCCGAGCCTCCCAGGATGCGCGAGCTGCTCATAATGGCGGTGCTGCGCTTGTCCTTCCCTGACCGGCTGATACCGGCCTCCCTGGATGTCTACGGCCTGGACGGGCTGAAGGCGAAGCTTGAGGCGGGAGCCAATGTGATAACCTCGCTGATTCCGCCCCGCTCCGAGATGGTGGGGGTAGCCCAGAGCACGCTGGGCATCGCCGAGGGCTGCCGCACGGTGGCCGGGGTGACCCCGATACTGGACGAGCTGGGGCTGACACGGGCGCACCGGGATGACTATGTGGGCTGGATTGAAAAGGAAAGGAAGAACTATCTAGAGGCGTCCCGAAACCGGGAAAAGGTGCCGCTGTGATAGCGGCTATCATCGGGGGAAAGCTGCAGGGTGTTGAGGCGGCTTTCCTGGCTGGGGAGGCGGGGTGGCGGATGGTTCTCATCGACCGCAGGAAAGATGTGCCCGCGGCGGGCCTGGTTTCTTCTTTTCACCAGTGCGATGTCGTCCGGGATGCGAAGTCCCTGCGGCAGATTATAGACAAGGTTGACCTGATTATACCGGCGTTGGAGGATAACGCCGCCCTGGGGGCGCT
>CAYLMC010000039.1:0-2902 GCA_964384865.1 uncultured Dehalococcoidales bacterium | reverse complement strand
ACAAGGTTGACCTGATTATACCGGCGTTGGAGGATAACGCCGCCCTGGGGGCGCTACAGGAATGCGCCGCCGCCGCCCGGATACCGTTGGCCTACGATGCCGGCGCCTACTTCGTCACCCACTCCAAGAAGCGCTCCAACAGTCTCTTTGACAAGCTGGGTATTCCCCAGCCGCGCAGCTGGCCGGAGTGCGGACTGCCGCTGATAGCCAAGCCATCCGTGGCTAGCGGGAGCCAGGGGGTAACCATGATATCCACCCAGGCGGAGCTGGACGCATTTATAAAGCGGGTCGGCTCCCAGATAGGGCAGTGGGTGCTGCAGGAGTATGTCTACGGTCCCTCCTACTCCATAGAGGTTCTGGGGGGAAACGGGCAATACATAGCGTTACAGGTTACCGAGCTGGAGATGGACGAGGGCTATGACTGCCAGCGGGTGCTGGCGCCGGCCGGTATCCCCCCCTCGGTGGAGGGGCGGATACGGCAGATGGCGCTGGATATCGCCGCCGGGCTGGATTTAACCGGAATTATGGATTTAGAGGTCATCGTCAGTGAAGGGGATGTCCGGGTGCTGGAGATAGACGCCCGCCTCCCCAGCCAGACCCCCGCCGCCGTCTATCAGTCCACCGGGGTGAACATGATAGAGATGCTGGGGGAGATATTCGTCTCCGGCGCCGCCCCGGCGGTCCCTGATGCCAATGAGCCGAGGGGGGTGGTCTATGAGCACGTCCGGGCGACCGCAGAGGGGCTTAAGCTCCGGGGGGAGCACATCATGGCTGATGCCGGTGCCCTTAAAGTCGTCCCCGATTTCTTCGGGGCCGATACGGCGCTGACGGACTTCCAGCCGTCATCGCTTCCCTGGGCGGCGACCCTTATCGCCGTGGCGGAGGATAAGGAGCGGGCCTGGCTGAAGCGGGAAAGAATTATCGGTAACATCGAAGGCTATCTGGCGGGAGATTGCGGGGATGCGCCTTCGCCGTGCGGAGGATGAGATATGGTAAGGTGTCTTAAGGGAGAAGATGTGGCGCGGCTGGCCGAAGAGCTGGCCGCCTATGAAGCCGGGCTGACCGGGCGGACGGGGCTGACCCTGCGGGAGATAGCCGTCCGCGCCACCGGGGTGAGCGACGATGAGCTGACCGCAGCCATCGCCAAACATAAGGCGGCGGCGGTGCCGATAACCGCCGGGGGTGGGGTGGTGACCAACTTCAGCCAGGCGGTAGCCGGCATCCTCATCTACCTCGGTGTGGACGCCTTCCCTACCGCGAAGACCGATGCCGCCGGGATAGCGGAGGCGGTGGAGAGGGGGGCGGACATCGTCTTCTGCGCCGATGACGACCGCTTCGTGGCGGTGAACCTGCCCCAGGCGAGGGTGATAGATAACGCCGAGACCACGGCTAAGGGCTATGTCACCGCCCTGGATGCCATGGCCGGCGGCCTGAAGGGGCGCCGGGTGCTGGTAATCGGGGGGGCGGGGCAGGTGGGCTGGAGCGCCGTCCAGGCCCTGAAAAGCAAGGGCGCCGAGGTGGCGGCGAACGATATCGATAACGACAGGATGAAATCGCTGGCGGTGGGGCAGGGGGTCGCCGTGGAGACGGACCTCAACGAGGCGCTGGGGCGCTATACCATATACTTCGATGCCTCCACCGCAGCCAATATTATAGAGGCGAAACACATCAAGCCGGAGACCCTGGTGGCCGCCCCGGGGATGCCCCTCGGGCTGACCGACGAAGCCCGCTCCCTGGTCGGGGAGCGCCTGCTTCACGATGTCCTGGAGATAGGCGTCAGCGCCATGTTTGTCCAGGCCGGTTGTATTTAAGCGCCGGGTGGCTTAAAATAGTGAGGGACTTTTGGGGGGTTGATCGGAAAGATCGCACAGACTCTAAATTTGTGTAGCCGAGTGTAACTCTCGGACTCCCCGCCATAGTTTCGCAGCGAAAACGGGGGCGAGGTATTGTCTGACAATGTAGCTAAAAGAATCTATTGGCAGCAGGTGCCCCTTTTTCAGCTGGTGGACAAGGTCAAGCTGTGGCCCTCCCGCAAGGGGGTCCTTCACGGGATAAAGAGCTTCGAGAAGAGGGGCCAGTCCAGCGCCTATATAACCACCCACTGCAACAAGCAGATAGTGATACGCAACTCGAAGAACTGCCGCGCCGCCCGCTGGCTGCGCAACAAGTGGTATGCCAAGCCGTGTGATAAGTGCAAGGTGCCGCAGTGGAAGATAGATAAGTTTTCGGAGACGGTTTTCAAGCGGGGCAGAATGCCCGCTTATTTCAGGGAGCAGAGCCGGAAGGCGGGCCAGGGGTGAGGTGGCGGGCTCCCGTCAGGAAAAACTTTAAGCCAAACAGTATATCAATAGTCACCAATAACCAATAAAAGGAGGGAAAAAAGTGATAGTTCTTGGTGAGCTGATTAACTCAACACGGAAGTCGGTGCAGAAGGCGCTGGCGGAAAAAGACGAGGCTACTATTCGTCGCCTGGCTAAAGAGCAGGTGGACACTGGGGCGGACATCATAGATGTCAACACCGCCACCAGCATGGAGAACGAAATCAGCGATATGGAGTGGGTCATCGGCCTTATCTACGATGAGGTCGGTGAGGATGTGCGCATCGCCATCGATACCCCCAACCCCAAAGCCATGGCGGCGGGGCTGAAGCTCCTCAAGGGCTCCGGGCTTCCCATGCTCAACTCCATCAACAACGACCCCCGGCAGAAAGAGCTGATTGATATCGCCAAGGATGCCAAGGGCGACATCATCGGGCTTCCTATGGGGGGCAAGGTGGGCATGCCCAAGACGGTGGATGAGCGCCTGGAGGAGGTTGACATCCTGGTGTGCACCCTGGAGCAGCTGGGGATGGACCTGAACCGCCTCTACATAGACACCATAGTGATGACCATCGGCAGCAACC
>CAYLMC010000038.1:6652-8906 GCA_964384865.1 uncultured Dehalococcoidales bacterium | reverse complement strand
ATTTCCACATAGTCCTCGCCCTTCTTGTCTATGAAGCTCTCCATATAGAGCGCCTTGGGCTTGGCCACGGGGAGAACGGCGTCCAGCAGCTCCTGGATATCCCGTTTGATGCCGTCGTTGTTCTTGCGCATGTTCATCTTGGCTAAAACCTGGCATACCTCCAGGCTGACCGGTATATCGTCCAGTATTTCCATGGCTTCTCCTGTGGGGGTTTTGACAGCTTTCAGGGCCGTGCCGCCCCGACGAGCTGGTTTAAGTCCTTTATCCCCTCCCCCCGCATGAACTCCTCTATACCCTCCAGGATATCGAGGGGGGCGTGGGGGTTCTTGAAGCCGGCGGTGCCTATCTGGATGGCGCTGGCGCCGGCCATGATGAACTCCAGGGCGTCCCTGGCGGAGGCGATGCCACCGCAGCCGACTATCGGTATGCTGACCGCTCCGGCTACCTGGTAGACCATGTGGAGAGCCACCGGCTTCATCGCCGGGCCGGACAGCCCCCCGCTGATGTTGCCCAGCAGCGGCTGGCGTCGGGCGGTGTCTATAGCCATCCCCTGCAGGGTGTTGATGGCGGTGATGGCATCGGCTCCGGCATCGGCCACCGCCGCCGCCACCGCGGCGATGTCCGCGGTGTGGGGGGTCAGCTTCACCAGGAGGGGCAGGGTGGTGGCTTGGCGCACCGCCCCGGTCACCGCTGCGGCGGACTTCGGGTCGCTACCGAAGTGGATGCCGCCGTCCTTGATGTTGGGGCAGCCGATGTTCACCTCGATGGCGCTGATTCCGGCCACCCCCTCCAGCCTCCCCGCCGCCTGGGCGTAGTGCTCCATGCTGTCGCCGGCGATGTTCACTATCACCGGCACCCGCCATCCCGCCCACAGCGGAGCCTTGTCCGCGATGAGGGCGTCTATGCCGATGTTCTGCATCCCGATGGCGTTCAGGGCGCCGCAGGCGGTCTCGGCGATTCTGGGCTGGGGGTTGCCCTCCCTGGGCTCCAGGGTGGTCCCCTTGCACACCATAGCGCCCAGCCTGTTTATATTGAACAGGTGGCTGTACTCGGTGCCGTAGCCGAAGGTGCCCGAGGCGGTCATCACCGGGTTGGCCAGCAGCAAGCCCTTACTGTTGCCGGGTGCCAGTTGCACTGATAGGTTCGTAGCCCGCTCCTTGAGTTTTACTCTAGGTGCATTATAAGGCTAGCGGTGCGGGTGTGGCAACCGGGGGGCGCGGTCATATCCGCCAGGACTGGAATATAGCCCTCTCCGGGGCGCGCGGCACCATGGCCTCCTGCCAGGACTTGATGTCCTCTTCCGGTATCTTCATCTGCCGGGCTATGGCCGCGCTCTGCTCGGTTATCATCTCGGAGAAGCCGTACAATGTGTCCAGCCTGGCCGCCACGCCGTAGGCTATGGTGCTTATCTGGGCGGAGTGCCCCTCGGGGGCGGGGTTCTCCGTGGTCAATGGCTGTCCTTCGCTTATCAGGGTGGTGAGACTATGGTAGATCATGGCTTCCCCTTTCCTGTCCCGTGTTCTCCTGTGCATATATAGAAACGGCGGGAAAGGGGCTTTTGTTACAGGCATTTGTGGGGGGCGCAGTGGTCTGCCCGCGCCCGCCCCCTGGCGCCCCTGATGAACAGCAGGGGGAAGACGATATCGCTGGTGCAGCAGGGCAGCCACACCGCCAGGAACAGGAAGCCGAAGATGGTGGGGAACACCACCCAGCTCACCGTGGCCCCCAGCGCCATGAGGACATGGAACAGCGACGCCCAGGTGCTGAGCAGGACGTGCCCGTAGTGGGGGAACCTGGTGGCCGGCTTGCGGTAGCCGATGGCGGTGCCGATAAACGCCGCCGGGTGGGTCAGCAGCGGCTCCTCGATGAAGCCGAGGTGAATCCCCCGGTTCTCCAGGCCGAGCATGGTCTCTCCCAGATAGGGTATCACCGAGTCGCTCAGGGTGGCGATGCCGATGGAGCCGAAGTAGCCGATGATGACCGCCTTCCAGATTTTGCCGTCGCCGTACTTCTTGTATATGGCGGTGGTCACCATGGCGCTGAGGACGATGTGCGCCGGGTGCAGGATGTAGAACACGGTGTATGAATTTTGGGAGACCTGGGGCAGGGCGCCGGCGAAGATTATTATCGCCATGATGCCGATGCCGGTGGCGGCGCCCGTCGCCGTGAACGGGGCGTGGAGCTTCATCTCTTCGGCGATTCGTTTCAGCATTTCCCTGGACAGACCCGAAAAACCCGCCGCCTTGGCGGGGTG
>CAYLMC010000038.1:3275-6552 GCA_964384865.1 uncultured Dehalococcoidales bacterium | reverse complement strand
CGAGACCAGAGCCATGCTGGAGGGCGAGCCGGACGAGGAGATGAGCCAGCTGGTCAGACAGGAGATAGAGGCGCTGGAGGCGAAGCTCCAGGGGCTGACCGCCGAGTTGGAGTTGGCCCTGGTTCCCCGGGACGCCAACGACGAGAAGGACATCATCATAGAGATCCGGGCCGGCGCCGGGGGCGACGAAGCCGGGCTGTTCGCCGCCGACCTGCTGCGCATGTACACTCGCTACGCCCAGTCCAAGGGGTGGGGGGTGGATATCATCAGCGCCAACGAGAGCGGCATCGGCAGCTTCAAGGAGGTCGTCTTCGAGATAAAGGGACGGGGCGCCTTCAGCCGCCTCAAGTACGAGCGCGGGGTGCACCGGGTGCAGCGCGTTCCCGCCACCGAGACGGTGGGACGGGTGCACACCTCCACCGCCACGGTGGCCGTCCTGCCGGAGGCGGACGAGGTGGAGCTGGCGGTGAACCCGGACGACCTCAGAATAGAGACCTTTCGCAGCCACGGGGCGGGGGGGCAGAATGTGGATAAAGTAGCCACCGGGGTGCGCATCACCCACCTCCCCACTGGCATCATGGCTTCCTGCCAGGACGAGCGCTCCCAGGCGCGGAACAAGGATAAGGTGATGGCGCTGATTCGCGCCCGCATCCTGGACGCGGAGCGCCGTCAGAAGGAGGCGGAGGAGGCGCGGGAGCGCCGCTCCCAGGTGGGCACCGGACACCGCTCCGAGAAGATAAGGACCTACAACTTCTCCCAGGACCGCGTCTCCGACCACCGCATCGGCAAGAGCCTGCGTAACCTGCCCCGCGTCCTGGAGGGGGAGCTGGACGGGCTGATAGACGCCCTCGCCGCCGCCGACCATATGAGGCGGATGGAGGCGGGGGAATGACAGCGAAAGGGGCGCTGGAACACGCCCGCCGGGTGCTTGCCGGCAGCGACGAGGCCTATCTGGAGTCCCAGCTGCTGGTGATGCAGGCGCTGGGGATAGACCGGCTTCAGTTTTATATCGGGCTGGAGCGAGAGCTTACCCGTGGGGAGGAGGCGGCATTGCGCGGGCTGCTGGAGAGGCGGTTGGGTGGGGAGCCGATGGCATATATCCGGGGGCACCGCGAATTCTGCGGGCGCGATTTCCATGTCCGCCCCGGCGTCCTCATCCCCCGCCCGGAGAGCGAGCTGCTGGTTGAGCAGGCAGTAAACATAGCCCGCCGCCGTCCTGTAACGGCCATCGCCGATATCGGCACCGGCAGCGGCTGTGTCGCCGTCAGCCTGGCGCTGGCCCTGCCCGATGTAAAAATATACGCTTCAGATATCTCGCCGGATGCCCTGGCTGTCGCCAGGATGAACTGTGAACAGCACGGTGTCATTGACCGGGTGCGCCTCCTGGAGGGGGACCTGCTGAAGCCCCTGCCGGGGGCGGTGGACATCATCGCGGCCAACCTGCCCTATGTGCGGGGGGCGGAGCTTCCCGGGGTGAACACGGCGGGCTTCGAGCCGACCCTGGCCCTGGACGGGGGTTCGGACGGGCTGGACAAGATACGCCGGTTGTGTGAGCAGGCGGGGGACAGGCTGCGCCCCGGCGGCTCAATTATGTTAGAGATAGGCCAGGGGCAGGCGGGAGCGACTATTGAATTGCTGAAGCGCCGTCTCCCCGGCGCCGATATGGAGATTATTCCCGACCTGGCCGGCATAGAGCGGGTGGTGCGGGCGACCCCGGACTATTAGTCCTTCTTCTCCTGCCGGGCGGCCACTAGCTTCTCGGTGATGTGCTGGGGGACCTCCTCGTAGTGGCTGAACTCCAGGGTGAAACTGCCCCGGCCCTGGGTTATCGATTTCAGGTCTATGGTATAGCGCAGTATCTCCGCCTGGGGCACCTGGGCGTCGATGACATTGCTGCCGTCGGCCGGGTTCATCCCCAGCACCTTGGCGCGCTTGGCGTTGAGGTCGCCGATGATGTCTCCGGTGAACTCCTCCGGCACCCTTATCTTGACGTTCATAATCGGCTCCAGGAGGATGGGCTGCCCCTCGGCCATGCCGCTCTTCAGCGCCCCGGAGCCGGCTATCTTGAAGCATATGTCCGAGGAATCCACGGGGTGGAAGCTGCCGTCGTAGACCGTGGTGCGGACATCCACCACCGGGTAGCGCGCCAGCACCCCCTCCTGCCGGGCCTCGTTGACCCCCTTCTCCACGGAGGGGATGTAGTTGCGCGGGATGGCTCCGCCCACTATCTTGTCCACGAACTCGTGCCCGCTGCCGCGGGGCAGGGGCTCCAGCTCCAGCCTGACATGGCCGTACTGGCCGTGCCCGCCGGTCTGCTTCTTGTGCTTGTATTCCGCCTTCACCGGTACGGTGATGGTCTCTTTATAGGGGACCTCCGGCGTCTCTAAAAGAACCTCGACGCCGAACTTGCGCGCCATCTCCTCGGCGGCGACCTCTATCTGGGTCTCGCCCATGCCGGAGAGGATGGTCTCGTTGGTGTCGGCCTCGCGGGAAACCCGGATGGTGGGGTCCTGCTCGGTGATGCGGGACAGCGCCGTGCCCAGCTTGTCCACATCGGCCTTGGTCTTGGGGTGCACCGCCTCGCTGAAGATGGGACTGGGGAACCGTGCCGGGGCGATGCGCACCGCGTCTTCGCGGATGCCTAAAGTGTCCCCGGTTACGGTTACATTCAGCTTGGCTACCGCCCCGATGTCGCCCGCCGACACCTTGTCCGTCGTCTCCTGGTTCTTGCCTCGCAGGGTGAACAACTGGCCGATGCGCTCCACCTCGCCCTGGTTGGCGTTCCATACCTGGGAGTTGCTGGCTATGCTGCCCCGGTAAACGCGGAAGTAGGTCAGCTTGCCCACATAGGGGTCGGCGCTGGTTTTGAACACCAGGGCGGCCAGTGAGCCGTCCGCGGCGGGCTTTATGCTGCCGGCTGACTTGCCGGCTTCGTCCACGGTGGCCGCCTCTACGCCCTCCGGCGAGGGCAGCAGGCTGCGGATGGTGTTCAGCAGGGTGGACACCCCGATGCTCTTCAGCGCCGAGCCGGCCAGGACGGGGACTATCTTGCCGGCGGCTACCGCCTGGCGCAGTCCCGTGGCCATCTCCTCGGCGGTAAGCTCCTCGCCGCCGAGGTACTTCTCTATCAGGCTGTCGTCTATCTCGGCGATGGCTTCTATCAGCTTCTCGCGGTATGAGTTTGCCTGGTCGGCTAGCTCCGACGGGATATCGCCCTCCTTGGCGTCGGCGCCGGTGTAGCTCTTCATGGCCAGCAGGTCCACTATCCCCTGGAAGC
>CAYLMC010000038.1:0-3175 GCA_964384865.1 uncultured Dehalococcoidales bacterium | reverse complement strand
TCGGAGGTGGTGCTGCCGTCGTCCACCTTGCCCAGCCGGGTTATGGCCTTGGTGAAGAATAATATCGCTTCCGCCAGCGCGGTCTTGCCCGCCCCGCTGTGTGATAGCAGACAAAGGTTGCGTATGTCCCCCATGGCGTGTTGTTTCATTGGGTGTTCACCTGTCCTCTCCGAGTGTTGTGCCAGGGTATATTATAACGGGGGTGGGGGGGGAGGGGCAAGTGACAATAAATATTTGGTAGCGGGTCAGTTTGAAAGGAGGGAATATGGATAAAATGGAGTGTGCTATATGCCTGGACAGGAGTAACTTGACAAGTGTGCTCTCGGGTGTGCTAAAATAAGGATACGTGTATCACCACGAAGGGGAACGGCGTAAGGTTTCGTCCTTATGAGGTTCCCTTTCACTTTTTTATGTATTCCAGTTTATTTCTAAGTTCATCAATATAGCATATGTATGTTCCAGCTGCTTGTTCCAATAGGTGTGAACATCCTCTTAATGACATAACACTACGCAATTTATTTTTTTGGATTAGATATTTAACCAAACAGGCAAAATCGCCATCACTTGTTACGATAACTGCCTTTTGATAAATCTTATACTGGGTCATAGCTTTAAGAACTAATTCGGCGTCAATATTTCCTTTTAACTTCCCATCTGGGCCTATATAGGTTTCTTTATACTCTAATTCAAAACCTGCAGATTCCAGGGTATCATATAAGTTCTGATTACTTTCAACCCGCCCAATGAAATAATACGCCCTACCAACTGCAAATTTTTCTTCTAAATACCGCCTAAACTTCCTCCACGATATTTTCCATCCCTTCTCCACCGTAGAGAGATGAAGGTTTGTTCCATCAAGAAAGGCACAATTTGTTAATTGCTTCCTCATTGTATCTGGTATCTGATTATAGCATTGAAAGGGAGGCTGTCAATCAGCTAACCTTACAATCTCCTCTATCGTCCAGATGCGGTTGGCCTATCCAACCCCTTCACCCCTCCGCCTTCTCCCCGTCCCAGCCCTCCAGCCGCCACAGGTACTCGGCGAATTTCTCCATCGCCTGGGCCAGGTTCAGGGCGTAGGTGTCATACATGCCGGCGGTGTAGTGCCCGTTGCGGCCCGCCTTCTCCAGCTTGCCCAGGGCCAGCTCCATCTCGTTGACGGGCAGGGATGCCAGGTCGAATATCTCCAGCTTGGCATACATCGGGTTGAGCACCCGCTTTATCATTGCCTGGGCGGTCTCCGGCTCGCCCTCCCCGAAGGGCAGCTTCTCCTCCGTTGCGGGAGTCTTGGCTTTCTTCTTTTTCCCCTCCGGCTGGAGGGCGGCTTCCAGCGCCTGGTAGATGACCATGGCGATGCCGTCCGGCTTGCGGCGCCCCTCCTTGACATCGCTCCACAGCTGGCCCGTGATGCGCAAATCCGATGCCAGGTCGCTGTGGTCTTCCCGCTCCTCGTAGCCCTCTATGAACATCCGCTCGGCCGCCGGCGGCTTGAGGCGCATGATGGCGGTGATGCAGTCGCCTCCCCAGCGCCGCAGCAGGGACTTGACCAGCCGCCGCTGCTGCCGCTCCGATATCCACGGCACAATCTTGATTGACGCCAGGATACCTAAAGCAAAACCAATGCCTACCTGTACTACAATTTGCCATACATTCATGGATAATAACTCCATTAATCTTTCACAAGCTGTGGTCTATCAGCCCTCCACCCATTCTCCCCCCACTTAACGCCTGCGTCTCCTTCTCCTCCGGAACATAGGCATAATCCACAGCAGCATTATTATGCCGAAGAAGGGGAAGGGGCGCGATGAGGATGTCCCCCCTCCCCCCGTTTTGGTTATGGCGACTGAGGGGGTGGTGGGGGGTTCTGCCCGGTCTACTTCCTCTTCACCTATCTCATAGGCGTCTATTTCGGCATTGATGAACTCCTTGGGCGCCCAGCCCAGAGGGTTGTTTTTCCCGGTAGCCTCGGCCCAGAGCCATCCCGGCTCGCCCCCCAGCTCAAAAACTGCGGTCGCCTTCTCATACTCAGGAAGGTGGACCAGGGCGGCGGTGTGGCCCTTCCCCAACGCTATAGCCGAGCGGTATCCAGCCCCTTTATACATAACCGCCAGCAGCACGGCGCTGTCTTCACAATCGCCGTAGCCGACCCCATCCTGGTCGATGGTGATAGCCAGCTCGTCGGCATTCTGGGCAAACTCCTCATAGTCGAACTGGTCTATATCTGAGGTATATACTACCCGGTCTTGGACGAAGCGGAATATCGCCTCCGCCCTCTCTATCCTGTCCGGGTATTGGGCGGCGATTTGCTCGCCCAGACTGTAGGCTAGGGCGGCTTCTTTTCCCAGGCTCTCATAGGCTATGACGGGACGGAAGGAGGCTTCGCTTAGTTGATAGAAGCCGTCTTCACCGATGGCGGTGGTGCGGCGCACTCCCCAGCTATCAAGGATGTCGCCGCCCTCCTCGTAGAAATCGGCTGACGGGGTTGCCCAGGTATAGCTGGTGGCGGCTAACCCCGCTGCCAACACTGATATCAGAATTATTATAGCTCTGGTCTTTTTCATATTTTAAAACGGCATGGATAGTGCGGCATGGAGTATCAGTCCGAAGAAGACAAGATAGCCGAAGACATAGACACCTACTGCTATGGGGTGTTTGTTTACGCTCACAAACGGTATTTTGGGCGTCAGCTTGTCCACAATGCGCAGCAGGGCTACTCCGATGAGGAGGCTTATTGCGAAGCTTATCGCTGCCATCCCCCAGGTTCTGAAATCAAAGATATAATTTACTATTGAGCCACCGACGGCGGTATATGCCGTAGCCGCCCCATGGATGACCAGACCAACCATGATGAAGAACCCGCCAATGAATAGCCCGGTGGATATGGGGTTTTCGCCGATGCGCTGGCGCTCATGAATCTCAGGGGTGAGGGCGTCCAGTGCCCTGATTCCCAGCCAGGCGAGGAGTGAGCAGATGAGGACCAGCACTACGATTCTTGCCACCCATACCAAGACAGTTAACCAGATGGGGAGAACTAGACCTAACTCCTGCATAATGCACCTTCCCCCTTGTTTATATTCGGACGGAAGTAAAGGGCGATGTAAGATTTAACACTGATATTTATCATAGAAGACAGTTTCTGACATCTCCCGGCGGGGGGTGGTCTTGGGGGACAGGT
>CAYLMC010000037.1:0-9390 GCA_964384865.1 uncultured Dehalococcoidales bacterium | reverse complement strand
ACCACCACCGCAGCTACGGCTGGGACTTCAAGGAGAAGCTGGAAAAGGCGGGCTTTATGGTGAACATCATCCGCTACCCGGACGCAGACATGAGGCTGGACATGGAGAACGAGGCTATCTTCGAGTGCCGCAAGGGGCCGGCCAGGGGACAGCGGTAACCGAAATATGCCTGACCACCCCCCGAAATCACTCTATCTTTAGTGCCAGCTGGCATATTTATTGCCATATATCTTGACAACTGTCCTCCAGTGCGCTATACTGCCAGTGCTACGCAAAACAAGGTTTTACTTGATACGGCTGATGAAGGGTAAGCGACCGGCAGATGAACTTTAGGAGAGGGACGCCGCGATGATTCTCTCTCGCGCGCCGATGAGGATAACCCTGGGGGGCGGGGGCACAGACCTGAAATCCTACTACGCCAAGAACGAGGGCTTCGTCATCTCCGCCGCCATAGACAAGTACTGCTCCATCCTGGCCTCAAAGAGGTTCTATGACAGCATCCGCCTCAGCTACATGAAGCTGGAGACCACGGACAGCCTCGACGACATCAAGAACACCCGCTTCCGGGAGGCGCTGCGGTTCATCGGCATAGACAAGGGGATAGAGCTTCACTCCTTCGCCGATATCCCGGCCAACACCGGGCTGGGCTCGTCGTCCAGCTTCTCGGTGGCGGTCCTCAACGCCCTCCACGCCTACAAGAGGCAGTTCGTCACCCAGCGGCAGCTCGCCGAGGAAGCCTGCCGTCTGGAGATAGATGTCCTCGGTGAGCCTATCGGCAAGCAGGACCAGTACATCGCCGCCTTCGGCGGAGTGACCTGCCTCACCTTCCACCGAAACGGTGAGGTCGCCGTGGAGCCGCTGCCGGTATCGGACGACACCCTAGAGCAGCTGGAGAGCAACCTGATGTTCTTCTTCACCGGCAAGGAGCGCAGCGCCGCGGAGATACTCTCCGAGCAGGACACCAAAAGCAAGCAGGACGACCCGGAGATGATACGTAACCTGCACCAGATCAAGGAGATAGGGCTGGAGACGAAGAGATACCTGGAAAAGGGCCAGCTGGACGGAATCGGCGAGCTGTTCCACAGCCACTGGGAGATAAAGAAGAAGCGCTCCGCCAGCATGACCACCCCCCTGGTGGACGAGTGCTATGAAGAGGCCCGCCGCAACGGCGCCCTGGGGGGCAAGCTGGTCGGGGCCGGGGGCGGGGGCTTCCTCATGTTCTACTGCCACAACAGCGACAAGCCCAAACTGTCCCAAGCGATGAGGAAGATGGGACTTAAACCGATGCGCTTCCACTTCGACTTCGAGGGCGCCAAGATACTGGTCAATATGAAAAGGTACTAGGGAGAGACATGAACGACAAAGACTACATAGACGGCTACCTGGGCGACATGACAGAGATCGCCGAAGCCCTATCCAGCGACGACATCGCCACCGCCGTGGATGTTCTGTTCGACGCCTGGCGGAACGGCAGCCAGGTATTCATCTGCGGCAACGGAGGCTCGGCGTCCACCGCCACCCACTTCGTCTGCGACCTGTCCAAGACCACCATCGTGGGCGGCAAAAAGCGCTTCATAGCCTACGGACTGAACGACAACATCCCCTTAAACAGCGCCCTGACCAACGACGAGGGCTTCGAAAACCTGTTCTCCGAGCAGCTGAAAGGGCGCTTCCAGAAGGGCGATGTCCTCATCTGCCTCAGCGTCCACGGCGGCGCCGGCCGGGACAACGCCGGGCTATGGTCGCAGAACCTGCTCAAGGCGATGAGATACGCCCAGGAGACGGGGGGCAAGGCGATAGGCTTCTCCGGCTTCGACGGCGGCCCCATGAAGGATATCGCCGATGTCTGCCTGGTGGTGCCGGCGCAGTCCACCCCCCAGGTGGAGTCGTTCCATGTGGCGCTGGAGCACCTCATCTGCAACTGCCTGAAGGAGAGGATAGCCGGGTCATGAACCGAGCGGTTTTCCTGGACAGGGACGGCGTCATCAACGAGCTGGTCTATTACCCGGAGCAGGGGACGATAGACTCCCCGTTCACCGCCACCCAGTTGAAGCTGCTCCCCGGAGTCGGTCAGGCCGTGGGCAACCTGTCCCGTGCCGGCTATAAGATAATTATGGTCTCCAACCAGCCCGGCATCGCCAAGGGGCACCACACCATGGCGGCGTTCCAGGAGATAGCGGAAAAGATGAGGGACGGGCTGGCATCAGAGGGCGGCAGCCTGGACGGGGAGTACTACTGCTTCCACCACCCCAACGCCGCCGTGATTAGCCTGCGGGAGGAATGCGACTGCCGCAAGCCCGAGCCGGGACTGCTCCTGCGGGCGGCGGGGGAGATGAACATAGACCTGCCCCGGTCATGGATGGTCGGGGACGGGATTACCGATATACAGGCGGGAAAGAGCGCCGGCTGCCGGACGATACTGCTGGGGAGGATGAAGTGCGAGCTGTGCCACCTCATCGAGGAGCAGAACGCCCGTCCGGACGCTATCGCCGCAAGTCTCGCCGAAGCGGCCGGAATTATTATAAATGCGGAGGGTAAACATGGAGATATTCATCGATTCAGCCAACATGGACGAGATTGACAAATGGGTCGGCATGGGCATCGCCGACGGGGTTACCACCAACCCCTCCATCATGCTCAAGGACGGGGCGCACGACATGGAGAAGCGGGCGCGGGAGATAGCCGCCCTGATAGACCCCCTCCCGTTGAGCGTGGAGGTAACCACCAACGACCTGGATGAGATGGTAGTCCAGGCCAGGGAGCTCGCCTCCTGGGCGAAGAACATCGTCATCAAGATACCGCAGGAGACCGAGGGCGGCACCCCCTGCTACGGGGTGATGCACCGCCTGGAGGAGGAGGGCATCAGGGTGAACGCCACCGCCGCCATGTCCCTGGGGCAGGTCATACTGGCGGCCAAGGCGGGAGCAAGCTACATCAGCCTGTTCGCCGGGCGGATAGGTGACGAGGGCGGAGACCCCACCGAGGTGATCACCAACGCCGTGGACTGGCTGGAGTGCTGGCGGTTCAAGGGCAAGGTGATCGTGGGCAGCATCCGGTCGGTGGGGGACGTCCTCCAGGCGGTGATGACCGGCGCCCACATCATCACCGTGCCGCCGCAGTTCCTGGGCAAGATGGCCGACCACAAGAACACCAGGGATACGGTGCGCCAGTTCACCGCCGACGCCCGCAAAGCGATGTCGGCGCTGAGCGGCGCCAGGGCATAACGAAACCGGCGAGACGATGAAAACAGCGAGAATACCGGCAGACATTACCGGTCTGCTCATCTACCCCCCCAACCAGCTGATGGATGTGGAGACCCCCCGCCCGGACGGCTCCCTGGGGCCGCTGTACCTGGCAGCCTCCCTGGAGCGGCACGGCGTCCCCACCGATATACTGGACGCCTCGGTGGGCGGCAATAGCCACAGTCTCGAAGAGACCTTCTATAGGAGCGTCCGCCAGGAAAGCGGGCTCATCCGGATAGGGATGGGCTTCGAGGAGATAGCGGACTTCGTCGCCGGCGGCGGCTACGGCTTCGTCGGCATCAGCTCGAACTTCACCTGCCAGACCAGGATGGCGTTCGGGACGGCCGCCGCCATCAAGCGGGCCTGCCCGGCGGTGAGGGTATACGGCGGGGGGATAAACGCCCGCGCCCTCAAGGAAAGGTTCCTGGCCACGGGGCACTTCGACGCCATCTGCCTCACCGAGGGAGAGCTGGTCCTGCCCGGCATGGTTCAGGCGCACTTCGGCGGCGGCTCCCTGCGCGATGTCGCCGGGGTCGCCTTCAATGACGGCGGGAAAATAGCGGTCAACCCGGTGGACGGAAGCTGCTTCCCGAAGGGCCTGGACGACCTGGCCATGCCGGCATGGGAGAAGCTCCCCCTGGCTAAATACGAGCAGATAGCCGCCCCCCACGGGGTGGATGTCACCAGGGGAGGCAGCCGCCGCTACGCCCCCATCATGACCTCGCGGGGGTGCCCGTTCCGCTGCGCCTACTGCCATATATCTGCCGAAAAAGACGCCGGCGGGGTGGCCGGGGCGGTGGGGCGGCTGAGACACCACTCCATAGAGCGGGTGGTGGCGGAGATAGACGCCCTCAAAGCCCTGGGGGTGGAGCGGCTGTTCTTCGAGGACGACACCCTGCTCAGCGATAAAAACCGGGTGATGGCGATACTGGGCCGCGTCCGTGACCGGGGACTGTCCATATCCGATGTCAACGGCGTCAACCTGATAGACCTCTACCACCGCGACCGCACGGATAGAGACGGACGCTGGCGGATAGACAGCGAATACCTGGCGGCGCTCAAGGACGCCGGCTTCGAGCAGATGGTGTTTCCGGTGGAGTCCGCCTCGCGAAGGATTCTAAAGAAATACGCCACCAACAAGGTCCTCCCGGAGAAAATGGACCTGCCCCGGCTGATGAGAACCCTGACCGATATCGGGATGAGCGCGCCGGTGAACATGATGATCGGCTTCCCCGATGAGACCGAGTCGGAGATAGGCCAGACCATAGAACTGGCGCGCCGGCTGATGGACGCCGGGGCACCCTATGTCACCTTCTTCATACCGATCCCCTTCCCCGGCAGCCGCCTCTACGATATGGCCATAGAGGGCGGGCACCTGGACGAAGGCTTCGACCCCGACATCATGAACTGGAAGAACCCGGTGATGAAGAACACCGTCGTGCCGCCGCAGAGGCTGGAGGAGATAAGGGACCGCGCCAACCAGGGCGTCAACACCAAGAAGCACCTGGAGACCAGGTCGCGGCAGAGCGCCGGCCACCGCCTGGCCTCGGTGAAGGCTGATTAAGACGAGGTTATGATATGAAAACAGAAAAAAACCGCCCCAGGGTGGGCATAGTGGGCGGGGGGCTGTTCGGGCTATCCTGCGCCCTCAGCCTGGATAAAACGCATGATGTCACCGTCTTCGAGCAGGACGACGATATCCTCACCGGCGCCACCTACGCCAACCACAACCGGCATCACTACGGCTTCCACTACCCCCGCAGCAAGGCCACCGCCCGGCAGTGCCTGGAGAGCCGGGACGAGTTCGAGGGGACCTACGGCGAGTGCTGCTTCTGGGACTTCGCCAACTACTACTGCGTGGCCAAGGAGAAGTCCCTGACCACCCCGGAGGGCTATGTCCGCTTCTGCCAGGATATGGGGCTGGAGTTCCGCGAGGAGTGGCCCGCCGAGGGCGTGCTGGACAGAGCTGAAATAGCCCTCAGCCTGCGGGTCAAGGAGGGCATCTACGACTTCGACATACTGAAAAGCCTGGTGCAGAAGCGGCTCGCCGCCACCGCCACGGTGGAGGTCAAGACCGGCCACCGCGTCCTCTCCGGCGAGATAGAGCCCAGCGGCGATAAAGTTCTCACCGTTCACAGCCTGGGGAAGCAGCGGCAATACCGCTTCGACTATGTCATCAACGCCATGTACGCCGGCTATAACCGCTTCTGCCACTGGTTCGGCTTCGACAAGCGGCTGTTCCAGTTCAACCTCCAGGAGCTGGATGTCATCGAGCTGCCGGTGGCGGAGAAACTGGGGGTAACCGTCCAGGACGGGCCGTTCGTCTCCTTCCTCCCCCTGGGGCACAGCAACCGCTACCTGCTGGCGCATGTCACCGCCTCCCAGCTGGCGCGCGATATCTGCCCGGAGACGGTTCCCCTGCTGAAACGAGTCAATTACATCGAGTCCGATTGGCAGGGGATACTGGACGCCTGCGCCCAATACATACCCCTACTGAGGAAAGCGACCTACCTGCGCTCTATCTTCGTGGACCGGGTAGTGGACGGCACCCGCCTGGACGAGGACGCCCGCCTCACCGAGATAGCCGACCACGGCAGCGGCTGCCTGTCGGTGTTCGCCGCCAAGATAATCACCTGCCAGTCCATCGGCAAAAAGGTGGCCGCTATGATAAGGGGGCAGGCATGAAGATACTGCTCACCGGCCACCAGGGCTATGTCGGCGCCGGGCTGATGAGCTACCTGGGGGAGCGCCACCATGTGGTCGGTTGGGGCCGTGACGATGACATCTGCCGCCTGGACAGAGCCATTATACGAGACATGAACATCACCGCGGTGGTCAACTGCGCCGCCGTCATCAACAAGGCCAACGCCGGCGCCCTCCCCGACCCGGAAAGCGAGCGGGTGAACATCGACGGCACCAGAGCCATAGTCTCCGCCCTGGAGGGGACTGATATCAGACTCATCCAGATATCCACTAAAGACGTCTTCGGCCAAGTTTACACCCCTGACGATGTCCGGGAGGAGCAGTTCAGCTACCGGCCGCGCTTCCTGGTGGATGATGCCCAACCCTTCGCCCCCCAGACAATCTACGGACGGACGAAGCTGGCTGGCGAGGTCATCGCCCACCACCACCCCGGCACGGTGGTGGTGCGCCTGTCCACCGCCTACACGGATAACGACCACTGCCGCGGAGGCTGGGTGCTGAACATCATGAAGAAGCTGGCGGCGGGAGGACCGGTCACGGTAGCTAGCGGCGGCAAGCAGTTCCGCGACCCCCTGCACACCGACGACCTGGGCCGGCTGATAGAGCTTATCCTGGAGTCCGGACGCTGCGGGGTGAAGATAAACGCCGGCGGCGGCCGGGACAGCATCCTCTCCATACGGCAGTACATCAATATGCTCAACCCCGAGGCGAAGATAGCCGAGACCGGAGGCGGAGACTACGGCTTCGCCTTCAACAACCGCCTCGCCGGGGAGCTGTTCGGCTGGAAGCCGCGGATATCCCTGGCCGACCGCATCCCGGTCATCCGGGAGAGCATCGCCGCCGGGAGGCACGCCGGGGTATGAAAGCCGTCCTGCTTGCCGCCGGCAAGGGCGAGCGCCTGGGCGACATCGCCCGCACCATCCCCAAGCCGATGCTGCCCGTCCTGGGCCGGCCGGTCATAGAGCACAACATCGAGATGTGTAAACGGTTCGGGGTCAGCGATATCTGTATCAACCTGCACCACCTGCCGGAGGTCATACTGGCGCGCCTGGGGGACGGCAAGCGCCTGGGCGTCTCCATCACCTACTCCCTGGAGAGGGAGATACTGGGGACGGCGGGCGGGGTGAAGCGCCTGGCGGACGAGCTGGGCGGGGGGCGGTTCTTCGTCATCTACGCCGACAACTACTGCCACGATTACGACCTGGGCGACATCCATGAGAGACACATCCAGGCGAGCGCCGACATGAGCATCGCCCTGTGCCAGACCGACGACACCGCTCACGGCGGTGTGGCCGTGATGAACCGGGAGGGTTGGATAGAGCGCTTCGTGGAGAAGCCGGCGCCGGGTGACATAGACAGCCGCTGGGTGAACGCCGGCATCTACGTCATCGAGCCGAAGCTATTAGATGCCATACCGAAGGGCTTCAGCGACTTCGGCAGGGACATCATCCCCCGCCTCATCGCCGAAGGCTATAAAATACTGGGGGTGCCGATGCCGCGCCCGGCAACCGGCATAGACACCCCGGAGTTGCTGGAGAAAGCCCGCCGCATGGGGGAGGCAGAGACCCCATGAGCCGGCGGCCACGGGTGAGCGTAGTCCTAGCCACCTACAACGGCAGCGGCACCATAACAGCGGCTATCGGCAGCGTCCTCAGCCAGAGCCTCCGGGACTGCGAGCTGATAGTGGTCGACGACTGCTCCGGCGACGATACCGCCGCCGTCGTCCGGAAAATCGAGGACAAGCGCATAGTCTATACCAGGAACGAGCGCAACCTGGGCTACGCCGGCGCCCTGAACAGGGGGCTCGGCCGGGCACAGGGCGACTACATCGCCATCATCGACGACGACGATATCTGGCTGGACAATGACAAGCTGTGGAAGCAGGCAGCGTTTCTGGACGACCGCCCGGACTATGTCCTGGTGGGGGGCGGGGCGATAACCGTGGACGAAAGCGGCGCCGAGCTCTCCCGCCGGCTGATGCCGCAGACAGACGGAGAAATAAGGGAGCGGGTGCTGATGGAGAACCCCTTCATCCACTCCAGCGCGATGTACCGCCGGAAGGCGGCTATAAACCTCGGCGGATACCGGCAGTCCCGTCTCCCCTACAGCGAGGACTACGGCCTGTGGGTCAAGCTGGGGACGGCGGGCAAGCTGGCCAACCTCCCCACCTATGTCGTCCGCTACACCGCCCGGGAGCGGGGGGCGGGCTACGCCCTGCGCATGAGAATCATCCCGGCGGTGAGGAGCCTGGCGCTGGTCGTCCGATACCGGAACCACTACCCGCACTGCCGGCAGGCATTACGCCGCCGCTCGGCGGAGATAGCCAACCTGGTAGTGCACGCGGCATGGGACACGCCACCGCTAGGTAATGTGAAGGGTTATCTCCGGGACAGGCATGCCGGCTGCTGGCGGCTGATAAAGCTGGGGCACCGCACCATTTTCCGGGGCTGCTAGCGGTATATCTCCGAGCTGCCGTTGGCGTAGATCTTATCCCTGCCGACGAACATCCCCGGATACCTGGTGAGGAAGCCGTCGTCAACCAGCTCCTGGCGCCTGAGGTAGATATAGCCGAGGATGGGCTTTCCCTCCTCATAGCGCTCCACCAGCTGGTAATCGGTCTGCCGGTAGGGTATCCCCCCCTGGCTGAGGAGTATGCTGCGGGTGCCCCCGTGGACATATATCGTCTCTCCGCCGCCGTGTCTACGCAGCCACTTAGCCGAGCCGCTCTCGGCATTGGAGAGGTACATATCGCTGTAGAGGGGGCCCTGCGAGGTGAGGGGGATCGCTTTGGGCGCCCCCAGCAGCTGGTAGCTGACACCGCTGGTGCTGAGAAAGAACGGAATGGTCACCGCCAGCAGCACCCAGTACGGGCGCGTCCTGATATAGCGCGCCGCCTCCATCCCGCCGATGACGAAGAACACGGACAGCGGCACCATCATCTGGAAGTAGTTCTTGCTGGCGCCGTAGTTCTCCGAGACATAGGGCATGACCACAGAGGCCACCAGCAGAACGAAGCAGGCTATGGACAGCACCAGGTAGGGCAAGCCGAACCTGCGCACCAGGAAGGCATCCTTGTCGCCCCCGGAGGTGGGACCGGCTACCATATTGCGGTACCGCCGCACCGCGGTGAGCAGCCCCAGGCTGACCAGGGCCACGCTCAGCCAGCTGAAGGCGAACTCTATCCTCTGGGGCAGGACGGCTCCGGGCATGCTCCGCCCCAGCGCCGCCTGGACGGGCTGGCCGCCGGCATCGCCGGAGAGGAACCACTGCCACTGGGCGAACATCTCGTAGATGAAGCGCACCCCGTAGGAGAAGGTGCTCCCTATCATCTCGCTGTACCAGAAGAACAGCACGGCGAAGAACAGGGCTATCATGGTGATGGTCAACCCCCTGCCCTTCCAGGAGCGGGATGGTTTTTGGACGGGGCTGGGCGGGGGCGGGCGGG
>CAYLMC010000036.1:6622-9553 GCA_964384865.1 uncultured Dehalococcoidales bacterium | reverse complement strand
ACCCCCCACATCGGCAAGATTGGCCTGTGGCAGACCAGCGGGCACTGGGAGTTCTACCGCGAGAACATGTACAGCCCCATGGAGATAGACGAGCAGGAGTATGTCATCAAGCCGATGAACTGCGTGGGGCACATACTGATATACAAGACCAGGCTGCGCAGCTACCGCGACCTGCCCCTGCGCTATGCCGAGCTGGGCACGGTCTACCGCTACGAGCGCTCCGGGGTGCTGCACGGGCTTTCCCGCGTCCGGGGCTTCACCCAGGACGACGCCCATATCTTCTGCCGTTTCGACCAACTGGAGGACGAGGTGGTGTCTGTACTGGAGCTGGCTCGCTTTATGATAGATACCTTCGGCTTCACCAACTACAAGGTGATGCTGTCCACGCGCCCGGATAAATACGCCGGCTCGCTGGAGGTGTGGGAGGAGGCTACCGACACCCTGAAGAAGTCCCTGGAGAGACTGGGGGTAGACTATGACATAGACCCCGGCGAGGGGGTGTTCTATGGGCCCAAGATAGACATCAAGTTCGAGGATGCCCTGGGGAGGGGGTGGCAGGGGCCCACCATCCAGGTGGACTTCAACCTGCCCCAGCGCTTCGATGTCACCTACATCGGCGAGGACGGCGGCGAGCACTCGGTAGCCATGGTGCACCGCACCGTGCTGGGGAGCATGGAGCGCTTCCTGGCGTCCCTGATAGAGCACTACGGGGGAGCCTTCCCGGTGTGGCTGGCGCCGGTTCAGGTGATGATACTGCCCATAGCCGACCGCCACCTGGACTACGCCCGTAAGCTGGAGGCGGAGCTGAAGCAGGCCGGGCTACGGGCCGATGTCGACGCCCGCTCGGAGAGGGTGAACCTCAAAATCAGGCAGGCGCAGATGGAGAAGGTTCCCTACATGCTGATAGTGGGCGATAAAGAGGTGGCAGACGGCGCCGTCTCGGTACGGCTGCGCAGCGGCGAGCAGGCTCCCGGCAAGCCCTTCGTCGATTTCAAGAAGCGCGTCATGGCGGCTGATGCCGGCAGAGAGAATGAATTAAGCCTGTGATTTGATTACTCCAGGCGATTATGCTATAGTTTACGCCTGTAAAGGCTGGGTTCCAAGGAGGTAGATAGGGACATAGTTAAGAAGCTGCGTGTTAACCGGGAGATCAGAGCCAGAGAGGTTCGCCTGGTAGGGGATAAAGGGGAACAGCTGGGTGTCCTGCCCATAGACCAGGCGCAGGATGCCGCCAGGAGGCAGAATCTTGACCTGGTTGAAGTGGCGCCGACCGCAGCGCCTCCGGTATGCCGCCTGCTCGATTACGGCAAGTACAAGTATGAGCAGGCTAAGAAGGAGCGCCTGGCCAGGAAGAGCCAGAAGGTATCTCTGCTCAGAGAGGTGCGCATACGGCCCAAGATTGGCGACCATGACTTCGAAGCCAAGGCTCGGACGGCAAGGAAGCTGCTGGACGGCGGGGACAAGGTGAAGGTGAGCGTGCTGTTCCGGGGACGTGAGATAACCCATCCCGATATCGGCTTGGGGCTGTTGAAAAGGATGGCGGATACTGTCAGCGAAGTGGCTGCCCCGGAGAGGCAGCCGGCCATGTACGGCAGAAGAATGATTATGATTCTGGCGCCGGGGCCCGTCAAGAAGGCCGCTAAAGAAGTGAAGGAAAAGGGAGACCAGGATGCCAAAAATTAAGACCCATAAGGGCGTTAAGGGTCGCTTTCATATTACCGGCAGCGGCAAGCTGCTGCGCACTAAGGGAGGCAAGAGCCATTTCCGCCGCCGCAAGGCGAAGCGGGTAAAGCGCCTTTACGGAGAGATGATACCGGTAAGCCCCAGCGACAGGGCCCGGATAAAAAGACTTATACCGTATGGAATCAGATAGGAGGATACCTTGCCTAGAGTAAAGAGGGGCGTAGCCGCTCATCGCAGACACAAGAAGGTGCTGTCCCTGACCAAGGGGCACCGGGCGACCAAGCACAACATCTACCGGCGGGCTCACGAGTCCATGCTGAAGTCGTTGAGCTATGCCTATTTCCATCGCCGCGAGCGCAAGGGCGACATGAGACGACTGTGGATTTCGCGGGTGAACGCCGCCAGCAGGGCCCAGGGGCTCACCTACAGCCAGTTTATAGAAGGACTGAAGAAGTCTGGGGTCGAGATTAACCGCAAGATGCTGGCCGATATGGCGGTCAGAGAGCCTGAATCCTTTGCCGACCTGGTGACCTTAGCCAAGGCCAAAATCCAGGGCTGATAAGAGCCAGAGATGCTCAAACAACTGGAAGCTTTAAAAACCAAAGCCCTCCAAGAGCTGAACAGCATTGAAACCGCCGCGGACATGGATTCCTGGCGCATTACCTACCTGGGCAAGAAGAGCCAGCTGACCCAGATACTGCGCGGCCTGTCCGACCTGCCCATTGAGGAAAGAAAGGCTGTCGGCGCCTGCGCCAACCAGGTCAGAGCCGGCCTGGAGGAGAGTCTTAGCCAGAAGGAACAGGCTCTCAGGGATGCCAAGCTGTCGCTGTCGGCGGTCGAAGAGGGCATTGATATCACTCTGCCCGGGCGAGCCCTTCCCCGGGGACGGCTGCACCCCATCACCCAGACCCTACACGAGATATGCGATATATTCACCTCCATGGGCTTCCAGGTTACCGAGGGGCCCGAGGTGGAGTGGGACTATTACAACTTCGAGGCGCTCAACATCCCGGAGGAGCACCCCGCCCGCGATGTCATGTCCACATCCTGGATAGACTATCGGGACGACGGCGGCCGCCGCACCATGCTGCTGCGGACGCACAACACCTCGGTCAGCGCCAGGACTATCGAGAGCCAGGAGCCTCCTGTCAGGATAGTGTCGCCGGGGCGGGTCTACCGCTACGAGGCCAGCGACGCCACCCATGTCCCCATGTTCCACCAGATAGACGGGCAGGCGGTGGATAAGGG
>CAYLMC010000036.1:1609-6522 GCA_964384865.1 uncultured Dehalococcoidales bacterium | reverse complement strand
ACGCCACCCATGTCCCCATGTTCCACCAGATAGACGGGCAGGCGGTGGATAAGGGTATCACCATGGCGGACCTGAAGGGGACCCTCTACGAGTTCTCCCGCCGTTTCTTCGGCGAGGAGAGGAAGGTGCGCTTCCGCTGCGACTACTTCCCCTTCGTCGAGCCCGGCGTGGAGATGGCCATCGAGTGCCTGAAGTGCGCCGGCACCGGCTGCCGCCTGTGCGGCGACAGCGGCTGGATAGAGATACTGGGCGCCGGGATGACCCACCCCGAGGTGCTCCAACGCGCCGGGATAGACCCCGATGTTTACACCGGCTTCGCCTTCGGCATGGGGATAGACCGTCTGCCCATGCTGCGCCATAACATCGATGACATCAGGCTGTTTTACGGCAGCGACACGAGATTCTTAAAGCAGTTTTAACCATGAAGATACCGCTAAGCTGGATTGAAGAGTATGTCGATACCGGGCTGCCCGCGGCGGATATCGCCGAGCGGCTGACCATGGCCGGCACCGAGATAAAGGGGGTGCAGGTCATCGGCGCCGGTTGGGACAATGTCGTCGTCGGCTGTGTCGCTGCCATGGACCCCCACCCCAATGCCGACCGCCTGCGTCTGGCGACCGTGGACCTGGGCGCAGAGAAGCACACCGTCGTCTGCGGGGCGCCGAACCTGAACCTGGGCGATAAAGTAGCCTTCGCCCGCGTCGGTGCCAACCTCGTCGACGGGCACGACGGCAAGCAGTTCTGTCTGAAGGCAGCCAAGATTCGCGGCGTCGTCTCCAAGGGCATGGTGTGCTCGGAGATGGAGCTGGGCATCTCGGACAGTCACGAGGGCATTATGATACTTCCCGCCGATGCCCCCCTGGGCGCGGCGCTGTCCGATTACCTGGGGGACACCGTGCTGGACGCCGATGTCACCCCCAACCGCCCCGATTGCCTGTGTGTGCTGGGTATTGCCAGGGAGGCCGCCGCCATCACCGGAAACAACCTGCCTGACCCCAGTGTAGAATACCCGGAAGACGGCGGGCCCATCGAAAAGCAGCTCTCCGTGGACATAGCCGCCCCAGACCTCTGCCCGCGCTACTGCGCCAGCCTGATTACGGGGGTGAAGATAGCCCCGTCGCCGGTATGGATGCAGCAGAGATTGCTCAAATGCGGCATGCGGCCGATCAACAACATCGTGGATATCACCAACTATGTCATGCTGGAATACGGCCAGCCATTACACGCCTTCGACTATCAGCGGATAAAAGGGGGCAAGATCGTCGTGCGCCGTCCCGCCAAGGGGGAGACCATCACCACCCTGGACGGGGAGGACAGGAAGCTATCCCCGGATATGCTGGTCGTCGCCGATGAGAAGGAGGCGGTGGCTCTGGCCGGCATCATGGGCGGCGCCGACAGCGAGGTCGCCCCGGAGACGACAGACATACTACTGGAGGCGGCGAGCTGGAACCCGGCCAACATCCACTACACCGGCCGGGTGCTGGGGATCCCCAGCGAGGCATGCCTGCGCTTCGAGAGGGGCATCCGCCCGGAGCTGACCCTCCCCGCCATCAGGAGAGCCACCCAGCTGATAGTGGAGCTGACCGGCGGCGAGGCCGCCAAAGGTATTATAGACGTCTACCCCGGCAAAGCTGAGCCTGAGCCGGTAATGGTATCGGCAGAGGAGACGAAACGCGTCCTGGGGGTAGAGTTCAGCATCGGCCAGATGGCGCAGGCATTGACCGCGCTGGGATTCGACTGTGAGAAGGGGGTTGACGGGGTGTCAGCCACCGCACCATACTGGCGCAGCGATATTCACGGCGCCATCGACCTCATCGAGGAGGTGGCCCGCCTCATCGGCTATGACAGCATCCCCACCACCATGCTCAGCCAGCACTTACCGAGACACAACCCCAGCCCCTCCCTGACGGTGAAAAGTAGCGTGTTGGAAGGGATGATCGGCTACGGCTTCCAGGAGGTGATCACCTACTCGCTGGTCGGGCTGGAGGCACTTCATAGGCTGCTGCCGGACGGCGGCTCCTTCGAGCCGGAGCCGCTCCGGGTGGCCAACCCGATGACTCTGGAGCAGGAGTACCTTCGTCCCACCCTGCGCTCCAACCTGCTGGCCGCTCTGTCCGCCAACCGCCGTCATGGGGAGGGCGGCATAAGGCTTTTCGAGCTGGGCCGGGTGTATCTGCCCAGACATAAAGACCTCCCCGAGGAGCCGGAGATGGTCTGCGGCGTTGCCAGCGGGCTGCGGGGGGAGAAGTCATGGCACGGCGGCGAAGACAATTTCGATTTCTATGATGCCAAGGGGGTGGTGGAGGGGCTGCTCGCCCGCCTGGATGTAGCTGCCACCTTCACGGAGGGCAGAGACCCCAGCCTTCACCCGTTGCGGCAGGCGGCGATAGCCGCCGGAGATATCCATCTCGGCGCCCTCGGCGAGGTGCACCCCAAGGTGGCGCTTGCCTTCGATATACCGGAGACGGCGTATCTCTTCGAGCTGAACCTGGCGGCGCTGCTGCCCCTGTCTCTAGGGCATCATATGTTCCAGCCCATATCGCCGTTCCCCACCATGGTCAGGGATATCGCCCTGGTGTTGGACGCCGGCATCGCCCATCGGCAGGTGGCGGATATTATCGGCGGCTTCCCCCTGGTGGTGGATATCGCCGTGTTCGATGTCTATTCCGGCGAGCAGGTGCCGTCGGGGAAGAAGTCCCTGGCATACAGCATCACCTTCCAGTCCCCGGACCACACCCTCACCGACGATGAGGTCAACAAGCTACAGAAGCGGATACTGGACAAGCTGTCCGCCGAGCTCGGCGCCACCCTGCGCGCCTGATATCGTAGGCACTCGCCATGAAGAAGCTCTACTGCCTTATCTCTATCCTCTGCCTGCTTTCCCTGGCGGGCTGCGCTCAAGCTAAGCAGCCTGCTGGCGAAGCCGAAGTCCAACCACAGCCCATAGCAGAAACACCGCCGGCACAGCCCGCCGGTGATGTCGTTGGGGAGCCGCCCGCCGAAGAAGCGCCGCCACCACTGCCTCTGGGAGAGGTCAAGCACTGGGGATACCAGCTCCAGGGGATAACCGGGCCGGGGGCGGTATGCGCCCTGGCGGATTCCGGCTACGATATGCTGGTGCTGGAGCCCACCAGGACGGACTGGTCATCCGGTGACAGGCTGTTCGACACCAGGGGAATGGTGGAGACGCTGAAAGCAACCGCAGACGGCAGAAGCAGGCTGGTGATAGCCTATATAGATATCGGAGAGGCGGAGGACTGGCGGTGGTACTGGGACTGGGCAGGGGAGTGGGAGCTGGGGGAGCCGAGGCCGGATGTCTGGCCCAGCTATATACTGGCTCACGACCCCGACGGCTGGGGCGGTAACTTCCCGGTGGCTTACTGGGATGAGAGATGGAAAGACATCATTATCTACGGCCAGAACCAGGACAGCGCTCCCTACGGGGACTACGCCAGCGCCCTGGATGAGGTTCTCCGAGACGGATTCGACGGCGTCTACCTGGACTGGGTGGAGGGCTATGAAGACCCGGCGGTGATGGCGGAGGCGGGGCGGCGGGGCAGGGACCCGGCGGCGGAGATGATAGGTTTCATCGCCGAGATAAGAGACTACGCCCGAAGCCGGGACCCGGACTTCATCATCATCCAGCAGAACGCGGCTGCCTTGAGCCAGGGGCATCCGGAGCTGCTCTCTATGATAGATGCCATCGCCCAGGAATCTATATGGTACGGCGGGGAAGCCAGCGACGACTGGGATGACGAGGACGGATACGACATCCGCAACGAGCCGTCCCTGACGGACTACTACCTGGAGCACCTGGAGAGCTATCAGGACGCCGGCATGCCGGTGTTCAACTGCGAATACGCCGTGGAGCATGCCGGGGATGCCTACCAGATGTCTCTGGAGGAGGGGTTCGTACCGTACTGCAGCCGGACGCCTCTTTCCCGTCTGACCACCACCCCGCCGCCCGGCCGCTGACGGCTAGTCCCTGACCATCTCCGCCAGCTTGGCGGCTATTCCATCCTGGGGCAGCAGCTCCGGTTTATCGGCGCTGCGCCGTTTTATCTCCACGCTGTCCTTCTCCAGGGAACGGGGGCTGATGGTAGCCCGAAGGGGTATCCCCAGCAGGTCGGCGTCATTGAACTTGACCCCCGGCGATTCCTGGCGGTCGTCGTAGAGCACCTCCACACCCATATCAGTTAGCTCATCGTAGAGCTTGTCGGCGGTTTCGGCTACCTGGCTGCCTTCCTTATATAGTGGGCAGAGGTGGATGTGGTAGGGGGCGAGCGCCATCGGCCAGACTATGCCCTTGTCGTCGTGGTTCTGCTCTATGGCAGCTGCCAGCAGCCTGCCTATCCCGATGCCGTAGCAGCCCATTATGACCGGCTTGGACTCGCCGTTGGCGTCCGTGAAGCACGCCCCCAGCTTCTCGCTGAGGAAGGTGCCCAGCTTGAAGATGTGCCCCACCTCGATGCCGCGGCTGGATGCCAGCTTGCCGCCGCACTTGGGGCAGCCCTCTCCGGCCGCGGCCTGGGCGATATCGGCGACGATGTCCGCCTTGAAATCACGCTCATAGTTGGTATTCTTGATATGGATGTCGGGCTTGTTGCCTCCGGCGACCAGGTTCGGTGCCTCAGGCACCGATTCGTCGGCGATGACCCGGATGCCCTTTACGCCCACCGGCGATGCCGACCCGGCGATAAGCCCGGCTTGGGCAAGCTCAGCATCCGTGGCCAGGCGCATCTCGGAGCAGCCTAGGATATTCTTCAGCTTGACCTCGTTTACTTCTATATCCCCCCTGATGACCACGATGACCAGCTTGCCGTCCGCGCTGTAGAACACCGCCTTCAGGGTGCGGGACTGGGGCACGCCGACGAAGTCAGCCAGCCCCTTGATGGTTTTCACTCCGGGGGTGG
>CAYLMC010000036.1:0-1509 GCA_964384865.1 uncultured Dehalococcoidales bacterium | reverse complement strand
TGGGGCACGCCGACGAAGTCAGCCAGCCCCTTGATGGTTTTCACTCCGGGGGTGGCTACCTTCTCCAGGGGGAGGGGCTTCTCCGCGGCGGGCTTCTCCCGGACGCTCTGTGCCTTCTCCATGTTGGCGGTATAGCCGCACTTGGCGCAGCTGACTATCTCGTCCTCGCCGGTCTCGGTGACCACCATGAACTCGTGGGAGTCCTTGCCCCCGATGGCGCCGCTGTCAGCCTCCACCAGGATGGAGCACAGCCCGCAGCGGTCGTAGATGTCTTTATACGCCTGGAGCATCCTGTCGTAGCTCTTGCCCAGCCCGGCTTCGTCGCTGTCGAAGCTGTACAGGTCCTTCATGCCGAACTCGCGGACACGGAGCAGCCCGCCGCGGGGGCGAGGCTCGTCGCGGAACTTGGTCTGAATCTGGTACAGGAGCAGGGGCAGGTCGCGGTAGCTCTTGATGTGGTGGCTGGCGAGCTCGGTGATTATCTCCTCATGGGTGGGGCCCAGGGCAAGCTGGCGCTCTTTACGATCGAGGAGGATGAACAGGCTCTTGCCGAAGGCGACATCGCGCCCGGTCTTGTGCCACAGCTCTATGGGCTGCAGCACCGGCAGCATCAGCTCCTGTCCGCCGGCGCGGTCCATCTCCTCCCGGATGATGTTCTCAATCTTCTTCAGCACCCGCCAGCCCAGGGGCAGGTAGGAGTATACCCCGGCAGCCACCTGGTATATCATTCCCGATTTCAGCAACAGCTGGTGGCTGATAGTCTCCGCCTCAGCCGTCACCTCTCTCTGCGTCTTGCCGAAGAGCTTAGATATGCGCAATTTTCGATTAACCTGTCTAGCCGTGTATAACGGATTATGGAATTATTTGAATTCCTTCTTGCCCATAGAGACGAATATAATAGCCAGTATCCCCAGGGGAACCACCGGGAACAGGGCACAGATGGCTCCGGCCAGGCCGAGCCCCCACACCCTCCTTTTCAGGGACACGATACCTCCTGCTAGGGCGATTACGCCCAGGGCGATGAATCCGCCCCCCAGCTGCTCCATACCGAACATGCTGGTGATCGCCGTGGCGATGGAGCCGGCGACTATGCCGAAGACACCGCCGATAATGCTTAAGATTCCCGCTGCCTTTGGTTTCCAGGTCATTTTCTGCTGTCCTCCTTGATGCTTGCTACGTTTCTATATATTAACTTAACCAGTTCAGGAAAACTCTTTCTTCCCCTTGGAGATGAATGTCACGGACAGTATCCCCAGGGTCGTCCCGATCGGTATCATGGGCAGGGAGCAGATGGCTCCGGCGAGCGCCATCCCCCAGCAGCGCCTCTTCAGGGCGCAGATGCCGCCTATCAAGGCTACTGCCCCTAGGGCGACAGCCACCCCGCTGAATACCGCGAAAAACTCGCCCAGCTCCGCCAGAGATGCCACCCCGTAGGTCATCACCAGGTCGGTCAGCATCCCCCGGAATGCGGTGACATAGGCGCCGATGCCGATTCCCATGCCGCCGGCG
>CAYLMC010000035.1:2983-9649 GCA_964384865.1 uncultured Dehalococcoidales bacterium | reverse complement strand
ATATACGCGCCGACTGCTGCCCCCAGCTCCTGGAGAGGCTGGAGGGGCTGGTGGGGAAAGACGGGGTACAGGTGGAGAAAACCGGCGGCTCTTAATATAATATAGGGAAGGAAGACGATGTCTTCACAGGACACGGTAAGCGGACACAGAAAACGGCTCCGGGAACGGTTTCTCAAGAGCGGGCTGACCGGCTTCCATGACTACGAGGTAGTCGAGCTGCTGCTCACCCTGGGGCAGCCACGCCGGGACTGCAAGCAGCAGGCTAAGGAAGCCATCAAGCGGTTCAAGACCCTGCGCGGCGTCCTGGCAGCCGCCCCGGAGGAGCTGGCAAACATAGACGGCATCGGCGCCTATTCCGCCATTGCCATCAAGCTGGTGCAGGAGGTGGCACGGGTATTCCTCAAGGAGCGAATAAAGGACAAGCCCATCTATAAATCTGCCCAGGAGATATTCGACTACCTGTACCACTCCATGCGCGACCTGAAAAAAGAGGTCTTCAAGGTCATCTACCTGACCAGCCAGAACCAGATTATAGAGATAACGGACCTCGCCCAGGGTACGGTGAGCAGCAGCGCCGTCTCCCCACGAGAGATAGTGGAAGGCGCCATCAAGAACGACGCCGCCGCCCTGATATTCGTCCACAACCACCCCTCCGGAAACCCTCAGCCCAGCAAGAACGATAGAGCCGTAACCAGGGAGCTGGTCTACACCGGCAGCATCATGCGCATAGGGGTGATAGACCACATCATCATCGGCGATAATACCTACTTCAGCTTCGCCGCCGAGGGCTTGATAGAGGAGTACCAGATGGACTTCCTCAACCTCAAGGTGAAAGGCACCGCCGAGGGCAAGCGAAGGATTTACCGGGCAAAACTGCTCCGCCCCGACAGCGAAAAATAAACTCCACCCCACCCCCATACCACCCTCCCTCCACGCCTGTCCTCCTAGTGACACTTGACATTTACCTTTGGACTATGGTAGACATTAAGAGCCAATAGTGGACAGAAGGTATCCATACTAACAGATAAAGGAGGGGACTAATGGCAGGGAAAAAACCAAATGTTCTGATCGTCGATGATGAGAAAGTGATCTGTGACCTGCTCAATGACGAGCTCACCGAGAGGGACTACAAGTGCGCCACCGCCATGAGCGGCGACGAAGCCCTGACCAAAATGAAGCAGGATAAATTCGATGTCATCCTGCTGGATATCAGGCTGCCCGGCATGTCCGGCATGGAGGTGCTCAGAGAGGTGTGGCTGAACCATGCCGATACCGCCGCCATCATGTTAACGGCGGTCAACGATGTCACCACCGCCGTGGAGGCGATGAAGCTGGGCGCCTCGGACTACCTGATAAAACCATTCAACCTGGACAAGGTAGACGCCAGCATCCGCCATGCCATCGAGAGCAAACAGCCCCCCGGAAAATCCGTCAACGAGATGGACGCCATCGCCAGCGGCGTAGCCACCAGCCTGGACCCGTTCTCCGCTTTCTCCAAGGCGATAACCCAGCGAACCGCTGATATCGCCCGCAATCTCGGCATAGATGAGAAGGAGATTCAGCGGTGGGCAACAGCGAAAAACCCCAAGCTAATAGTAAAATAACCACCGATACCCCATCCCTGATGACCGTGGCGGAGGTCGCCAGCTACCTGCGCGTCACCAGGAAGACCATCTACCGGCTGTTGAAAGACAAAGGCATCCCGGCAACCAGGGTGGGCCAGCAGTGGCGTTTCGACCGCGCCTTGATAGACCAGTGGCTGGAACGAAACGCGGTCGGAGCCGGCGGCAAAGTCCCAGCCATTGATAACGAGGAGGAAACCAGCGCCAGCATTCAATAAAGGGCTGTGTATTTGTATATCCATGAAAGACCAAGATAAGACCAAGCAGCAGCTGATAAGCGAAGTCGCCGAGCTGCGCCGGCAGGCTGGCGAATTGGAAACGTCAGCAGCCGATCGCAAGCGGGCGGAGGAGCTACAAAAAGAAAGAATTGAGGCACAAAAATATCTCGATATAGCCGGAGTTATCATCATAGCTATTAACACCGAAGGCATAGTAACCCTGATAAACAAGAAGGGCTGTGAGGTTCTGGGATACAAAGCAAAAGAGATTATTGGGAAAAGCTGGTTTGATAATTTCCTCCCGCCAAGAATCTCGAAATTAGTAAAACCCGTTTCCCAAAAGCTGTTGTCTGGAGAAATAGAGCAGGCTGAATATTATGAAAACCCCGTTCTGACCAAGGGCGGAGAGGAAAGGATTATCGCCTGGCACAATACCACGTTGACAGATGAAACAGGTAACATCATTGGCCACCTCAGCTCGGGAGAAGACATCACCGAGCAAAAAGAGGCCGAGGAAGCGCTGCGCAAGAGCGAGGAGCGGTATCGCGACCTGTTCGACAATGCCAACGACCTTATACAGAGTGTCAAACCCGATGGTCATTTCATATATGTCAACCTTGCCTGGCGCAAAACCCTTGGGTATACCAGGAAGGAAATCGACGGCCTTTCGCTGTTTGACATTATCCACCCCGATTGCCGGGCGCACTGCATGGAGATGTGGCAGCGCGTGCTGTCCGGAGAGAGTGTTAGCGGGATTGAAACCGTATTCGTCACTAAAGGGGGCGAGAAGATCACGGTTGAAGGAAGTGCCAGCTGCAGATTTGTAAATGGCAAGCCAGTTGCTACCAGAGGTATCTTTCGCAACATCACCGAGCGCAAAAAGATGGATGAGAAGTTGAAGGAGAGCGAGGAGAAGTACCGGGCACTGGTGGAAAATGCCACCGATTTCATCTTCCAGATAGATAAAGACATGACGGTATTGTCCGTGAACAAGGCAACGGCAGACCTGTTTGGGCAGGAGCCGGAGGAATTGTCCGGTAAAACACTCTTTGACCTATTCCCCCGGGAAATCGCAGCTGAATACGTAGAGGGCCTCGAAGATATCCTCCAGACGGGAAAGCCGGCCACAATCGAATTCGAAATAACTATCAGGGAAAAGGAGATGTGGTGGAGCACCAGCCTCACCCCGGTGAGAGGCCAGAACAGCAAAGTGGCCACGGTGATAGGTGTCGCCAGGGACGTCACCGAGAAAAAGATAATGGATGAGGCGCTGCAGGAGAGCGAGGAGAAATACCGCTCCCTGATAGCCAATATACCCGATGTCATCTGGACCTCGGACGAAGACTTCAACATCGTCTTCGTCGGCCCCAATGTGGATAAGCTCACCGGCTATACCCAGGAAGAGGAATACCGGGAAGGCAGCTGGTTTAAGTGGTTCAGCCGGGTTCACCCCGACGACCGAGAGCATGCCGAAAAAGCCCTCGAAGACCTGATGAAAGAAAGCAAGCTCTATGATATTGAATACCGCTTCAAGAGGCAGGACGGGCGGTGGATATGGATAAAGAACCGCTCCACCGGGACCTATCAGGAAGAAGGCAAGCTCTATGCCGACGGGCTGCTCACCGATATCACCGAGCGAAAGGAAATAGAGGAGAGGCTGAAAGAGGGCGAGGAGAAATACCGCACCGTCTTCGAAAACACGGGGACAGCCACAGCCATCATCGAAGAGGACACCACCGTCTCCCTGGTGAACACGCAGTTCGAAAAGCTGTCCGGATACTCCAAGGAGGAAGTAGAGGGCAGAATGAGCTGGACGAAGCTCGTATCCAAGTCCGACCTGGAGAGGATGAAGAAGTATCACTATCTGCGCCGCCAGAACCCCAACGCTGTCCCTAAAGAATACGAGTTCCAGTTCCACGACAAGGCGGGAAATACCAAAGACGCCCTGCTCACCGTTGATATCATCCCGGGGACGAAAAGGAGCATCTGCTCCATGCTGGACATCACCGACCTCAAGAAGGCCACGGAGAAGCTGCGCGAGAGCGAGGAGAGATACCGCACCCTGATAAACCTGGGCGGCGCCGTCGGGGAGGCCATCGTCATGCTCCAGGACACCGGAAAGGGGAACGCCGTCCACACCTTCGTCAGCAAGGAATGGCCCCATATCACCGGCTACTCCGAGGAGGAGCTACTGGGCATGTCCTTCTTCGACCTGGTCCACCCCAGATACCGCCAGGCCGCTCTGCACAGGCACAGAAGAAAGATGACCGGTGAAACCATCGCCGAGCTGTTCGAGATGGCCATTATCAGGAAGGACGGCGCCGAGGTCCCCATCGAGCTTACCAGCGCCTACACCATTTATAGGGAGCAACACGCCAATGTCGCCTTCATCAGGGAAACCACCGAGCGCAAGCAGGCGGAGGAGAGGGAGAAGCGACTCCAGCAGGAGCTTTACCTTTCCAGCCGCCTGGCCGCCATCGGGGAGCTGGCCGCCGGAGTCGCCCACGAGGTAAACAACCTCCTCACCGGGGTGCTGGGCTACTCCGAGCTGCTGCTGCGTAAAACCACCGACGCAAACACCCGTAAGGGGCTGAAGATAATCAACGAGTCAGCCCAGCGGGTAGCCCGGATAGTGCAGAACCTACTCACCTTCGCCCGCCGCCACAAGCCGGAGAAGGCGCTGGTGAAGATAAACGAGGCAGTGGAAAAGGCCCTGGAACTAAGAGCCTACGAGCTGAACACCGGCAATATAGAGGTAATACTTGACCTCTCCCCCCAATCCCCCCAGGTGATAGGCGACTTCCACCAGATACAGGAGGTATTCTTGAACCTCATCCTCAACGCCGAGCAGGCGATGAGCGAAACCAACCGCCAGGGGCACAAGGGGAAGCTCACCATCAGAACCAGGCAGCTGAAGAGCCGGGTGAAGATATCCTTCGCCGACAACGGCCCCGGCATCCCCGACGAGCACCTGGACAAGCTGTTCGACCCCTTCTTCACCACCCGCGACAAGAAGGGCGGCACCGGCCTGGGGTTGAGCATCTGTCACGGCATCGTCACCGAGCACGAAGGCAAGATATACGCCAAGAGCCGTATGGGGAGGGGAACCACCTTCTTAATCGAGCTGTCCCGTGCAGGCTAACGCCGAGCCTCCAGGCGGAGGAGGCGCCGCTTCAACCCCAACCCATCGCTGAAGCCGCCCAGCCCGCCGTCGCCGGCTATCACCCGGTGACAGGGCACGATAATGGGAAGAAGGTTCGCGGAGAGAGCCTGCCCCACCGCCCGAGCCGCCCTCGCCTTGCCGGTCTTCCGGGCCACCCAGCCATAGCTCCTAGTCTCTCCATAGGGGATCTGCCTCACCGCCCGCCATACCCGGCGCTGAAACGGGGTGCACCCTGATAAGTCGATGCTGTCGGGGAAGTCCACGCTGCCGTCGCTGAAATAGCTCTTCAGACGCCCGATCAGGTCATCGAGGTCGGGATGGTTGGCCGAAGTGCTATCTGTGTCGCCGCCGAGGAGACGGCGCGCCTGCTCGGAGGAACGCTTCGGCAGGACGATACGCGCCACCCCTTTAGCCGAAGCCGACACCCCCACCCAGCCCATGGCGGTGTTGAAAACAGCATGTTGTATCTCCTCAGCCATGATCGCCATCCCTGCGGCAGGACAGAGCCGGCCTCTCTCAGCCCAGCTCCGGCCTGATGAGCCCGTAATCGCCGTCCCGGCGGCGGTATACCAGGTTAAGCCCCTGGTCATCGGAATCGTAGAACAGGAAGAAGTCGTGCCCCAGCAGTTCCATCTGCTGAACAGCCTCGTCCCGCGACATCGGCTTAACCACAAACCGCTTGATTTTGACCAGCTTGCCGGCGGCTTCGTCTATCTCTTCATCGTCGTAGACATCCACCCCCACACTGACCTCGTTCTTGGGCGAGGTGTTACCCCGCCCCCTCTTGTAATACGTCTTCCCTTTGTAGCGCTCAATCTGCCTGTCCATCACCTCCGACACCTTGTCCACGGCGGCAAACAGGCTCGCCGCCCTCTCCTGACTGCGCAGCAGGGTGCCATTACTGTCCACGGTGGCCTGCACCACGAAGCGCTGCTGGGGAGACTTGGTCTTCTGCTCGGCTATCTCCACCTTGTACTCTATGACCTTGTTCAGGTGACGATCGATCCTGTCCAGCTTACGCTCGATGTACTGGCGCACCTCAGGGGATACATCCATGTTCTTGCCCGTAATCTGTAACTCCATCTTTCTATTACACTCCTGACAGTAGTACTTCCCTGCTATATCTCTTTCGCCAGCGCCAGCCCCCATACCGAGGCGGCACCGGCGGATTTCAGCGCTACGGCGCAGGCATCCAGAGTGGCTCCGGTGGTGGAGACATCGTCTATCAGCAGCACCCGGCTGCCCTTGAGCCTGCCGTCAACACAGGCGAAGGCGCCGGAAACATTCTCCCTGCGCTCCTCCATAGCGGCCGTCCTCGCCTGGGGGAGGGCATGCCGGCGGCGAACCAGGCAGCCAGCCTCTACCGGCAGTCCGATCAGCTCGCCCAAGCCTTCCGCCAACAGGAGGGACTGGTTATAGCCCCTCTCCCTCAGCCGCCTGCCGTGGAGCGGCACCGGCACCAGGACATCGGCCGAAACCGGGTTTTCATCCAGATAGTCTCTTAATTCCTGCGCCAGGACCCCGGCAATCGCCCGCAGGTTACGGTACTTCAGCTGGTGAATCGCCTGGCGCACCACGCCGTGAAACTGGAACAGGGCGCGGATGCCATCTATCTGAACCCGCCAGCCGGCGCAGCTGGAGCAGGGGGCGCCGTCGGGCTGGG
>CAYLMC010000035.1:0-2883 GCA_964384865.1 uncultured Dehalococcoidales bacterium | reverse complement strand
TCTATCTGAACCCGCCAGCCGGCGCAGCTGGAGCAGGGGGCGCCGTCGGGCTGGGGCCCGCCGCACAGGGGACAGAACGGTGGTATAATCCGGGCTATGGAGCGGCGGCAGGACGGGCAGATAAAATCACCCTCGCTGCCACAGCCGACACACCGTCGGGGAAACAGGAAATCCAGCGCCATCCCTTTTAGTTTAATCGCCTGAAAGGGCATCGACACCACCTGTAGTCCGGAATCCAGACAACGGTTAGATATCTCAGCGGGAGCGGGAGTTATGCAGTGTCCCGCTCATAATGGGCTCATTTATATAAACATCACCGTTCCTGATTTTCAGGTTGAACCCGCAATCAGGGTTGGTGCAGACCCACGCCTTGTATTGAATGGCCGCCCCCTGGCTGCCGAAATCAGACAAGGGCACTAGGTCGCCTGAGTTGCATTTCTGACACTTGGGAAAATTCGTCTGTTCCATTAAAAGTCCACCTCCCAACCGAATTGAATATCATAAAGTATACACTAGGCATCACCCGTTGACAAGGGCTTTTCCAGCCCTGCCGAGCCGATTCGGGTATAAATGGCTCCCTGCGGGGTGAGCCGGCTCTTCATCAGGCTGACGGCGTCAATATCAATGGCGACATGGCACCCAAAGGCGGCGCCGGCAATCATCTCCCCGAAGTCCTGCCTCTCCCGGGGCGGTGTCTGGCTGCGGACGCGGGCTAATGTCAGATGAGGCTGGAACGGACGCGTCTCCGGGGGAAAGCCCAGTTCAGCCAGCCCGGACTCAAGGCGACGGTGCAGGCCGGCGAGGGATTCGACATCACCCACCAACCCCACCCAGGCAACCTGGGCCTTCCTGGGGTTGGGGAACACCCCCAGTCTATTCAGCTCCAAGTGAAGGGGGGCTGTCTCCGCGGCGGCTGCGGTCATAACGGCGGCTATCTCCACCACCCTGTCGGCGGCTATGCTGCCCAGAAACTTCAGGGTCAGGTGGATGCCGCGGAGGTCGACCCACTTCACCCCGAAGCGGCCGCCGGACTTGAGCTCGTCCTCCAGGCGGGCTAGCGCCGACTTCACCTCGTCGGGAAGCTCGATGGCGATGAACGCCCGAACCTGCTCCATGGTCAACCCTTGCCGTCCATACCGAGGAGCCGGCGGGCATTGCCGGAGAGTATCTTCTCCCTGGTCTCCTGGGAAAGCTCGACGGAATCCATCTCCTTTATGTAGCGGCTCGGCTTGATGAGGGGGTAATCGCTGCCGAAGAGTATCTTATCTTCGCCGGCAAGCCGAGCCGCCTGGCTGTATATCTCAGGCTTATAGAGATACGGCGAGGCGGCGGTATCGAAATAGACATCCGCCATCGCTTTCTTCACCTCCGGCATCAGGGCGTAGAACGGCAGCCCGCCCCCCCAGTGGGCGCAGACCACCGGCAGCCCGGCGAAGCGCTGGATTAAAGGATAGAGGACATCCGGGGTAACCGCCCCCTTGCCGGGGTACTGGTGCCCCACCGGCTCCGAGGCGTGGAACAGGGTTATCAGCTTGTGCTTCTTGACCGCCTCCACCAGGGGGTCTATTATCTCGTCCTCGTCGGGGTCGAGCATCTGGATATCGGGCCTGAGCTCGCCGATTCCTTTGGCTCCCCCTTTGGCGCAGCGCTCTATCTCGTTCACGGCCGCCTCTATCGACAGGGGTTGGACGGCGCAGAAGCCGATTAGCCGCTTGGGGTGGCGGGCTACGGACTCCAGGATGTAGTCGTTGCTCTCCACACACATTTCGTGGGTAGCCCAGCCGATGTTAAGGATAACCGAGACATCCACCCCGTCCTCATCCATGCCGGCGATGAGGTCATCGGCGGTGGCCAGCTCGGCGTCCTTTTCGGAATAGAGGATAGCGAAGCAGGGATCGCTGTCTATATATCCGCCACGGTTCTTTTTCACCCGGGGTGAAAAGACATGGGTATGAAAGTCGATAATCATCGCTTCTATGTAATATCACCCCCGAAAAAGACGGCAGGATAAAATCAGCCTTTGGGCGGCGGCTCCGGGCCGGCTTCCGGCTTCTCCTCCCCTTCCACAGCGGCGCCCTCTTCCACCTCCTCGCCCTCCAGGGCCTCCTCCTCTTCAGGCACCACCTCTTCCTCCACCACCACCTTAATCTCGGTGACCTTGACTATCATCTGCTCCGGAGAAGCATGGATGACCACATCCGGGCCCAGGTCTACATCGCTGACATGTATCGCCTGGTCCAGCTCCTCCAGGACGCTTAAATCTATCTCTATCTGCGGCGGCAGCTTGTCCGGCAGACACTCCACGCTGATGCTGTCCAGCTCCTTATCCAGCATGCGCCCTTTCAGGTGCATGGCGGGCGCCTCGCCGGTGAACACGATGGGGATATCCGCCTTTATCTTCTCCTCTTTCTTTATCTGGTAGAAATCCACATGGAGGAGATTCCCGTTCAGCTCGTTGCGCTGAATCTCGCGGATGAACACGCTGCGCGGGCTCTTGTCCCCTGATATCTTCAGGGCGACCAGCCGGGTGGTCCCCGCCTGGTCTATCATCTGCTTCAGGGTGTCGGTATCGCACTGCAGCGCCAGCGACTCCACACCATGCCCGAAGACATGAACCGGGGTAACCCCTTCACGGCGCAGGAAGCGCACCTTTTTCCCCAGCACTTCTCGTTTATCAGCTTTAATAGATAGACTGTCCATAGATAACTCTCCTTACTACCCCACTATTTAATCAAATCTGGCGACGAAAATCAATCGGGAGGCGAAACCTATAGACTTAATTCCACATCCGTGGCATAATTAGGCAACCACGAGGGGGGATAGGTGCCACTACCGGAAAAAGACAATTCATGCCGAAAAGCCCCGGCGGATAGCGCCCGGGCG
>CAYLMC010000034.1:6654-9666 GCA_964384865.1 uncultured Dehalococcoidales bacterium | reverse complement strand
TGGTATTTCGCTCCGCTGCCTTTGGCCCGGGCAGCCATGGCGGCATCGAACGCCGCCCGGTCTATGACGCATGCCTGCGGCTGCCGGCGGCGAATCTCGATACACTTCCCGGAGGGGGAGAACAGCCGGGCGCCCTTCGCCCAGCACAGGATAAGGCTCTCCTCAACGGCGAAGGCTTGGGCGCATTCCCTGCCGATGATGCCGGTGCAGCACACCCCCTCCCCCACCACCTCTTTCCGCTCCAGGACAGCCACGCTGTGGCCCATCTCAGACAGTTTTTGTGCCATATGGCTTCCCACCGGCCCGCCACCGATAATGATTACGTCGTGCATTTTCACCTCTCTCATGACGGATATCCTTCCGGCGCCGGCGGGCGATACCGCCCGATACCCTCAGATATAACCGAATAGAGTATACAACAAACAAAGAGGCCAATCCAGAGCCATCAGGGGGGAGATATCACCGCCTTTTTTGTAAATTGGACTGCTGGCACGCCTAGAGCACAATTGACAAATCAAAATTTATGCTATACGCTGTTAAATAAGAGCGCAATCCAGCTGAGGAAATGGTAGTGCCTCGAAGAAAAAACTTCATATTATTTACGGCAGTCATGGTCAGCAGCCTGGTGCTGGCTATGCTCCCCGTGGTCAATCACGCCTCCCCTGCCCAAGCCGCCGGTCCGACCTGGACCAAGTACAGCGGAGATGTCAGCCTCCAGAGCGAGCTGTATGTCGCCGACGCCTGGGTCCTCAAGGACGGCGGCACCTACAAGATGTGGTACACCCACGGCGAAACCGACCTCACCATAGCCGACCTCCGCGACCAGCTCGCCGGTCTTAACCTGGATGAGATAATCGACGATATAGCCAACACGGACCTGGATGAGCTGCTCGACGACATGACCAACCTGGATGCGGATGATGTCCTGGACTTCTTCGACGCCACCTCCACCGTCATCGGCTACGCCACCTCAACCGACAGCGTCAACTGGACGATACAGGACTCCGAGGTGCTAGCGGGGGGCGGGGACGGGCTGTGGAGCAGCGTCGGCCTCCCCTGCGTCATCAAGGACGGCAGCACCTACCGCATGTGGTACACCAACGGCGAGACAGACCTCACCCGGACGCAGCTCCAGGGCATACTGGATGACCTGGACGGGGATGCTGACACCAGGAAGGACGCCCTGGTGGACCTCCTGGACAGCATGGAGACCACCATCGGCTACGCCACCTCAACCAACGGCACATCCTGGACGGTGCAGGGCGAGTCGGTGCTCTCCGGCGACGAAAACTGGTTCAGCAGCGTGGCTGACCCCTGCGTCATCAAGGACGGCAGCACCTATAAGATGTGGTACACCCAGCTCCAGACAGACCTGGACCGGGACGACCTGGGAGACATCCTCAGCGACGCCGCGGACTTCGATAACAGCGACATGCTCTCCCTGCTGGACGGCACCGAGACCGTCATCGGCTACGCCACCTCCACAGACGGCTCCACCTGGACGGTGCAGAACGCCCAAGCCCTGGCCGGCAACCCCGGCGGGCTGTGGGAGAGCGTGGCCGACCCCAGCGTCATCAAGGACGGCACCTACCAGATGTGGTACACCAATATAGACACCAACCTGACTCAGCCCACCTTCTCCGATATGCTGCAGGCGCTGCGGGACCTGGACCTGCCCTCCTTCCTGGACAGCCTGGCGTCGGGGAACCTGGACGAGCTGCTCGATGACCTCACCGGGCTGGACACCGACGACCTGGAAGACCTGCTCAGCAACACCAGCACCCAGATAGGCTACGCCACCTCCAGCGACGGCTCCACCTGGACGGTGAGCGACGCCGATGATATCACCGGAGACAGCGACGGGCTGTGGGGAGGGGTCGGCGCCCCCACCGCGGTCAAGATAGGCGATTCCTACAAGATGTGGTACACCCAAGGGATGGACGACCTCACCACGGGCAATCTGCTCGACTTCCTGCAGGGCACCAGCCTGTCCCTGGGCTACGCCTACTACTCCCCGACGGGGATAGTGGGCGGCGGAGGAGGCTATGTCCCCGAGGACTTCGAGGACATGTCTCCCGGAGATGCCGCCGCCGAGCTTTTAGAGATGGACCCGGAAGACGCCGCCGCCCTGCTCAACGAGCTGGACCCCGATGACGCCGCCGCTATATTAGAGCAGCTGGACCCCGAAGACGCCGCCGAGATACTGGCGGAGATGGACGCCGACGATGTCGCCGATATCCTCCTGGAGATGGACAGCGGAGAGGCCGCCGATATACTGGCGGAGATGGACACCGGAGATGCCGCCGCCGCCCTGGAGGAGATGCCCACCACGGACGCCACCGACATTATGATAGAGATAGGCCCCGATACCCTGGAGGACATCATACCGGATATGTCCGAGGAGACCCTGACCGACACCCTGCCCGGCCTGACCCCGGACATGCTGTATGACATAGACCCGGCGGTGCTGTTCGCTTCCCTGCCCAACGCCCCCACCGAGCAGCTGATAGGGGAAGACCCGCCCACCCCACCTGAAGGAGCCGCCCCACCGGTGGCTATCTTCACCTCGGACAGCGGCGCCCGCTACCTGGCGGTGCAGACCTGGGCCGGTCAGTGGGTGGTGGTGATGGGCACGTCGGAGCCCATAGACCAGCTGATGATAAAGACCAAAGACGCCCTCTCCAACGTGGAGACGGTATTAGAGATATTCCCCGATTACCCGCCCGGTGTGCGGGCCAGGATACCGAAAGGGCACAAGGCCTACTCCTACTTCACCATCGACTTCGACAACGCCGCGCCGGAGGATATAGAGGTGGGCTACATGACCTTCAGGGTGGACCAGGAGTGGCTGGAGGACTACTCCATACACAAGTGGGCCGTGGTGCTGAACCGCTATGACGACGACCTGAAGGCATGGACTTCCCTGCCCACCAAGCGCATAGACGAGGACGGCGACTATGTCTATTACTCCAGCCCCATCTCCCACTTCTCCATCTTCTCCATCACCGGCAG
>CAYLMC010000034.1:0-6554 GCA_964384865.1 uncultured Dehalococcoidales bacterium | reverse complement strand
GCTTCGATGTCGCCGAGGTCGTCAAGACGCCGGCGGCCTTCACCACCAGCGCACTGAGGGTAACCCCCGCCGAGATAGAGGCCGGTGAGAAGGTGACCGTAACCGTCGCTGTCGCCAACACCAGCGAGCTTGCCGGCAGCTACGATGTAGTCCTCAAGGTGGACGCCGTGGTGGCGGGAACCGAGGAGATAACCCTGGACGGCGGTGCCAGCGGCACGGTGACCTTCACAGTCACCGGGGAAGCCCCCGGCACCTACTCCGTTACCGTTGACGGGCTGACCGGAACATTCACCGTCAGGGAGCCGGCGGAGAGGCCGCAGGCTCAAGCCATCAGCTGGTGGCGCATCGGCATGCTTATCGCCGCCATAACCACGGCCGTGGTGGTGCCGCTGATGATAAGACGGCGCCGGAACATGGCTTGACGCGGAGCGATTACCACAGCAATGAAGCAGAAAAGGATTAAGCCCGGCATTGTCCGCAGTCTGCTGTTGACATCACTCCTCGGCACGGCCGTCATCAGCGCCAGCCCGGCACTGGCTATCGGCCTGGACGACTACTTCACCCTGGACTACGACATAGACCTCAGCGACACCCTGGTGCGCCGCAACGAGACCTTCTACGCCAACATAGAGGGCACGGCCACGGCACAATCCGACCTGCCCCTGGCGGTGAGCGAGGGGTATGTCACCTCCCGGGTGGTGGCCACCCACGGGGACAGCGGCGATGAGGTGATACTCAACTCCGGCTACACCATAGACATAGACCCCTTCCCAGACGATGACGGCGAGAGCACCGATGTCAGCGAGGTGGTCCCCCTCCGCTTCCCGGACGGCAGCCGGACCGGCAGCTACTCCCTGGAGGCGAGGCCGACCAGGGCCAGGGTGGACACCCGGCTGCTGGGGTGGCTCACCGTGACCACCTACCTGCCCGCATCCGAGGAGATGGGCACGGTAGCCTATGTCGCCGGCGCCGCCGATGAGATAATAACCCTGGACGCCGACATCAACCTGCCCGACTACATGGACGAGGACGGCGACTTCCTGGAGGACTTCATCTTCGCCTCCGCGGACGGCAACTGCCTGCTCGCCGTCGCCGCGGACACCACCGCCCTGGACGAAGACGGGGACCCCTTGGACGACCTAACCATAGACGAGATAGACGACCCGCCGGACCCACCCCAGGACGGGCATATCATCGGCTCGGCATACCGGTTCGGGCCCAGCGGAGCCAGCTTCGACCCGCCCCTGACGCTTACCTTCAGCTACGACCCCACCCGACTTCCGGCGGGAGCCAGCCAGCAGAACCTGGCGCTGGCTATGTGGGACGATGACGGCCAGCAATGGGTCGTGTTCACGGACTGCATAGTGGACACTGGCGAGCGCACCGTCACCGCCTCGGTGAGCCACTTCACCCCCTTCGCCATCCTCAGCTACACCCGGCCCGCCGCCTTCGAGGTGATAGACCTGACGGTGAATCCGGCCACAGCCACCATCGGCGAGACGGTAGCCGTCATCCCCATGGTGGCTAACAGCGGCGACCTCGCCGGAACCTATGAAGTGACCCTGAAGATAAACGATGTGGTGGCCGGCACCAAGGAGATAACCCTGGACGGGGGCAGCGAGGGCGGGATAGCCTTCATGATAACCGAGGACGCCGCCGGCAGCTACACAGCGACGGTGGCAGGGCTTTCGGCGACATTCCAGATAACCGAGGCGGCGGCGGCCCCCACCTCCCCCACCACCGCTGAGCCGGAGACGCCGGCTAACGCCGCCACCGAGGAGTCCCCGATAGCCGTCAGCTGGTGGCGCATCGCCCTGATCATAACCGGGATAACCATGGCCATCTCCATCCCCATGGCGCTGCGCTGGCGTAAGGGGAAGGACTGATAAATCGCCCTTGTGGACAAATGGGGAATTATGTGCCAATTTTTGGCATATTTATATGTTTTAGCCTTGAATGGGTATTGACAAAAGTATTATAGCATGTTAATATCTACCCAATAGGCGTTTAGTGGACTCGCCCGGGGGGTGAGGGAAAGGTAGAAAAGTGGTCACCACAGTAACGACGACGACAGTAACTACTATCACCAGCGCGGCCGCCACCGGACTGATAACCACCCTGGGAATAGTGGCTGTCAGCAGCCTGGTAATCTTCCTGGCCACCAAGGAGCTTGCCGCCGCCCGCTCCTCCGGCTTCTCCATGCGCATAGCCAAGTTCGCTGGCGTAGGCATATGGCCACTGGCAATAGTGCTCGGCATCCTCGCCAGCATAAAGGTCACCGAGATACTTCTCTAGAGCAGAGGAGACATCGCCATCTACAACACCGAACCATATAAGCATGTATCAGGGTCACTCCAAGAAGTGACCCTGTTTGTTATCAGCCCCCCGGGCAAGGATAGATGATAATAGCCGTAAAGAGAATGACCGATGCCGTGGACTCCCTGTCGGGCGGCTGGCTGCTGGAGCCCATAATCTACCTGGCGGCGATCATCTCCGCCGAGGTAGTCACCGTGTTCTTCCAGCCCCTGGCGGGCACTATCGCCCACACCGCGGTGATGGTAACGCTGATAATACGCTCCGCCCGCATCTCCGACAAGCTCCAGAGGCAGCTGATACTGTCCCTGGCGCTGGCTCCCCTGGTGCGGGTGATAAGCCTGAGCATACCCCTGACCAACATCCCCCAGGCATGGTGGTATCCCATCATGTACGCCCCCCTGCTGGTGTCGGCGGTGGCGGTGATGCGGGTGCTGGGCTTCCGCATGAAGGATGTCGGGCTCACCCTGCGCAGCAAGTCCCTCCTCGTGCGGGCGGCGGTGATAGCCAGCGGCTTCGGGCTGGGGCTGGCGGAGTATCACATACTGAGACCGGATTCCTGGATAGCGGCGCTGGGCTGGGTGGGGGGGTGGCAGCCGGCGCTGCTGCTGGGCATATCCACCGGCTTCGTGGAGGAGTTCATCTTCCGCGGGGTGCTCCAGCGCAGCGCCTGGCAGCGGTGGGGATGGCGGGGAATAATCTATATCAGCGTCATATTCGCCATCCTGCACATGGGCTTTCTGTCCTGGGTGGATGTCCTGTTCGTCTTCGGGGTCGCCATGTACTTCGCCTGGGTGGTGAAGAAGACGGGTTCAATCCTGGGGGTGACCATCGCCCACGCCATGACCAATATCACCCTGTACCTGGTGGCACCCCTGATCCTCTAATTCACACCCCTAATTCGGAGCGGGTGCGCACGATGCTTATCATATCGTCGCGGGAGACCAGCCCGATGACCTTGCCCTCGCCGACCACAGCCACCTGGTTCATGCCACTTTCGTCCATCTCCTCCAGGACGCTGAGCGCGTCCTGCTCCGGGGAGACCGACCGCAGCTTATCCAGCGGGGTTACTATCTCCCGCACCGGGGTGGTGTCCCACTGCTGGCGAGGTATGGACTTCAGGCTCTTCAGGGAGAAGATGCCCTGGATATCGTCGCCGCTAGCCACCATGAACAGCTGGCACCGTGCGGGGATGACATACCCCTGCACCAGCTGGCTGATGGATATGCCCGGCAGGACGGTGGGGCAGTTGGAGGTCATCACCTGGGAGGCGGTGAACCGCTTCAGGAGCTGCCGCCACTGGGTGTGCCGCCGGCTGGCGATGGCGGCATTGCGCAGGAACCAGCCGATGAAAGCCATCCAGAAGCCGCTGAACCAGGAGAGGCCGAACGGCGGTTCCCCGAACAGGGAGAGCACCACTATGGCGATGCCGCCCCCGATGAAGCCGTAGCCCACCCCCACCCCCACCCGGGTGGCGATGCGGGTGGCGCGGTGGAAATCGCCGGTGGAGCGCCACACCAGGGCGCGGAACACCCGCCCCCCATCCAGAGGGAAGCCCGGAATCATGTTGAACGCCGCCAGGGCAAAGTTCATGAAAGCCAGCCAGTAGACCATCCTGGAGACGGGCTGGGACATGGCGGGGTTCAGGTAAAGGATGAGGCTGAATATCCCGCCGATAGCCAGGCTGCACAGCGGCCCGGCGACCGCCATTTTCAGCTCGGCGATGGGCTTCTTCGCCTCCCTGGACAACGAGGACACCCCGCCGAACATGAACAGGGTTATGCTCTTGGCCGGGATGCCGTTAGCCCGGGCGACCAGGCTGTGGGCGACCTCGTGGGCGACCACCGAGCCGAAAAATAGCAGGCTGGCGCCGACCCCCACCGCCCACCACACCCCGGAAGACCAGTTGGGGTACACCAGCAGGAAAACCAATAGAATGAATATCAGGAACCAGCTGTAGTGCAGTTTAAGCTGTATCCCGAATATCCTGCCTATGTTGAAGCCGCCGCTCATATGCGACCATTATACCGAATAGCCTCGGTGTAGGAAAGCCAGCGCCGTTAAAGGGATGTCTTCATCTCGTCCAGCGCCTTCAGGGCGATATCGGCCGCCTTCTTCCCGGAGAGGAGCATCCCGCCGAAGGTGGGCCCCATGCGGTTCAGCCCGTAAACGGCGGCTACGGACATGCCGGTGGCGATAAGCCCGGGATAAACCTCGCCGGTGTTCTCCACCACGGCGTCCTCGGACCGCTCTATCCACATCGCCTGCTCCCCTTTCAGCTGGATGATGCCGCGCTGCTCCAGCTTCCTGGCCAGGCAGGCCTCATGGCCGGTGGCGTCGATGACCAGCTTGCCCTCCAGGGGCACCGGGTCCAGGCAGGATATCTCCCTGGGGAGATGGGATACCGGGCTCCAGTTTATCACTACCCCGGCCACCCTGCCCTCGCGCACCACCACATCCTCTATCAGGGTCATCTGCAAAATATTCACCCCGGCGTCGCAGGCGGCGCCGATGAGCTTGGAGCAGACATGGGGGGCATCGCACACATAGAGCCCGTCGGCGGCCTCCTGGTAGGGCACCCCCAGCTCGTCGAGGACCTCCTGAGAGGGCGCCCGCAGGGTGAGCTTGTTCATGAAGTAGCCCCCCACCCAGAAGCCGCCGCCCAGGTAGTTGTTCCTCTCCACGATGACCACCCTGGCGCCGGCCCGGCTCATCTCCCGGCCGGCTATCAGCCCGCTGGGGCCGCCGCCGACGATGATGACATCGCTATCGACACAGTCCTGGAGCTGCTGTGAGAAGCTGCCCACGATAGCCCTGGTGATATCTTTTTCCCTTACCGAATGAAATATGGCCATTTCAATCCCTCCAATTTTTTGTATCACAAACCCCTGGGCGCCGATATGCCCAGGTACCTTTCCATCAATTCCATGGCGCAGAACTCGCCGCACATGCTGCAGGCGTCTCCCGCCGAGCCGTGCTTGCCGTGAACCGCGCGGGCACGCTCCGGGTCCAGGGAGAGCTTCGCCTGCTCGTTCCAGTCCAGCTTTTTTCTGGCCAGGGACATCTGCCGGTCCCACTCCTTGGCGCCCTTGACCCCCTTGATGATATCGCCGGCATGGGCGGCGATGCGCGAGGCTATCACCCCCCGTCTGACATCATCGGGGTCGGGCAGGGAGAGGTGCTCGGCGGGGGTGACATAGCACAGGAAGTCTGTGCCGGCGGCGGCGGCTATGGCGCCGCCTATGGCCCCGGTGATGTGGTCGTAGCCGGCGGCGACATCGGTTACCAGGGGACCGAGCACATAGAAGGGCGCCCCCTTACACACCGATTTCTCCAGCCGGACATTGGCTTCTATCTGATCCAACGGCAGGTGCCCGGGGCCCTCCACCATCGTCTGAACCCCGGCTTTTCTGGCCCGCCCCACCAGCTCCCCGATGGCCAGCAGCTCCTCCACCTGGGCGCGGTCGGTGGCGTCGGCCAGGCTGCCGGGGCGCATCCCGTCCCCCAGGCTGATGGTGATATCATACTTTCCGGCAAGCTCCAGGAGGCGGTCGTAGTGCTCGTAGAGAGGGTTCTCGCAGTCGTTATGAAGCATCCAGCCGATGAGGAAGGCGCCCCCGCGGGAGACGACATCGGTCACCCGGCCCTGCTCCTTCAGCTTGGCGATGGCGGAGCGGGTCACCCCGCAGTGCACGGTTACGAAATCGACGCCGTCCTCGGCGTGCGCCTCGATGGCGGCGAACAGGTCGTCGACGGTCATCTTGACGATGGCGCCGCGCCCCTCTATGGCATTGATGGCAGCCTGGTAGATGGGCACGGTTCCCACCGGCACCGGGCAAGCATTGACGACCGCCCGCCGGATGGCGGTGATATCGCCGCCGCTACTCAGGTCCATAACGGCGTCCGCGCCGGCATCAACGGCAGCCCGCAGCTTCTCCATCTCGGTGTCAATATCTCCGTAATCTGAGGATGTGCCGATGTTGGCGTTGACCTTGGTCTTCAGTCCCCGACCGATGCCGCAGGGGGTCAATCCAGGGTGTGCGGCGTTAGCCGGTATCACGATAGTCCCCTCCACCACCCCCCTCCGAATGAGCTCGGCGTCCAGCCCCTCCCGGCGAGCCACCGCCTCCATCTGCGGTGTTACCGTCCCTTTGTCAGCCATCTCTATCTGTGTCATATCATTCCTCGAAAGCAAAAATCCAAGGCTGCGGCTGAAATGCTGAAACCCTGGATTTCTCGGT
>CAYLMC010000033.1:8559-9847 GCA_964384865.1 uncultured Dehalococcoidales bacterium | reverse complement strand
AGGCGGCGCAGGAGCAGTATCTCCACCCCGCCGCCGGTGGCGCTCCTCCTGCCGCTGAGGCGGGCCGGAATGACGCGGCTGTCGTTGAACACCAGCACATCCCCCCGGCGGAGGTAGTCCGCTATGTGGTAGAAGCGACGGTGCTGAAGTGAGCCGTCGTCGCGGTTCAGCACCAGCAGGCGCGAGCGGTCCCGGCGCTCGATGGGGGTCTGGGCGATGAGCTCCGCGGGCAGGGAGTAGTCGAAATCGCTGGTCTTCATGGCTGTTACCCTGCCATTATAGTGCCTTATGCTTCTCATGACAAAGAAGGGTGCGCTTTTGATTTCGGGGGTGCCTCGTGTTAGTATAGGCGCTGACTGGGGGCTGAAATGAAGGCGAGCAGGCCTGCGGAGATGAGGGAGCTGGACCGGCGGGCGGTGAGCGAGTTCGGCATCGCCGAGGAGCTGCTCATGGAGAACGCCGGAGACGCCGTCCATACCGTCATTATGAGGGAGATGGGGGTGGCGGGGAGGCGGTTCGTCGTCTTCTGCGGCAGCGGCAACAACGGCGGGGATGGGCTGGTGGTGGCCCGCAAGATACACTCCAACGGCGGCGAGGCCAGGGTGTGGCTCCTCGGCGACGGCGCCAGGATGAAGGGGGCGGTGAGGCGTAACCGGGACATCATCTCCAAGATGCCGGTTGAGGTCTCCGTTCTGAAGTCTGTCGCTCAAGCCGAAGACGCCCTCGCCGGCTGCGACGGCGTGGTGGACGGCATATTCGGCACCGGGCTGGATAGGGAGGTAGGGGGGCTGTACCGCGATGTCATCGGGCTGATAAACAAGAGCGGAAAGACTGTATTCAGCATAGATATTCCCTCCGGCGTCAACGGCGACACCGGGGAGGTGATGGGGGTGGCGGTGGAGAGCGATTATACGGTGGCCCTGGGACTGCCCAAGCTGGGCAACCTGCTCTACCCCGGCTTTGGGCTGGGGGGCAGGCTCTACGTATCCCATATCTCCTTCCCGCCGTCCCTGTATGACTCCGAATCCATCAAGGTTGAGGTCAACAACCCCGTGGAGCTGCCCCGGCGGGGCGCGGACAGCCACAAGGGGAGCTGCGGCAAGGCGCTGTTCATCGCCGGCTCGCAGGGCTACCTGGGGGCGCCCTACTTCTCGGCGCACTCCTTCCTCAAGGCAGGGGGTGGGCTGTCCCGTCTGGCGACGCCCAGGTCAATCTCCTCTTCCGTGGGCAAGAAGGGCAGGGAGCTGGTCCTTATGCCCCAGGGCGAGACGGATACGGGGAGCATATC
>CAYLMC010000033.1:5908-8459 GCA_964384865.1 uncultured Dehalococcoidales bacterium | reverse complement strand
AGGGCAGGGAGCTGGTCCTTATGCCCCAGGGCGAGACGGATACGGGGAGCATATCATCGCAGAGCAAGGTCGAGCTCCTGGAGGCAGCGCGTCAGGCGGATATGGTGGTTATCGGCCCCGGGCTCTCTCTCAGCGAGGATACCCAAAAGCTGGTCAGAGAGCTGGTGGAAGAGATAGAGAAACCCGTGTTGATAGACGGAGACGGCATCACCGCCGTAGCCGCCGAGCCGGGGGTTCTCCAGAAGAGGCAGGGGGAGACCGTGCTCACCCCCCACAGCGGCGAGATGGCTCGGCTGGCCGGTCTGGAGATAGAGGAAGCCAACCGGGACAAGGTGGCCGTGCTTCAGGAGACCGCCCACCGCTTTGACGCCTACATCGTGTTCAAGGGCGCCCACTCGCTGACGGGCTACCCCGACGGCAGGGTCTATATAAATACCAGCGGCAATCCGGGGATGGCTACCGCCGGCAGCGGGGATGTCCTCACCGGGGCTATCGCCGCCATGTACGGATTGGGATTGCCCCTGGGGGAGGCGGTGCGGACGGGGGTCTTCGTGCACGGCTTGGCCGGAGATTTAGCCGCCTGCGATAAGGGGGAGGACGGCATAACCGCCCAGGATATACTGGAAAGCCTGCCTCAGGCTGTGATGCACTACCGCGAGGACTTCGCCGAGCTAGCCCGGAACTACTATGCCAGCGTCTACACGGTGTAGCCCGTTACCTCGGCTTGATGAGCAGGGTGGGGCGGTTCGCCTCGTGGAGAACCTTATCCGCCACGCTGCCGAAGACCCACCGGCCCAGGCCGGAACGCCCATGCGTTGACATAACTATGAGGTTGAACGGGTTTTCATTGGCGTAATCTATGATATTGTCGGCGGCTTTGCCCTTCCTTATCTCGATCTGCGCGCTGATGCCTGCCCCCTCCAGCCGCCGGGAGATATCGGTGAGGTATCGCTTCATCCCCTCCGGCTTCATGATGGGGTCGGGGATATAGTAGCCGGATTCCACCAGAGGCTCACAGACGCCTAACAGGGCGACTTGGGACGGCTTGCCGTCCTGAAGGCTTGCCAGCGCCTCGACATGGTACAGCACCGCCTCAGCGAGCTTGGAGCCATCCAGCGGCACCAGGGTGGTGCCTTCGGGCCACATAGTCTGCTTGCTGCCCTCCGGCAGCCCGGCGCGCACCAGCCACACCGGCATCTTCGATGCCTGAAGGACCTTGCCGGTCACGCTTCCCATTATCCAGCGCCCGAATCCGGAGCGGCTGTGGGTCGCCATCAGGATAAAGTCTATCTTGTTCTCCTCCGCATAGCGCAGTATCTCCGTGGCCGGGTGCCCTTTCACCAGCTCCGCCCCCACTTTGAGAGCCTTGCCCTTGTGCTCGGCGGCTGCCTGCTCGGCTGTCTCCTCGGCTTTGCTCTCGATGTAGGTCTGGTGCAGGGGGGTGGTCTCAACGCCCCTGGGGTGGTGGACATGGAGCAGGACAGCCTCCTTCACCAGCCTGCCGGTGAGCTTGACTGCGTAGGGCAGCACCGCCTCGGATAATTCTGAACCATCCAGGGTAACCAGCATTCTGTTGTACATTACGATACCTCCGACTACTGGTATATATGGTATGTTACCCAGCGGGGGGATGTCAACATAACGCAGCCCTAACAAGAGCGCCCCAAAAGTGCTAAAATAGTGGCGGTCACTCATTTCTCTGGAGGAGTTTCGATGCCCCATATCGTGGAAGTGGAAAATCTGGTAAAGAGGTTCGGGAAGGTGGTAGCGGTCAACGGTATCAGCTTCTCCGTGGAGAAGGGGGAGATATTCGGCTTCCTCGGCCCCAACGGCGCCGGCAAGACCACCACCATGAACATCCTGTGCACTCTGTCCAAGCCGACGGCGGGCAGAGCCAGCGTGGACGGCTACGATGTGGTGCGCCAGCAGAGCCAGGTGCGCCAGTCCATCGGGCTGGTGTTCCAGGACCGCAGCCTGGACGAGAGGCTGAACGCCCTGCAGAACCTGCGCTTCCACGCCATGGTGTATCACATCCCGGCCTCGGTGCGCGAGGAGCGCATCGAGGAGGTGCTGCGCATGATGGAGCTGTGGGAGAAGCGCAATGACGAGGTGCGCTCCTATTCCGGGGGGATGAAGCGCCGCCTGGAGCTGGGCAGGGGGCTGCTGCACTACCCCAAGGTGCTGTTTCTGGACGAGCCCACCCTGGGGCTGGACCCGCAAACGCGCACCCGGATATGGAAGTATATCCTGGAGCTGCGCAAGCGCGAGGGGACCACTATCTTCCTCACCACCCACTACATGGACGAGGCTGAACAGGCGGACCGCATCGCCGTTATAGACTACGGCAAGCTGATCGCCATGGATACCCCCGGCGTGCTGAAAAAAATCGTGGGCAAGGATGTCATCATCGTGAAGACCGATGACGACGACCAGGCCGCCGAGGAGATAAAACGCCGCTATAAGATTGAGGCGGCGCCGGATATGGACGGACTTCACCTGGAGGTAGCCAACGGCAGCGAGTTTCTGCCCCGCCTGGTCAAGGAGTTCGGCA
>CAYLMC010000033.1:4207-5808 GCA_964384865.1 uncultured Dehalococcoidales bacterium | reverse complement strand
CTGGAGGTAGCCAACGGCAGCGAGTTTCTGCCCCGCCTGGTCAAGGAGTTCGGCACCAAGATATTGAGCGTGGGACTGCGCCGGCCCAGCCTGGACGATGTCTTTCTCAAGCTAACCGGGCACGAGATACGGGAGGGGAAGACCGGCAGGGTGTCACGGGAGACCATCGGCCAGCGCCACAGCCGTCGCTAGGAGGATAGACAGGGCAATGATGAACAATCTGCGTGGAATATATATCATCTGGTACCGTGACCTGGTGCGTCTCTGGCACGATAGGATGCGCATGGTCGGTTCGTTGGCGATGCCTTTCCTGTTCCTGTTCGTGTTCAGTCGGGGGCTGAGCAGCAGCTTCGGGCTGTTCGGCGGTGAGGTGGACTTCACCCAGTTCATGTTCCCCGGCGTTATCGGCATGACGGTGCTCACCGGCTCGTTCATGGGTGGGGTATCCGTGGTCTGGGACCGCGAGTTCGGCTTCCTCAAGGAGGTGCTGGTGGCGCCCATCAGCCGGGCTGCGGTGGCACTGGGCAAGACCCTGGGAGCGGCTACCATAGCCCTGTTCCAGGGCGGCATCATCTTAGCCTTCGCCCCCTGGGTGGGGATCTCCTTATCGGCGGGAACCATGGCTCTGCTGGCGGCGTTGATGTTCCTGCTGGCGGTTTCCATGGGCGCCTTCGGCGTCCTGCTGGCCACCCGCATCAGGACTATGGAGGCATTCTACGCCGTCACCCAGATGCTGATGTTCCCCATGGTGTTCCTGTCCGGGGTGTTCTTCCCCCTGCAGGGGGTTCCCCCCTGGATGGATGTCCTCATGAAGATAAACCCGGCTACCTATGCCGTGGTCTCCATCCGCCAGGTAGTGCTGGGCACACCCCCCGATTCCGCCTTCGGCGTCAGCCTGTTCGGGCATACCATGACTATGTGGAACAATGTCGGCGTGCTGCTGGCATTCGGGGCGGTGGTGATTTGGCTGGCGGTGCGGGCGCTGAGCACCCAGGAGCAGTTCTCTATGGCGTGGTGAGGGGAAAGTGGAGCGGGTGAAGGGATTCGAACCCTCGGCTCCTTGCTTGGGAAGCAAGCACTCTACCGCTGAGTTACACCCGCCCGTCCGCTGTATATTATGCCCTGAAGTATATTTGGTGTCAAGATAGCATGGCAGCAGCAGAGTTAACGCCGGATTCCATCACCAGGGGGCTGGGAACCCGCTTCATCGGGCAGAGGGTCATCTATCACCGCAGTCTGCCCTCCACCATGGAAGCCGCCAGAGAGTGGGCGCGGCAGGGGGCGGCGGAGGGGACGACCATCATCGCCGGCGAGCAGACGGGGGGCAGGGGGAGGCTGGGGCGCGCCTGGCTCTCCCCGCCGGGAAACATCGCCTTATCGGTTATCCTCCGCCCTGATTTAGATTATCTACCCTCCCTGGTTATGCTGGCTTCCCTGGCGGCGGTTCGGGCTGTAGAGTCCGTCACCGGGCTGGAAGCTGGTATATCCTGGCCCAACGATGTCCTCCTCAACGGCAAAAAGGTGTGCGGTATCCTGGTGGAGAGCGATGTGCGGGGAGGGGAGGTGGCTTACGCCGTGGTCGGGATGGGGATGAATGTCAA
>CAYLMC010000033.1:0-4107 GCA_964384865.1 uncultured Dehalococcoidales bacterium | reverse complement strand
TGAAGCTGGAGAATGCCTTGAACATCTCTATGGGCAGCGGGAAGATGATGGTGCTGTTTCTCTCCGATGATATCTCGGTGAGGGTGGATAGGTAGCGGAGCTGGAGAGCAGTGGGCTCCTTGGACATGACGGCGCCAGCCTGGGTCAGCTTCTTCGATGCCTGGAGCTCGCCGTCGGCGTGGATTATCTTGGCCCGGCGCTCTCGCTCTGCCTCCGCCTGTGCCGCCATCATGCGTTTCATTTGCTCGGCGAGCTCAACCTCTTTAATCTCCACGGTGGCGACCTTGACGCCCCAGGGGTCGGTGTGCTCGTCGATAATCTTCTGAAGCATCTGGTTGAGCCTCTCCCTCTTGGTGAGCAGCTCATCAAGCTCGGACTGGCCGAGGACATTGCGCAGGGTGGTCTGGGATATCTGGGAGGTGGCTCTGATATGGTCCAGGACCTTGACCACGGCGCTCTCAGGGTCAACTACCCTGAAGTAAACTACGGCGTTCACCCGGACGGTGACATTGTCCTTGGTGATTACCTCCTGGTGAGGGACATCCATGGTGATGACACGCAGGTCTATCTTCACCATCCTGTCCACGAAGGGGATGATGAGGAACAGGCCGGGGCCCTTGGCGCCGACCAGGCGTCCCAGGCGGAAGATGACGCCGCGCTCGTACTCTCTGACGATCTTAACCCCCGCCGGTATCAGTATAGCGCAAGCTATAACGATGGGGATTATGATAGCTGCTAACTGCATTTAGTTGCCTCCTTTTTTCTTTTTGGTTACATATAGTTTCAAGCCGTCAAACTTGGTGATTGTCACCTCCTCCCCGGGTTCTGCCCGGCCCTTGTCCAATACTGCTTTCCACAGCTCACCCTGGTGGAGGACGGTCCCTTCCGGCTTCAGGGCTGCCTTGACCTCAGCCCTCTTGCCGGTCAGCTCCTCCCTGCCAGTGGTGGGTTGTCGGCGATGGGCGCGCAGGGAATGATAAATTATAAAGGCAATAGCGCTGCCAACGCCAACGGCAATTCCGACGATTACTCCTGTGTCTGGTTGAAACAATGCTGGCCTCCCACTAAATAGAATTAGAATGCCGAAGACAAACGCGGTTATCCCCCCGCCGGCAAGCAAGCCGAAGCCGGGGGTGAACACCTCGGCGATGAGCAGCCCGGCGGCAAGCCCCATCAGGGCGATACCTGCGTAGTTTATGGGCATGAACCCCAGCGAGTAGGCGGCTAGAAATGCCGAGATGCCGCCGAACACTCCGGGGAAGATTAGCCCGGGGTTGAATATCTCCACCATTATGCCCAGCGTAGCCAGGCTGAGCAGGACCACGGCGATGTTGGGGTCGCTGATGGTGTACAGGAATCGCTCCGTGGCTCTCATGTCCACATAGTTGATATCAGCGCCGGTGGTATTCAGGGTTACGATGCTGCCGTCCAGCATGGTGACATCCCAGCCGTCCAGCTGTGTCAGCAGGTCGTCCAGGTCAGTGGCGACGGTATCGATAATATTAAGCTCTATAGCCTCCTGCTCGCTGGCGGAGACGCTCTCCCGCACCGCCTGCTCCGCCCACTCCATGTTGCGCCCGTGGGCTTCGGCGATGCTCCTGATATAGGCGGCGGAGTCGTTGACCACCTTCTCCGCCATCTCCTCCGACATCTGGGCCTCGCCCTCGGCGCCGATGGCTACCGGGTGGGCGGCGCCTATAGCGGTGTTGGGCGCCATGGCGGCGATATGCCCGGCCATGGTGATGAACACCCCTGCCGAGGCGGCACGCGCCCCGGAGGGGGAGACATAGACCACCACCGGGATCTCGGAGCTGACCATTTTCTGTATGATATCGCGCATAGCGGTGTCCAGCCCGCCGGGGGTGTCCAGCTGGATGATGCAGGCCTCGGCGCCATCCTCCTCCGCCTGGGTGATGCCGCGCTCGATGTAGTTAGCCAGGGTGGGGTTGATAACCCCCTCGACGCGGAGGACATCTATTCTGGTGCCGGCCGCCTGAGCCCCGGCTACGGATGCGGCGGCGATAATCAACAGACCGAGGAGCAGTATAATGCGGACGACCCTGGACATAGTCCCCCCTGCAATCAGTTCCACAGTGGCTAGATTATATATTGTTTGTGCGTCTATTACAAATTGCGCCGGGCTCATCGGTGGTTGAACGGGGGGCGGAATTGATGTAGAATTGGCAAACTGCCGATAGACCCTGTTTTGCCGTTTGTTATGGAAAATCAAAGGTGCCGAGGGACCAGAGACCTATCCCCCCAGGAGATGACGCGTTTTCGCTTTATCGAGGGTGCGTTCCGCGACTGCTGCCTGCGCTGGGGCTGTGAGGAGGTGCGCACACCCACCCTGGAGTACCTGCACCTGTTCACCGCCACCGGGACGCTGACCCCAGGTATGCTGGGCAAGGTTTACTCTTTCCTGGATTGGGACGGCTGGAGTGGGGAGAGGGTGGTGCTGCGCCCGGACGGTACTATACCGGTGGCGCGGCTGTTCATAGAGGGCATGAAGGACAGGGACTTCGCCAAGCTGTGCTATGTGAGCAACATATTCATCTTCGAGGAGACGGGCAAGGAGAGCCGGGAGAGGTGGCAGGGAGGGGTGGAGCTTATCGGCGCCGGCTCCCCGCTGGCGGATGTGGAGCTGATAGCGCTGGCGCTGGAGGCTCTGGCCGGCATGGGGCTGAAGGGGCTGAAGCTGAAGCTGTCCCACAGCGGGTTGATAAGGGGCCTGCTCCACGGGCTGGGGATGAGCCCTGGCGAGGAGGCGGAGATATTCGATCGCATCCTGGACGGGGACGCCGCCGCCCTGGCCGCGGTGAAGGCGGGCAAGCCGGAGCTAAACGAGGCGCTCTCCCTGTTGCTGAAGCTGAAGGGAAAGTCGTCCGCTTTTCTGAAGAACTCGCGGGGGCTGCTGGCGCGGAGCCTGCCCCAGCTTGAGTCCGCCCTGGACGATTTTATAGATATAACCTCCCTCCTGGAGGTGCTGGGCTGCGACTATAAGATAGACCTGGCGTCGGGGAGGGGCTTCGAATACTACACTGGAGTGATATTCCACATCTTTGCCGGCAGGGAGAAGGTGGGGGGCGGAGGCAGATACGATGCCCTCATCCCGCTGATGGGGGGCAAGGATATCCCCGCATCGGGCTTCGCCCTCTACTTCGACCACCTGATGAAGCTGGCGGAGCCGTCGGCTGCCGCCGAGCCGGCTGCGGTGAAGGTCGCCGTCCATGCCGGGCCGGAGGCGATTAAGCAGGGCTTCGACGCCGTCAGCCGCCTCCACAAAGAAGGCTATATAACCCAGTTCGGGCTGGATGATAACGGGATGGCTGACGCCGACTGGCGGCTGGACATCCGCGGCGAAACTCCCCGCTTCGAGCTGACCGATGCCAAGACGGGGCGGAAACGCCCCGCCGAGACCGTTGAAGATGTCCTGGCGCTGCTGAAGCGCGGGTAATATATCGTGGATAAAAAATCTCAGATAAAGATAGCCCTGCCCAAGGGACGCCTGATGGGCCAGACAGCCGCCCTGCTTCAGGGTGCGGACTGGGGGCTGCCCGGCTACAACGCCACAGCCCGCCTCTACAGATTGGAATCGGAGAGGTTCCCTGGGCTCTCCGCCAAGGTGTTCCACGAGAAAGACGTCCCCATCCAGGTAGCCATCGGCAACTATGACATCGGCATCTGTGGGCTGGACTGGGTGGAGGAGCTGCTGGTCAAGTACCCCAGTAGCGCCGTGGTCAAGGTGAAGGAGCTGGGCTACGGCCGGAGCTACCTCCACATGGCGGCGGACGGCTCCGCGGGGATATCCGTCGAGGCCGATCTGCGCTCCCGGAAGGGTGGGGTGCGCATCGCCAGCGAGTACCCCAACCTGGCGGAAGCCTTCGCCCTGAACTGCCGGCTGCGGAGGTTCAGCGTCTTTCCCTTATGGGGGGGCGCCGAGGTCTACCCGCCGGACAGCGCCGAGCTGGCGCTAGTGTCGGGGGAGACGGCGACCAACTGCGGCATGGTGATGGTGAGCCGGGTGCTCAAGTTCGGCGCCGCTCTCATCGCCAACCGGGAGAGCTGGGCGAAGAAGGACATCAGCAGGCTGCTGGCCGCCCTCGGCGA
>CAYLMC010000032.1:0-9901 GCA_964384865.1 uncultured Dehalococcoidales bacterium | reverse complement strand
CCAGCCCGGAGGTGCTCTGGCAGTTCCGCGCGCAGCTCATCAAGACGGGAGTGGATAAGGCCCTGCGCAAGGCCGGCGTCAAGCCCGGTGACAAGGTGCGCTGCGGCAAACTGGAGATGGAGTGGTAGCGGTATGAACATCGCAGTCCTGGGGGGAACCTTCGACCCGGTGCACAACGGGCATCTCCTCATCGCTGAGGAGGCAAAGACTAGGCTGAACCTGACGCGGGTGCTGTTCGTCCCCGCCGGAATGCCCTGGCTGAAGGATGCCGCCCCGCTGGCGCCGGCGGATGACCGCATGAACATGGTGCGCCTGGCCATCAAGGACAGAGCCGGCTACGGGCTGTCCGACATGGAGATCGAGCGCCCCGGGCCGTCCTATACCGTGGATACCATCGCCGAGCTTAAGGCGCGGGAATACCCCGCCGACGAGCTCTATTTCATCATCGGCTGGGACTGTCTCGCCGAGCTGACCCGCTGGCGCCAGCCCTCCCGGCTGACGAAGCTCTGCCGCCTGGCGGTGGTGCCTCGGGTGGGCTGCGGGCCCCCCGACCTGGCCGCCCTGGAGGCGGCCGTCCCCGGCATCAGGGACCGGCTGGTCATGCTGGACGAGCCTCGGGTGGATGTCAGCGCCTCTGATATCCGCGGGCGGGTGGCGGCGGGGCGGGACATAGCAGACCTTGTCCCCGCGGCGGTGGCGGGGTATATTAAGGAGCGCGGACTGTACCGCGACAGAGAGCGACAGGCTGGAGAGGCGGCATGATGGACGATAAGCCGAGACTGGAGGCCGGGCTGGACTCCCCCGGAGCGGAGAGAATACTGGAGCTGGCCCACAAGCTGGAGGCGTTCCTCACCGGCGAGTTCACCCTGACATCGGGGAAGAAGAGCAATTTCTACTTCGACGGCAAGAGGCTCACCCTGGATCCGGAGGGCGCCTACAACATCGGCAGGGTGATATTCGAACAGCTGGCGGAGGGCGGCATCGATGCCGTGGGCGGGGTGGCTACCGGGGCCTATGCCATGGTGGCGGCGGCCGCGGCGGTGAGCCATATCCAGGGCAAGCCCATCCCCAGCTTCATCATCCGCGAGGCGGCCAAGGAGCACGGCACCAAGCGGCGCATAGAGGGACACCTCAAGGAAGGCTCCAAAGTGGCTATCGTGGACGATGTCCTCACCACCGGCGGCTCGGTGCTCAAGGCGGTGGAGGCGGTGGAATCGCTGGGATGCCAGGTGGTCAAGATAGTGGTGCTGGTGGACCGGTGCGAGGGCGGCGGCGAGGAGTTAAGGAAACGCGGCTATGATTACTGCGCCATCTTGAACGTGGTCGCTTAGATATCCAGGTTCTTGACGCTGGTGGCGTGCGCCTGGATGAACGCCTTGCGCGGGGGGACTTCCTCCCCCATCAGCATGTGGAAGATGTGGTCGGCGGCGGCGGGGTCCTCCACATCGACGCTGAGCAGGGTGCGGGTGGTGGGGTTCATGGTGGTCTCCCACAGCTGCTCGGCGCTCATCTCGCCCAGTCCCTTGTAACGCTGCACAACCACTTTCTTGGCCCCTTTCAGCTCCTCCATGACCCCTTCCTTCTCCTGGTCGGAATAGACCCAGTGCTCCGCCTTGCTCGCCTTGATGCGGTACAGGGGTGGCTGGGCGATGAACAGGTGCCCATGGTTTATCAGTTCCGCCATGTGGCGGAAGAAGAAGGTCAGCAGCAGGGAGCGGATGTGGGCGCCGTCGACATCGGCGTCCGTCATGATGATCACCCTATGATAGCGCAGCTTGTCCAGGGAGAACTCATCGTCTATCCCCGTCCCCAGAGCGGTTATCAGGGCGCGTATCTCGGCGTGAGCCAGCATCTTGTCCAGGTGCGCCTTCTCCACGTTGAGAATCTTGCCTCTCAGGGGCAGGATGGCCTGGAAGCGGCGGTTGCGCCCCTGCTTGGCCGAGCCGCCAGCGGAGTCTCCCTCCACCAGGTACAGCTCGCGGTGGGCCGGGTTTCTATCCGAGCAGTCCGCCAGCTTGCCGGGCAGGGTGCCGGTGTCCAGCGAGCTCTTCTTGACGATCAGGTCGCGGGCTTTGCGTGCCGCCTCCCTGGCCCTGGCGGTGGTGAGGCACTTATCTATTATCCTCTTGGCGTCGTCGGGGTGCTCCTCCAGGTAAAGGGCTAATCCCTCCGCCACGGCGCTCTCCACGGCGCTCTTGATCTCCGGGTTGCCCAGCTTGCCCTTGGTCTGCCCCTCGAACTGGGGCTCGGTGAGCTTGACGCTGATGATGGCGGTCAGCCCCTCGCGGACATCGTCGCCGATGAGATTGGACTCGTCCTCCTTGAGGAACTTGTTCTTCTTGGCGTAGTCGTTGAGCACCCGGGTCAGCGCCGAGCGGAAGCCGGTGAGGTGGGTGCCGCCGTCTATGGTGTTGACGCAGTTGGCGAAGCTGATGGTGGTCTCGGTGAAGCCGTCGTTGTACTGGATCGCCGCCTCCACAATGGTGCTGTTAACCGCCTTGGTGGTGTAGATGGTCTGGTCGTGGCGCACCTCCCGGTTGCGGTTCAGGTAGCGCACGAAGCTGTTGATGCCGCCCTCGAAGTAGAAGGTCTTCTCCCGGTCTTTCTTATCGTCCCGGATGGATATCTCCAGCCCCCTGTTCAGGTAGGCCACCTCCCGGAAGCGCTGGCTGAGGGTGTTGAAATCATAGCTTATCTTTTCGAATATAGTGTCATCGGCGAGGAATATCATCGATGTGCCGGTGGTGTCGGCCTTGTCCACCACGGCCACCTCGCCCTGGGGCCTGCCCTTCTTGTACTTCTGCTGGAAGCGCTTGCCGTCGCGGCGGACATCCACCTGCATCCAGTTGCACAGCGCGTTAACCACCGATGCCCCCACCCCGTGCAGCCCCCCGGATACCTGGTAGGTCTTGCCGCCGAACTTGGCGCCGGCGTGCAGGGTAGTCATTACCGTCTGCAGGGCGGATACCTTGGTGGTGGGGTGGATGCCGGTGGGGATGCCCCGCCCGTTGTCCTCTACCACCACCGAGCCGTCCTCCTTGAGGGTGACCGTTATCCGGTCGCAGAAGCCGGCCATGGCTTCGTCCACGCTGTTATAGACTATCTCATAGACCAGGTGGTGCAGGCCGCGCTGGTCAGTGCTGCCGATGTACATGCCGGGGCGGCGGCGCACCGCCTCCCGGCCCCCCAGGACCTGGATGTCCTTGGCGGTGTATTCGGTCTTGTTCGCTGTCGGTTGCTCGGTTTTCTTGGTCATATCAAGCCTTCACTAGCTATCGTTAGGGTCATAAAAAAGGGCACGCTGGAACACGGGTCGGGGGTGAAAAGGCGCCGGAAAAACGGGTGAAAATCGGCGATACTGTTACCACTTTGCATTTATATAATTATACCACAAATCGGGGGGCGAAGTGAAGCTGGGCAAGGCTACTTCAGCTGTCCCTTCAGCTCTTTCAGGGGGACGCTCCTCTGCTCGGAGGTGGACATATCGCGCAGTATCGCCGCGCCGGCTTTCAGCTCGTCATCGCCGATGATGACGGCATAGCGGGCGCCGAGCTTGTCCGCCTGCTTCAGCTGGGACTTGAGGCTCCTTGCCCCCGCTGCCACGATGGCTCCGGCACCGCCCTTCCTTAAGGACGCCGCCAGCTTGATAGCCTCGCTCTTGGCTTCGTCGCCGAGGTAGGCCAGGAAGACCTGGGGCTGGGGCGGGTCCGGCACAGCCACCCCCTGCTTTTTCAGGTTGAGGATTATCCGCTCCATACCCACGGCGAAGCCGACGGCCGGGGCGGGCTTCCCCCCCAGCTCCTCGATGAGGTCGTCGTAGCGTCCGCCGCCCCCCAGGGTGCTCTGGGCGCCCTCGTCGCCGGGCTGTATCTCAAAGACCGTGCGGGTGTAGTAGTCCAGCCCCCGCACCAGGCGGTGGTCTATCTCATAGGGCAATTTCAGCAGCTTCAGGTACTCCCGCACCCCCTCGAAGTGCTCCCGGCACCCGGCGCAGAGATGGTCCGCGCTCTTGGGGGCGCGGTCGGCGCTTGGCTGGCACTGGGGACGCTTACAGTCCAGGAGGCGCAGGGTGTTCTTCCCAAGCCTCTTCTGGCAGTCGGCGCACAGCTCGTCGCTGCGGCCGGCATAGTAACTTTTCAGCGCCTCCAGGTAGCCGGGGCGGCACTGCCGGCAGCCGATGCTGTTCAGCACCAGGGACAGGCCAGTCAGTCCCAGCGAGGCGAAGAACCGCCAGGCGATATCGATGACCTCGGCGTCCAGGGCGGGGTCGCCCTCGCCGATGGCTTCGCAGCCGAACTGGCGGTGCTGCCGGTAGCGGCCCGCCTGGGGCCGCTCGTAGCGGAAGATGGAGGTCACATAGTACATCTTCACCGGCTGGGTCAGGTTGGCCATGCCGTGCTCCAGGTAGGCGCGGCACACCGGCGCAGTCCCCTCCGGGCGCAGGGTCATACTGTTGCCGCCCTTGTCGTCGAAGGTGTACATCTCCTTCTCCACGATGTCGGTGCCCTCGCCGATGCTGCGGGAGAACAGCCCCGAGTCCTCGAAGGCCGGGCTGTCGATGCGCCCGTATCCGTAGAGACGGCAGACCTGGTCAATCTTGTCCTCGATGAACCGCCAGTAGCCCTGCTCCTGGGGGAGGATGTCCGCGGTTCCCCGCGGCACCCGGTACAGCATAAACTCCTCTTTCCAGCCGCTGCTTTTTAGGCTAGGATACCCCATCACCCGCCGCCTTGTAAAGACGCTGCCCCGTTTGCCCCTGCCAGCCTGGCTGGGTTATACTGAAAGGGTAAATTCAGCTGTGGGGGGGACGGGTGAGCAGTTACCAGAAGCTCATTGAAAAGGCGCAGGGCTACCTGGAGCCGGACAGGCTGGCGCTGGTGGAGAAGGCTTACCGCTATGCCTCCCAGGCGCACCAGGGGCAGAACCGCCTCTCCGGGGAGCCCTATGAGGAGCACCCGCTGCAGGTGGCCCTCACCCTGGCGGAGATGGAGTTCGACGCCACGGCACTGGCCGCCGCCCTGCTTCACGATGTCGTCGAGAACTGCGGCATCCCCCTCGCCGACCTGAAAGCCGAGTTCGGCGCCGAGGTGGCCAAGCTGGTGGACGGCACCACCAAGATGGGCAAGCTGTCCCGTTCCGGCAGGAATGTGGCCGCCAGCGAGCTCCAGGTGGAGAACCTGCGCAAGATGCTGGTGGCTATGGCGGAGGACCTGCGGGTAGTGTTCATCAAGCTGGCGGACCGGCTGCACAACATGTACACCCTGGGCGCCCTGCCCGCCGAGAAGCGGCTTAAAATCGCCCAGGAGACCATGGAGATATACGCTCCCCTGGCGCACCGCCTGGGGATATGGGAGCTGAAGTGGCAGCTGGAGGATTTATCCTTCCGCTACCTGAAACCCAAGCAGTACCGGGGCATCGCCAAGCTGCTGGATACCCGCCGCTCCCAGCGGGAGAGCTTCCTCAAGCAGGTGGCCAAAGCGCTGAAGAAGGAGTTCGCCCGGCTGGAGATGAAGGCTGATGTCTCGGCGCGCCCGAAGCACATCTACAGCATATACCAGAAGATGGAGCGCTACGCCGCCCAGGGCAAGGCCTTCGACGATATCCATGACCTGCTCGCCCTGCGGGTGCTGGTGCATGCCGTCCCCGACTGCTACGCCGCGGTGGGGGTCATCCACAGCCTGTGGCGACCTCTGCCAGAGGAGTTCAACGACTTCATCGCCAACCCTAAGCCCAACGGCTACCAGTCATTGCACACCGTGGTGATGTACGGCGTCACCCCGGTGGAGATACAGATACGCACCCACGAGATGCACCACATCGCCGAGTACGGCGTGGCCGCCCACTGGCGCTATAAAGAGGGGGAAAAAGAAGACATCCGCTACGAGGAGCGGATAGGCTGGCTGCGCCAGCTGGTGGAGTGGCAGCGCGAGCTGAGCGGCGCCGAGGAGTTCCTGGAATCCATCAAGACTGACATTTTCATAGACCAGGTGTTCGTGTTCACCCCCAAGGGGGAGATAAGGGATTTGCCCAAGGGCTCCACCCCCCTCGACTTCGCCTACCGCGTCCATACCGAGCTCGGTCACAGATGCATCGGCGCCAATGTGAACGGGCGGCTGGTGCCGTTCAACTACCAGCTCAAGAATGGGGACGTGGTCGAGATAAGGTCCGCCAAGGGGGAGAAGGGCCCCAGCCGGGACTGGCTCAACCCCCAGCTGGGCTATATCAAGACCTCCCACGCCAGGGGGAAGATACGGCAGTGGTTCAAGCGGCGCGAGCGGGAGGAGAACATCGAGCACGGCCGGGAGCTGCTGGACAAGGATCTGCGCCGCCTCGGCATCAAGATGGGCGAGCGCGAGCTGGCTAAGATGTTCCACCACGACAGCCTGGAGGACTTCCTGGCCGCCATCGGCTACGGCGGCATCACCAGCCACCAGATAGCCTCCAAGCTGGCCGCCGAGCACGAGAAGCAGCCCAGCGGGGCGCATGGAACCGCCCCCCCCAAGCCATCGCCGTCGTCTATAAAGGTGCTGGGGGTGGGGGATATGGTCACCCAGCTGGCGCAGTGCTGCCACCCCGTGCCCGGCGATAACATAACCGGCTATATCACCCGGGGGCGGGGAGTGTCCATTCACCGCCAGGATTGTTATAATGTCAAGCATGTGGATGACCGGGAGAGGCTTGTCCCGGTGGAGTGGGGCACGCCCGACGGCATGTACCCGGTCAATGTCCAGCTGGAATCCTGGGACAAGGTGGGGCTGATTCGTGATGTCACCACCATCGTCGCTGAGGAGAAGGTGAACATAGCCGTCATGCACACCGTCCGGCACGGAGACCATACCTCCACCACATCGTTCACCTTCGAGATAGGCGGGCTGGCCCAGCTGAGCCGGCTGCTGGGAAGGATTGAGGTGGTGCGGGGGGTGATCGGCGTCACCCGGGTGGGGGATGAGGCTACCGTAAAGAAGAAAGATAAAGCAACCTGAAGGAAAGGGGAAAAGCTATTGCCAGTTACTAAATCGGCCCAACGGCAGGTGCGGGTATCCGCGCGCAAGCAGGAGAGAAACAAGTCCATCGTCAGCGAGTGCAAGACCACCATCACCGGCGCGGAGAAGCTCATCTTCTCCGGCGACCTGGAGGCGGCGGGCAAGGCGGTGGCTGACGCCGTGAAGTGCCTGGATAAGGCGGCACAGAAGGGGATTATCCACCCCAATAACGCCGCCCGGCGCAAATCACGGCTGGTCAACAAGCTGAACCGCGCCCAGATATCCAAGTAAATAACCCCGCTGTTGACAGAGACCCCCGATTGGTCTAACCTAAATAGAACGGATGTTCGCTTGGTATTATAGAGCGGTTACGGGGCGCACTGTGAAGGAACTATCGGTCAGGCAGCGGAAAATCGCCGATTTCATCGGCCGTTTCTGGCGGGGGGAGGGCTACCCCCCCACCGTCAGGGACATCATGAACGGCTGCGGGATAAGCTCCACCTCGGTGGTGAACTATAACCTGGACATACTGGAGGGCGAGGGCTATATCCGCCGCCGCCGCGGGATGGCGCGGGGCATCGAGCTGATGGGCTACGCCGGACCGGGCCGCCGCGTCCAGGTGCCCGTCATCGGCCAGGTGGCTGCCGGCAGGCCGATACCCGTCCCCGCCCCGGACAGCTGGGATATCGCCGCCTCCTCGGAGACCCTGGAGGTAACCGCGGATTTGACTCGGGACAGGGAGGGGGTTTATGCTCTAAAGGTGAAGGGCACCTCCATGGTGGATGCCCTGGTCAATGACGGTGATATCGTCCTCATGGAGCAGGCCAGCCAGGTGGAGAACGGGGAGATGGCGGCGGTGTGGCTCAGGGCGGAGAAAGAGGCTACCCTGAAGAGGTTCTACTTCGAGAAGGGGCGCGTCCGCCTCCAACCCGCCAACAGCCAGATGAAGCCGCTCTATGTCTCCCCGGACAATGTGGAGATACAGGGCAGGGTTATCGCCGTTATCCGGCAGCTGGTGTAGATAATCCCCGCCGCTTGGGGCGGGGTGTCAACAGAAAAAGAGTATTATGATCCTATCTCAGTTTCAGACGGTGGGTCGTGACCTGTTCAGCCAGGGGCTGGTCTCCTCCCATGGCGGCAATCTGAGCATCCGCCTGGGGGACCGGCTGATTATCACCCGCCGCGGCAGCATGCTGGGCAACCTTGAGGAGGCGGACCTGATAGAGACCGGCATCACCAGGAACGACCGCGCCACCCCCCTCGCCTCCGACGAGCTCGCCGTCCACCGCGCCATCTATCAGGCGACCCCGGCCCAGGCCATCGTCCATGCCCACCCCCCGCACGCCGTCGCCCTGTCCCTCATCGAGAGCCGGATAGTCCCCAGCGACACCGAGGGGCAGTCTACCATCGGGGAGGTGGCGGTGCTGGGCTGGGATATGGAGGTGAAGCCCGGCGGGCTGGCTGACATCATCGCCGATGCCTTAAAGCAGTGCCGCATCGTCATGGTTCACGGACACGGCAACTTCGCCATCGGGCAGCTACTGGACGAGGCTTACGGCTATACCACCACCCTGGAGGAGGGCTGCCGCATCATCTGCCTGCTCAAGTCCCTGCGGGTGGCTTCGGGGGGCAAGTAACCCGGCTATCTCTCATAGACCGGGGTGCACCAGCCGCTATATTTGGGGTTGCCGCCCCGGATGACATCGAAGTACAGCTTCTGCAGTTTCGCGGTTACCTCACCGACCCTGCCGTCGGCTATGGGGCGGCCGTCTATCTCCGCGATGGGGGTGATGTGGGCGGCGGTGCCGGTGAAGAAGCACTCCCGGGCGGAGTAGAGCTCGTCGCGCTCCACCGGCCTCTCCACGGTGTCTATCCCCAGCTCGTTCCGGGCCAGCTCCATCACCGTGCTCCGGGTGATGCCCAGCAGTATGCCGCTGTCTTTATCTGGCGTTACCAGCTTGCCATCTATCACCAGGAAGATGTTCTCGCCGGTGCCCTCGGAGACATGCCCGTCCGGGGAGAGCATGATGGCTTCGTCGCAGCCCTGGCTCACCGCCTCGCTCTTGGCCAGGGAGTTGTTCACATAGAGGCCGGTTACCTTGGCGTGGGGGGGGATGACATCGTCGGCGGGACGGCGCCAGGATGAGACCAGGCACCGCGCCGATTCCATGTCCAGGTAGGGTCCCCAGGGGATGGCGAACACCAGGAACTCCGCCTCCAGCCCGTGCAGGCGCAGCCCCAGCTGCTGGGAGCCTTTATAGGCCAGCGGGCGGATATATACATCCTCCCGGAAGCCGCTCTTTTCAGCCATCTCGGCGGTTATCCGGCTCAGCTCATCCACGGTGTAGGGCAGCTCGGTCTGGAGGAGGCGGCAGCCGTCCAGCAGGCGCTGGTAGTGCTCCTTGAGCCGGAAGAGATAGAGCTGCTCCTGCTCCGGGTTCCAGTTGCCCCGGATGCCCTCGAACACGGCGGTGCCGTAGTGAAGGCTGTGGGTCATGATACCGATATTGGCTTCCGCCAGGGGTACGAACTCGTTGTGGAAATAAGCGTATGAAGGCACTGGCAGGCTCCTCTCCTGATTTAGGAATAATTATAGCCTGTGGATGGCGGGTAAGACAAGGCGCTCACTCAGCCTTCAGCTTGGCGCCGCAGCCGGAGCAGAACTTGCTGCCGGGGGGGTTGGGCTGGGAGCATTTCGGGCACGCCGGGCCGCCGCCGGTTTCTTTGCCGCCCATGTAGAGCTTGACATGGGGCCAGGGTATCTCTATCCCCTCCTCGTCGAAGACCCGCTTGATTCTCCGCCGCAGCTCGCCCATGGTCTCCCAGTGCATGCCGGGCTTGGTCTCCCCCACCACCTTGATGGTGATGCCGGAGTCCCCGAACTCGTCCACCCGCAGCAGCCAGGGGGTCTTGGATAT
>CAYLMC010000031.1:6540-11019 GCA_964384865.1 uncultured Dehalococcoidales bacterium | reverse complement strand
AGAAATGGTCGGGGTGAGAGGATTTGAACCTCCGACCTCAGCGTCCCGAACGCTGCGCGCTAACCAAACTGCGCTACACCCCGACTGGCTTATATTATAGGCGTATTTCGCCGCCGGGGCAAGGATTGCCCGGAGCGGCTTGTCGAAAGGGGAGCGATAGGGGGGGCTTTGCCCCTCTTATAACCAATATTTCCCTTCCCCTTGCCGAGGGGAAGGGGAGGGGGGATGGAGCTATAAAGATGAAATACTGCGTAGTGATAATAGACGGCGCCGCCGGCAGGCCCCTCCCCCAGCGGGGGGGGAAGACCTCACTGGAGGTGTCGCATATCCCTCACCTGGACGCCCTGGCAAGCCAGGGGGAGGTGGGGCTGGCGCGCACCGTGCCCCCCGGAATGGAGCCGGGCAGCGCCTGCGCCTGCATGTCCGTCCTGGGCTATGACCCCAAGGTCTACTACCGGGGGCGGGCCGCTATCGAGGCGCGCAGCATCGGGGTGTCCGTGGGGGAGGGGGAGGCCGTCTTCCGGTGCAACCTGGTGGCGGTCCGGGACGGCAGGATGTGGGACTACAGCGCCGGGCACATCACCGCCGCCGAGGCAAGCCGGCTCATCGACGCCCTGAACGACGCCCTGGGCGGTGACGATATAGAGTTTTATCCCGGGACGGGCTACCGCCATATCCTGAAGCTGAAGGGGCACGGGGACGCCCTCTCCGCGCAGTGGACCCCGCCCCATGACATCCCCGATAAGCCCGTCGCCGAGCACCTGCCCCGCGGGCAGGGCAGCGAGATACTGCGCCAACTAATGGCGCGCTCCGAGGATGTGCTCAAAGACCACCCGGTGAACAAGGAGAGGGTGGCTCGCGGCGATACCCCGGCCACCACCATATGGCTCTTCTGGGGGAGCGGGCCGGCGCCGCAGATGCCGCCCTTCCGGGAGGTCTACGGGCTGAGCGCCGCCCTCACCTCCGGAGTGGGTCTGTTAGAAGGGCTGGCGCGGATGATGGCGATTGATATTTTAGAGATCCCCGGGGTGACCGACGGCCCCGATAACGACTACGCCGCCCAGGCGGACGGCGCCCTGGAGGCTCTGCGCAGCCACGATGTCGTCGTGGTTCACATAGAATCTCCCGACGAGGCGTCTCACGCCGGCTCCATAGAGGAAAAGGTTGACGCCATCCAGCGGATAGACGGCGAGGTCATCGGTCGACTGCGCTCGGTGGAGGGCCTGCGCCTGCTGGCCATGCCCGACCATCACACCCCCATAGAGTTGCGCACCCACACCCTGGAGCCGGTGCCGTTTATCCTATGGGGGCCGGGCTTGGCCGCCAACGGCGCCAAGGGCTTCACCGAGGCCGAGGCGGAGGCAACCGGCTTGTTAATTGACCCTGGGTATAATATTATGGGCAGGCTGGTGGGCAAGTGATATGGCTCTAATCGTTCAGAAATACGGCGGGACATCGGTGGCTGACGCCGCCAAGATAAAGGGCGTCGCCCAGCGGGTGGCGGCCTTCCGGGAGAAGGGTGACCGGGTGGTGGTGGTGGTCTCCGCCATGGGGGACACCACCGACCGGCTCGTCGAGCTCGCCGAGGAGATAACCGAGCACCCCGCCGGCCGGGAGTACGATGTCCTCCTCTCCACCGGGGAGCTGGTCTCCGCCACCCTGCTGGCCATGGCCCTTCACGGCATGGGCTATGAAGCCGTCAGCCTCAGCGGCGCTCAGGCGGGCATCCAGACGGATACCGCCCACCGCCGCGCCCGCATAGTGAATATAGACCCCAAGCGGATTGTCCGGGAGCTGAAGAAGGGAAGCATAGTCATCGTGGCCGGCTTCCAGGGCGTCTCCGAGGGGGAGGATATCACCACCCTGGGGCGGGGTGGCTCGGACACCACCGCGGTGGCGCTGGCCGCCGCCCTGAAGGCAAACGAGTGCCAGATATACACCGATGTCGCCGGGGTGTTCACCGCCGACCCCAGGCTCGTCCCCGGGGCGCGCCCCCTGGAGGAGATAGGCTATGACGAGATGCTGGAGCTGGCCACCTACGGCGCCAGGGTGCTGCACCCCAGGGCGGTGGAGCTGGGGGAGCTGTATGACATACCCATCCTGGTGGCATCCAGCTTCGATGACAGTGCCGGAACGCTAATTCACGGAGGAGGTGTCTCTATGGAAGTGCGAAATAAGGTGCGGGGCATCGCCCACGATATGGATGTGGCCAAGATAACCGTGGTCGGGGTCCCCGATAAACCGGGCATCGCCGCCTCCGTCTTCCAGCCCCTGGCCAAGGCCGGCATCAGCGTGGACACCATCGTCCAGAACGCCAGCATAGACAATATCACCGACCTCACCTTCACCGTCACCAAGGGAGACCTGGGCAAGGCGATGTGCCTGGTGGAGCCCGCCGCCGCCGCCATCGGCGCCAGGGAGTGCGTCAGCGACGCCGGGCTGGGGATGGTGAGCATCATCGGCACCGGGATGCAGAACACCCCCGGATACGCCGCCACCATGTTCGGGGTGCTCAGCGAGAAGGGCATCAACATCCAGCTCATCGCCACCTCGGAGATACGGATAACCTGCATTATCGAGGAAGGCAAGGTCAAGGAAGCCGTCCGCGCCCTGCACCGCGCCTTCGAGCTGGAAGCCGGCGAATAAATCCCCCCTATAAACAGCCCCTTCTGGCCTGGGCTTTAAGCCCCGCCGGCGGTTGCCTTTTTCACTTGCTTCACCCTCCTGGATTGGGGTAAAATATGGGTGTATACGACCTGTTGAGGGTATAGGATGACATACCAGGAAGAGGAGCAGGCGGGGCAGCGATACCGGCGCAGCAAACAGGCGGTAGCCCTGGCTATGGAGGGGCGGTGGCAAGATGCGGTGGCTGCCAATCAAAGCCTCCTGGAGAGCTTCCCCAACGATGTCAACGCCTACAACCGGCTGGGCAGAGCCTATATGGAGCTGGGGGAGTACTCCCACGCCGCCCAGGCATACAGCCGCGCCGTGGAGTTGGACCCCTACAACCTCATCGCCAAGAAGAACCTGGAGAGATTGTCACGCCTCGGGGAGGCCGCCGTCAGCGCCCAGGGTGGCCCGGACAGAGTAGAGCCGCGGCAGTTCGTCGAGGAGACGGGCAAGGCGGGGCTGGTCAAGCTCTATCACCTGGCCGCCCCGGAGATAGTGGCTAAGATGGGCGCCGGCGATAAGGTCTATCTCAAGATAGACGGCTCCAGCCTGATGGCGGAGAACGCCCAGGAGGAGCGCCTGGGGCAGGTGGAGCCGGGGCACGAGCAGCGCCTGCTCAAACTGATGGAGGGCGGCAACCAGTACGGCGCCGCCATCGTCAGCGCCGCGGAGGGAATGGTGACCATAATCATCCGGGAGACTTTACAGGACCCCAGCCAGGCGGGAAAGTCCTCTTTCCCGGCCAAGGAGTTCAAGAGCCCGCGTCCCTATATCACCGATAAGACCAGGCGCGAGATAGAGGAGTACGAGGAAGCGGAGGAGGAGATAGGCTATACCATAGTGGGCGGGGACGACACCCCCCTGACGCCTGAGGACTCCGCCAAGCTGAACGATAAAGATTACCCCGAAGAAAACAATGAAGAATGAGAGGATATAGATAGCCATGGTTCTAGGGAGGGTTAAACCGATCACCATCGAGGAGGAGGTAAAGGGCTCCTATCTGGACTACGCCATGAGCGTCATCGTCTCCCGCGCCCTGCCCGATGTCCGGGACGGGCTGAAGCCGGTGCAGCGGCGCATCCTGTACGCCATGCACGGGCTGGGGGTGACCCACAGCAGCCCCTATAAGAAGAGCGCCCGCGTGGTCGGTGATGTCCTCGGTAAATACCACCCCCACGGCGATAGCTCCATCTATGACACCATGGTGCGCATGGCGCAGGACTTCTCCATGCGCCATCCCCTGGTCGATGGGCAGGGCAACTTCGGCAGCGTGGATGGCGACCCGGCGGCGGCGATGCGCTACACCGAGGTGCGCCTGGCCGCCATCGCCGAGCAGATGCTGGTTGACCTGGACAAGAAGACCGTTGACTTCATGCCCAACTTCGACGACAGCCTGGAGGAGCCCACCGTGCTCCCCACCCAGCTGCCCAACCTGCTGGTCAACGGCGCCGCCGGCATCGCGGTGGGCATGGCCACCAATATCCCACCCCACAACCTGGGGGAGATATGCGATGCCCTCTGCCATCTCATCGACCATCCCAAAGCCGCTGTCAATGACCTTATGGAGTTCGTCAAGGGGCCGGACTTCCCCACCGCCGGCATCATCATCGGGCAGGACGGCATCAAGAGCGCCTACGCCACCGGGCACGGCAAGGTGGTGGTGCGCGCCATGGCGCACATCACCGGAGATACCGAGAGCACCAAGCGCCAGATAGTCATCAGCGAGCTGCCCTACCAGGCGAGCAAGTCCACCCTGGTAGCCAAGATAGCCGACCTGGTCAAGGATAAGAAGCTGCGCGGCGTCAGCGA
>CAYLMC010000031.1:0-6440 GCA_964384865.1 uncultured Dehalococcoidales bacterium | reverse complement strand
CGCGCCAAGGGGATGGCGGTGGTGAACCTGTTCCCCATCGCCGAGGACGAGAAGGTAACCGCCATGGTGGTGGTGGGCGATTACAAGCTGGACAACTACATGGTGATGGCCACCCGGGACGGCGAGGTGAAGAAGACCCCGATGAAGAACTTCGCCTCGGTGCGCTCCAGCGGACTGATCGCCATGGACCTGGAGCCGGGCGACGAGCTGGTGAACGCCGCCATGTGCGCCGGCTGCGACGATATGATTCTGGTGACCGCCAGCGGGCAGTCCATCCGCTTCCCGGTGGCCGAGCTCAGGGCCAGCTCCCGTACCAGCGGCGGGGTGCGCGGCGTCCGCCTGGGAAGAGATGACCATGTCGTCGGCATGGATATCGTCTATGACAAGTCATTCCTGCTGGTGATCACCGCCGGGGGCTACGGCAAGCTCACCGCCATCGGCGAGTACCCCCGCCAGCACCGCTCTGGCAGCGGGGTGAGGACCTTCAAGGTTCTGGATAAGACCGGCGATGTGGCTACGGCCGGGCTGGTCTCCGCCTCCCACCAGCTGATGATAATCTCGGCGGACGGCAATGTCATCCGCACCCCGGTGAAGGAGCAGAAAACCGGCAGGGGCATCACGGTTCAGGGGCGGAGCACCCAGGGGGTGCGGCTGATGGGCCTTTCCAGCGGCGACAAGGTGGTGGCTATCACCCGCCTGGACTGATTACTTTTCCCGCTTTTGCTGGCAGGAGGGCTGCCAGCGCTCAAGCCCGCAGGCGCTGCACTCTTCATAGCGGCAGTCCGCTGTGGGCTGGCTCTCCACGGTGCGCTCATATTCCCGTTTCAGGAACTCCGCCGATACCCCGGCGTCTATATGCGCCCAGGGCAGCGGCTCGTCCAGGGGGCGCTCCCGCTGGGCGTAGAGGGTGGGGTCAAGGCCCGCCTCCTGGAACGCTTTCAGCCAGTTCTCGTAGCGGAAATGCTCGCTCCAGCCGTCGAACACCGAGCCCAGCCGCCAGGCGCGGTGGATGACCTTCCCCAGCCGCCGGTCCCCCCGCGACAGCGCCGCCTCCAGCAGGCTCACCTTGGGGTCGTGCCACCACAGCTTGACTCCCTTTCGCTTCAGCCCCTTCTGCAGCAGCTCGTAGCCGGCTGTCAGCTGTTCCTGGCTGCGCTGGGCGGCCCACTGGAAGGGGGTGTGGGGCTTGGGGACGAAGGTGGACAGGCTTATCCTCAGCTGGGGCCTCCTGCCGCCATTTCGCCTGCCCAGGGCGTCTATATCATCCACCAGAGAGGCGATGCCGGCGATGTCCTCGTCGGTCTCGGTGGGCAGCCCCAGCATGAAGTACAGCTTGAGGCTGTTCCAGCTCCGCTCGAAGGCGGTGGCCAGGGTCTCCAGTATCTGCTCCCGGGGGATGTCCTTGTTGATGGCTGTGCGCAGCCGGTCGCTGCCCGCCTCCGGGGCGAAGGTCAGTCCGGTCTTCTTCCCCGACGGCAGGGAGTCTAAAAGCCTCACCGAGAAGCTGTCCAGGCACAGGCTGGGCAGGGACAGGGTGAGGTTGTGGTGGCGGTAGCGGCCCAGCAGGCTGGCCACCAGCCGGTCTATATCCGTATAGTCGCTGGTGCTCAGGGAGACCAGCGATATCTGGTTGTAGCCGCAGTTGGCGATTATCTCCCCCGCCGCCCGGACGACCTCCTCCGGCGGGCGCTCGCGCACCGGGCGGTAGATGTTGCCCGCCTGGCAGAAGCGGCAGCCGTGGCTGCAGCCGCGCTGAATCTCTATCCCGCCGCGGTCGTGGACGGCCTCTATGTAGGGGACCACCGGGCTGGTGGATGGGGGGGGAAGCTTATCTACTATCCGCCTTTTTATGGTCGGGCTGGCTTCGGGGGCGGACGGGGCGATGCTGCGGAACATGCCGTCTGCCCCGTATGACACTTGGTACAGGCTGGGGGCGTAGACCCCGGTTACGGCCGCCGCCCGGCGGATGAGCTCCTCCCGGCAGCCCCCCTGTCCCTTCCAGTCGGCGAAGACATCGAGCAGCTCCCCCAGCACCTCCTCCCCGTCCCCGGCCGCGAACAGGTCTATGAAGTCCGCCATCGGCTCCGGGTTGAGGGCGCCGCTGCCGCCGGCGATTACTATGGGGTGGCCGTCGCCCCTCTCCGCCGCCAGCACCGGTATCCCGGCCAGGTCGAGCATCTCCAGGACATTGGTGTAGGTCAGCTCGTAGCCCAGGGAGAAGCCGACGACGTCGAACTCCCCCAGGGGGCGCTTTGATTCCAGGCTCAACAGCGGCATGCCCTCGGCGCGCATAATCCCCGCCATGTCCACCCAGGGGGCGAAAACCCTCTCGGCGAGGGCGTCGGGGCGGCTGTTGATTATCTCGTAGAGGATGGGCAGCGCCATGTTGGACATCCCTATCTCGTAGCTGTCCGGGTAGGACAGGGCGACCCGCAGAGGGGTCTTCTCCCAGTCCTTGACCACGCTGTTCCACTCGTTTCCGGTGTAGCGCGCCGGCCGGATGACCCGGCGCAGTATATCGTCGGGGTAGCTCAATCGGTTCTCCTCACAGGGGGGGGTGTCGTCTTTTATCGGCTGGTGTTACTATAAAGGACGAGGGCTTTTTTTACAATCGCCGCCAAAAGCACTAGAATAGCACCGACCGCTCTTAAGGAGGCCGCGATGGAGCACATATGGGCGCCGTGGCGCATGGAGTACATCCTCAAGGACAAGTCCCAGGGGTGCTTCCTGTGCCAGAACCCCGCCAAGAAGGACGACGCTGCCAGCTATATCCTCCACCGGGGCCAGGCGAACTTCGTCGTCCTGAACACCTATCCCTACAATCCGGGGCACCTGCTGGTGGCGCCCTACCGGCACATCGCCAGCCTGGAGGATATGACCTCCGAGGAGCGCGCCGAGCACTTCGACATGGTCTGCCACTGCCTCAAGGTGCTGCGGGAGGTGTTCGCTCCCCAGGGCTTCAACATCGGGGTGAACATGGGCAAGGTGGCCGGGGTGGGGGTGGAGGGCCATGTGCACACCCATATCGTCCCCCGCTGGCAGGGAGACGCCAACTTCATGCCGGTGGTGGCGGATACCAAGGTGGTCTCCGAGGGGCTACAGGAGACCTACGCCAAGCTGGAAGGGAAGCTTTCAGAGTAATCCGGAGGTATGTCTTTAGGGAGGGTGTGGGCTTAAAATGCCCCCAACGGAATTCGAATCCGTGTTGCCGGCTTGAAAGGCCGGTGTCCTAGGCCTCTAGACGATGGGGGCACAGGGCAGATTATAGCAGAGACGGCATCGGCGGGCAACGCGGAGCACCCTGCGGATACGCCGTTACGGAGGTAAATGGGCACTGTTTTCAAGCGGTTTAGGCCGACCAGAGAGCGCCGGGAGTATATCAAGAACAAGGTGCTGCCGGTGGTGTCTCTGGTGTTCGTCGTCCTCATCGCGGTGGTGATAGTCCTCTATCATGACCGTATCGCCCAGATGGGCTACTACGGCTACCCCAGCGTGCTCCTGGTGAGCATGTTGTGGAACTCCACCATCATCTACCCCATCCCCAGCTTCTGGATATACTATCCTTTGGGGTCGGTCTTCTTCCCGCCGCTGCTGGCGCTCGCCGGCGGGGCCGGGGCGGCGGTGGGGGAGCTTACCGGCTATATGGCGGGCTACAGCGGGCGGGGGCTTCTCAAGAAAGCCAAGGGCTACCACCGCGCCGAGTGCTGGGTGAAGCGGTGGGGCTCCATCGTCATCTTCTTCTTCAACCTCATCCCCTTCTTCCCCTACGACCTGGCCGGGATGGCCGCCGGCGCCCTGCGCTTTCCCCTGTGGAAGTTCTTCCTGCTCTGCCTGGCGGGGCGGAGCACGGCCTATTTCGTGGTGGCGGCGGTGGGGGCGGGCTGGATTCAGCTGCCGGCATGGCTGCCCTTACCGGCGCTTGATCCCCCTCAATAACATGGCGCTGGCGATAAGGGAGCCGAAGCAAATCCAGAGCATGATGTCGTAGCCCATCCCGGGGCTGCGGGCGTTAGCGTAGTCGATCATCGGCCCCTGGAGGCGGGCCAAAGCGGAGCCGCCGGCGGTAGCCAGATTGGTCAGCCCCAGGTATCTGGCCGCCTCGTTTCTGGGCACCAGGTCCACCGCCAGAGCCCAGTTGCTGCTGAAAAGCCCCCTCAGCCCCACCCCGAGGAGACCGGCGGCGGCCAGCATCAGGTGGTAGCTGTGGAAGTAGAATAACAGCCCGATCCCTATGGTGCCGATAATCCCGGAGAAGAAGGCGACCGGCCTTCGCCCCACCCTGTCGGACAGGCGTCCGGCGGGATAGACCACCGCCAGCATGCCGCCGCCGGTTACCAGGGTGAAGTCAGCCATCACCGCTGACGGGTTGGCCACGCCGGCGACGTCCTTAAAGAAGTACAGCCCGAAGGTCATAAAGGTGGTCAGCGGGATGATGAAAAAGAGGCGGGAGACCAGGAACCGCTTGAAATCGGGGCTGGCTTTGACATCTATCCGGAAGCTTTCCTTCAGTACCGATAGCAGGGGCAGCCTGGCGCCGCCCCTCCCCGGCCCCTCCTTAACGGTGGCTATGGTGCCCACCATGGTGCCCAGGAAGACAGCGCCCAGTATCCCCAGGCTGAGCCACAGCCACCACTCCCCCTCGCCGGCGGAGTAGTTGCCCATCAGGTGGCCTATTATCCAGATGAAGGCCACCCCGCCCACTATCTCCAGCATCCCCTTCACCCCTGAAGCGCGCCCCCGGTTCGCTTCAGGCACCAGGTCGGGGATGAAGGCCTGATATGGCCCCAGAGCCGCGTTGGAGCTGACCTGGAGCAGGTAGTAGATGGCGAACAGGACGACCAGACTGCGGGCATAGCCTATGCCGGGCAGGAGCGACAGAGCCACCACGGCGCCGATGAGGATGTAGGGTCGTCGTCTGCCCCACCTGAAGCTGGAGCGGTCGCTGAATGCCCCCGCTATGGGCTGGACGGCTATGGCCAGGAGCAGGCCGGTGAAGGTGAGCAGCCCCAGGTAAGTGTTTTTCTGGGCATCGGCGACGAAGTCCAGCAGGCGCAGGGGCAGGATGATGCTGTGCAGGCTGCTCCACAGGGCGGTCATGGCGAAGCCGAAGATGGTTATCTTGAGGTAGTCGAAAGGGGCCAACCCCTTGGGACTGATATCTGTGCCGATGGTATCTTCCGAATTGCTAACCATGGCCCACGCATGGCGGGGGCAGGGGTGGGCGGGGGGTGTTTCAGGGATAGACCGCCAATGCCTCCAGCCCCGCCGTCTCCGGCAGCCCCAGCATCAGGTTCATGTTCTGCACGGCCTGCCCCGCCGCCCCCTTGACTAAATTGTCTATGGCGCTGACCACCACCAGCCTCCCCGTCCTGGCGTCCACGGTGGGGTGGACGAGGCACAGGTTGCTCCCCCAGGTGTGCTTGGTGTGGGGTGGGGACGGCGCCACCCGGACGAAGGGCTCGTCCTTATAGAAGTCGGTATACAGCCTGGCCAGCTCTTTCGTCTTCAGCCCCCCATCCTTCAGGGGAGCGTAGCAGGTGGTCAGTATCCCCCTGGTCATCGGCACCAGGTGGGGGACGAAGGTCACCGAAAGGGTCTGCCCGCCGAGCAGACCCAGCTCCTGGGTGATTTCGGGGAGATGGCGGTGCCCCTCCAGGGCGTAGGCGGCGGTGTCGTCATTGGCTTCGGCGAAGTGGGTTTTCAGGCTCAGGCTCCGGCCCGCCCCGGACAGCCCCGATTTGCTGTCCACCACTATATCCGGCTCTATCAGCCCGGCTTTGACCGCCGGCGCCAGCGCCAGTATCGCCCCGGTGGGGTAGCAGCCCGGGTTGGCCACCAGGCGGGCGTCGGCTATCCGGGAGCGGTTCAGCTCCGGCAGCCCGTAGACCGCCTCGCCGAGGAGCTCCGGGTTGGGATGGGGTGAGCCGTACCAGCGTTTGTAATCGGCGGCTTTTTTCAGCCGGAAGTCGGCGCTGATGTCCACCACCCGGCTGCCGTCCTCCAGCAGGGGCGCCACCTCAGCGGCGCTGGCCTGGTGGGGCATGGCGGAGAAGGCTAGGTCCACCCGGTCCAGGTCAGGCTCGATTTTCAGGTTTATATCGGCCAGGTGGGGGAAGACCTCCCCCAGCCTCTGCCCGGCGGCGCTGCGCCCGGTCACCGAGGACAGCTTCACTTTGGGGTGCCCGTTAAGCAGCCGTGCCAGCTCCACGCCGGCGTAGCCGGTTACATTTATTATGCCTACCTTGGCCTTAGCGCTCTTGGTCATCAGGATTTTCCTCCTTCGCAGAAGCATTCCAGGGCGGTCAACTGCTTGGGGGTGCCGATGGCGATGAGGTAGTCCCCCGCCTTGATGTTTGCTTCTTCGGGGGGGTTGGGGATGAGCTCGCCCCCCTGCCGGTTGATGGCCAGTATAATCGCCTTGCTTCGCTTGCGTACCGCCT
>CAYLMC010000030.1:7917-11595 GCA_964384865.1 uncultured Dehalococcoidales bacterium | reverse complement strand
AATAGCCGCAGTGGTTAATTTGCCGTATTCCGGGGGAAAAGGGCCAAAATATTTGACAAATAAGCTATCAAAAACCTATTATTTTGAGGGCTTCGGCGGGCCAGACCGCCGCCCCAGAAAAATTATAAACGATACCGGTTGCGGGAGGGAAAGTTGACACCGAAAGTCTTGGTCACCAGAGACATCAGAAAGATTGCCGGCGGGGATATCCTGAATTCGGCGGCGGAGGTATGCCAGCTGGATATATCTCCCCACGACAGCATCATCCCCAGGAACGAGCTGCTGGAGAAGATAGCCGATAAAGACGGGCTGCTGTGCCTCATCGGCGACACCATCGATACGGCTGTCATCGAGGCGGGCAAGCGCTTAAAGATAATCGCCAACTACGGCGTGGGCTTCGACCACATAGATGTGAAGACCGCCACCGCCAGGGGGATAATGGTCACCAATACCCCCTCGGAGGACATCGGCATCGCCGTGGCGGAGTCAGCCTGGTCGCTGCTGATGACGATAACCCAGCGCATCCTGGAGGGAGACAGGTGGGTCAGGGCAGGCAAGTACAAGGGCTGGGACCCGGCGCTGTGCATCGGGGCGGACATCACCGGCAAGACGCTGGGGGTGGTCGGCCTGGGCAAGATAGGCCAGGAGTTCGCCCGCCGCGCCCGGGGCTGGGATATGAAGGTCCTCTACTACGACGCCGTCACCATAGACCCGGCCATAGAGAAGGAGCTGGGGGTGGAGCGGGTCGCTCTGGATAGGCTGATCAAAGAGTCCGACTTCATCAGCCTGCACTGCCCGCTGATTCCGGGAAAGACCCACCACCTCATCGGCGAGGAGCAGCTGGCCATGATGAAGCCCACCGCCTACCTGGTCAACACCGCCCGGGGGCCGGTGGTTGACGAGAAGGCGCTGGTGAAAGCCCTCCAGAAGGGGCGCATAGCCGGAGCCGCCCTGGATGTCTTCGAGGACGAGCCGAACCTGAGCCCGGGGCTGGCAGAGCTGGATAATGTCATCCTGACCCCCCACCTGGCCAGCGCCAGCATCAGGTCACGAACGGCATACGCCACCCTTTCGGTGAATAACCTTATCGCCGCCCTGAAGGGGGAGACGCCGCCGAACCTGGTCAACCCTGAGGTGGCCGAGAAGTAGCCCCGGTTATAATACCAGCGAAGAAAACAAAACGGCGCCGATGATAACATCGGCGCCGTCTCTATTTGCGGATATAGGGCTCTTCAGCCTAGCTTTTCGGACTTCATATCGTCCAGCCCCAGCTCGGCAAGCCTCGCCTCGGTGGGTATGCCGTTCACCCAGCCCTTGGTGTCCCAGTACTCCTGGAGAATCTCCCGCCACGGGGGAACCTTGCCGGCGGCTCCGCCCTCCTTATGGGGGGAGGTGAACCGCTCCGGCATGACATTCTCCTTCTCCGGGACCATGCCGTTGTTGATGTTGAACATCTGCATCAGGCAGACTATGCGCTCACCCATCTTCTGGGCCTCCTGGGGGGTGACATCCCAGCCGGTAACGGCGTTGAGGATATCCAGCTGGTCGGTCAGGGAGACATTGGAGAAGAAGTAGAAGAAGCACCAGGTGATGCTGTTCCAGAACTCCGCCATGTCCTGATAGATGGCGCCAGCATAGCCCTTCTTGGCGCCGTCGAAGCGGTCCATGGCGTCGTTGATGCCCAGCTCGGGCAGGACCGCCCCCAGCTCCACCGCCTCGGCGAAGCCGTGCAGGTGGCAGGCGCCCCGGGGCGAGGCGATAGTGGTTATCGTCTGCCCGTAGAAGGCGCGGGGATCGTGCGCCGCCGCCACCATTCCCATCGACTCCACGGCGAAGGATTTAGACTGCGGTATCTTCTTCACACAGGCCCTTATCCCCTCCGCCAGCAGGTCGCCGATGTCCTCCCGCAGGGATACTTTCTTGGTCATCTCCACCAGGGCTTCGCCGCTGCCCCACTCCAGCGCCACCCCACCGGTGTCCTCCTTGGTTATCAGACCCTTCTGGTAGCACTCGAACGCCCAGCCCAGTATTCCGCCCAGCTCGATGGTGTCTATCCCCAGGCGGTTGCACAGGTCGTTGGACTCCACCACAGCCCCCAGGTCGTCCACCAGCAGGTTGGAGCCTATCATCCCCAGGGTCTCGTACTCCGGGCCTCCGGTCTGGCTGTTCTCCTTGTATGCGGGGTTGGAGATTCTACGATGGCAGCCCATGACGCAGTACTGGCACGCCCAGGGCTTTATCTGCAGCTCCTCGGTCATCCGCGGCGTGCCTATCTTGGCCGCCCCATCCACCCAGTTGTCCTGCGCCCAGTTCTTCATGGGCAGCAGGCCGTTCTCCTCCCTGGGTACGACCGCTGACGCCTGGCCGTGCTCCCGATTCACCTAGGTGAACGGGGCCTCCTTAATCTTGGCCAGGACCTCTTTGTAGACCGCCTTGAGGCGGTCCGGGTCGGCGACGGGCGTCTCCATGGTGCCCTTGACCACCACCGCCTTCAGGTTCTTGGAGCCCATCACCGCCCCCAGCCCGCAGCGACCGAAGAAGCCGTGCTTATCGTTCACCACGCAGGCGAGCCTGACCAGCTTCTCGCCGGCGGGGCCGATGGTGCTCACTATGGACTTGGAATCGCCGGACGCTTCTTTAAGGGCGTCCACCGCCTGGGGGGTTTCCATCCCCCAGAACCAGCCGGCGTCCCTTATCTCCGCCTTGCCGTCCTTAATCCAGATATAGACCGGTTTGGCCGCCTTGCCGGTGATAACCACCCCGTCGAAGCCGGCGCGCTTCATCTCCGGGCCCATGTGGCCCCCACCCAAGCTCATCCCCCAGTAGCCGGTGAGCGGCGACTTCGCCGAAACGGTGCACCTGCCGGCACTGGCTATCTTCGCCGACTGGTAGGGTCCGGTGGCGAAGACGAGGACGTTGTCCGGGCCCAGAGGGTCGGTCTCCTCGGTGACACCCTCGTAGACCAGTCTGGCGGACATCCCCACCCCACCCAGGTATTTCCGGGCGAAGGCATCATCGAACGTCTTGACGGTTATGTCCCCGCTGGAAAGGTCAACATACAGGAGCTTTCCCCAGTATCCTCCTTTAATAGTCATGGTACTCCTCCTTCTAAATAATAATTATAGCGCTATCATCTCAAGAGATGATTACTATACGAGGTTTCACGGTTCAACTCCCGTAGAAAACACGCGGCAGCCACAGGCATATCTCCGGGTAGACTATCAACAGGACCAGCAGGACGACATTGATGATAACAAAGGGGATAATAGACTTATATATATCCACCATGGTTATCCCGGAGTCCTTGGGGACCAGCCCCTTCATGATAAACAGGGCGAAGCCGAAGGGCGGCGTCATCAGGGCTATCAGCACGGTGACGCAGTAGAGGACACCGAACCAGACCATATTCACATCCAGCCCGACCAGCACCGGTATGAACATATGTCCGGTGACGATGAGCATGGCGAAATCGTCCATGACCATCCCCAGCAGGACATAGATGCCCACCATCATAGCCACTATCAGGGTCGGGTTCTGGCCGACCACCCCGGTGACCATCACCTCGAAGGCCTGGGCGGCGCCCAGGCCCTGGTAGACGGCACCGAACAGGATGGCAGCCACGAATATCCACATGATGATGCTGGTCAGCCGCCAGGTGTGGTCCACCACATCCACGAA
>CAYLMC010000030.1:5575-7817 GCA_964384865.1 uncultured Dehalococcoidales bacterium | reverse complement strand
CCCCGGTATCGCCCCGGCCAGCCACAGGTGCCCGATGGGAACCTTGGCCAGGTAGCCGTAGAGAACGAAAACCAGGCTGGGGGGGATGAGGTAGCCCAGACCGCCGCCGGCCTGGACGAGCCCGGTTACTATGGACTTATCATATTTCCGCTTCAGCATGGAGGGTAAAGCGATAAGCCCCATAGCCACCTGCCCGGATACGCAGGTGCCCTGTACCGCCCCGATTAAGCCACAGATGCCGATGCTTCCCATCCCCAGTCCGCCCCTAACGCCACCCATCCACTTGTATATCATGTTGTACAGGTCGTCCGCCATCCCGGACCTGGCCAGCATGTATCCCATAAAGATAAACGCCGGGAAGGACAGCATGACATCCCAATAGATCATGTTGACGGCGTTGAAGTGCGGCATCATGATGCCGCCGGTGCCCCACAGCGCCATGGCGCTGACGGTAGCCACCGCCCCCACGATGAGGAAGACCTGGCGCCCGGTGGTGAGCAGCACCATCATGGAGACGAACATGACGATGGTAATAAGGGTCACATTCATGGCAGCGGCTTCCCCTTGATAGCGGCGATATCACGGATAAGGTTGGCTATGGCTTGAAGAAGCAGTATCAGGCACCCCGCCGCCATGCCGGCCTTGACGGGCCACAGAGGGGGACTCCATATGCTCTTGGTGTGCTGTCCCGTCTCATAGGAGCTGATGGTGGAGGTGATGGAGGTTATCACCATGACAATGATGTAGATGAACAGGATGAAGGTAGCCGCGTCCATCATGGCTTTGCGCCGCAGCGACCAGCGGCTGTAAAAGGCGTCCATCCTGACATGCTCCTCCTGGAGGAGGAGGGGGCCGCCGGCGAGGAAGAAGCCGACCGTCATCATGAACATGGCCAGCTCGTAGGCAGCCATGCTGGGGGTGCCGATGCCATGCCGCATTATCACGGCGTAGGTCAGGACGCCGATGATGGCCATGGTGACCCACCTCAACCCGGTCCACATCTTGCGGACGAAGGCTTCGATAGTCCTTACATAAGCCACCAGTACTTCGGGCATCCAGACCTCCTATAAAGAATTACACGACCTCATCTCTGCCCCCAGCCTGGGTTAGGCTGGGGGCAGAAATCAGCTTAGATAATACTGTCAGTCGGCCCCGTTAGTGACCGTACCAGGCAGCCTCATCTACCTCAGCGCGGAATTCCTTGATTATCCTGACCGCTTCAGCACACCTGGAATTCCTCTGAGCAACTATATCCAGATAGTCCATCCCATGTCCCCGCAGCACCTCTATATCCTCCTCCGGCAGGTAGCAGACTTCTGTAAAGGAACCGTCGGTGCGGTACTTCCATTCTCCGGAAGCCCTTATCGTCTCATTCCACATGTCGAGGTGGAGAACTCCAACCCTAATAATTTCCCGTATGTCGTCGGGCATGCTTTCCCACACATCGGGATTTATCAAGTAGGCGACATTACAGACATCAACTAAGGGTGGATCCCAAAGGTATTCAGCAACCTCATTCATGCCGAACATGACAATCTCATCGGCACCGGACCAGCCAAACCCTTCCATAGCACCCGTCTGGATGGCTAGATAGACATCTGCTGGGGGAGTAGGCATACAGGCAACGCCGACCTGTTCATAGGGATAGGCGTGCTCAGCCAGCAGCTGAATCCTTTGCCCTTTCATGTCCTCAAGGGAATAGGCTGGTAATCGGGAGCAAATCTCTATAGGGTCGTGTAGTGAGGGCCCAATATAGACAAGACCCTGCTCCTCGTAGGACTCGGCGAAAAGCTCCATCAGACCCCGGTGGTAGATAAGCGACCTGAACTCCACGGCATTTTTGGTGGCGAAGGGAGCGCCGCACTCAATGGTCCTCATCTCGGTTACCGTGCCCATCAGCGGGTACCACTGAAGCATATCAATGGTGCCGGCCTTGAGGGCAGGTATCTCCTCCTCGGAGGGCATAAGCTCGCCGCCGGCATACCAATCGAAGGTAACTCGCCCGCCGCTCATCTCTGTGATAACATCAGTACACTGTGCTATCGAGTCTCTCTCCACAATAGAGCGAACCTGGGGAGATATACCTCTGAGATGCCAGGTCTGTCCTGTATCCACGGTTGGGGCTGCGGCTGGGGCTGCTTGCTGTCCCGGCATGCAACTGGTCAGCATGGGCGCGAATACGGCTACAGCTGATACCAGGGCGATGATAACAATCAACCTCGGCGTTACTTTCTTCCTCATT
>CAYLMC010000030.1:4100-5475 GCA_964384865.1 uncultured Dehalococcoidales bacterium | reverse complement strand
GCATCTAGGATGACATCCAGGGTATGGTCCAGCTCTTCCTCGGTGATGATAAAGGGCGGGCATACCGGCTGGCGCCTGGGATAGCCGTCGCAGGTGCCCAGCAGGACGCCGTTCTCCCGACACTTGGCGGCGATGAAGTCCCTAGCCTTGCAGGTTGCCGCCGCATCATACGGCTTGCCGGTGGTCTTGCCCAAACCGAGGGAGAAGGACTGGTATAAGCCCCTGTTCTTGGGAGTGATATCGTCCACTACCGGCAGGGTGAGGAACTCCTCCTGGAAGCGCTTGTGCATCTGGGCTCCCAGCTTAGCCGTTCTCTCCGCCATGTTCTGCTCCACGTAGACCTTCAGGGCGGCTCTGGCGGAGGCTACGCACAGGGCGTTGGAGTCAGAGGTGGTATAGCCCTTGAACGGCTGTCCCTTGGGGAAGGCGTTGTAGATGCGGTCGCTGACGCCGATGGCGCCGAAGGGCAGCAGTCCGCCGTTTATCCCCTTAGCCAGGCTCATAATATCCGGAACGACGCCGAACTGGTCCACGCCCCAGGGCTTGCCGGTGCGGCAGAACCCGGTCTGAACCTCGTCGGCGATGAGGAGAATATCGTATTTCTTGGTTATCTCCCTGACCATGGGCCACCACTCGTCGGGGGGCCAGATGACGCCGCCGTTGCCCATGGCTACCTCAGCCATCAGGCAGGAAACGGTCTCCGGTCCCTCGTGGATGATGGCGCTCTCGATGTATTTGGCGCAGGCCATATCGCACTCGGGGTAGGTGAGACCGAAGGCGCACTCCTGGCAGTAGTAGTTGGGCGCCTTGACCACCTCCGGCACACGCCGGCCGAAGGAGCCCATTCCGATGTGGCTCCCGGTCATGCTCCTGCTGAGGAGGGTGCCGCCGTGATAGCCACGGTGCAGGGTCATCACCTTGTAGCGGCCCGGCTCGTCCATGGCATCCCAGTAGTGCCGGGCGGTCTGGACGCTAACCTCGGTGGACTCGGAGCCGGAGCAGGTGACATAGACCCGGTTCAGGTCGCCGGGGAGGGCATTTGCCAGCTCGGAGCAGTAATTGATATACGGCTCGGTGGCGGCGTTGGGCGCGCCCGCCGAGAAGTATGCCAGCTTCTTCATCTGCTCGCTGATGGCATCCTTGATCGCCTTGGGAGAATGTCCCAGATTACATATGTGGACACCACCCGAGGTGGTATCAATGTACCTGTTACCATCTAGGTCCTGGATATAAATGCCATCTCCCCTGTCCCAGATGAACACGGGCTCGGCCCCCACCACCCCGAAGGGATGGAAGACATGCGCTAGGTCTTGCTTGATAAGATCCTGTTTATTTGTAGCCATTGCTACCTCCTTATGTTGTTGTTCTGATGTTC
>CAYLMC010000030.1:0-4000 GCA_964384865.1 uncultured Dehalococcoidales bacterium | reverse complement strand
AGATCCTGTTTATTTGTAGCCATTGCTACCTCCTTATGTTGTTGTTCTGATGTTCCGGTGTTCTAGTATTTTAACAATCTTCAAGTGAAGAAGAAACAGCCATCGTTATTCCGGGGCCTAAAAAGCCCTGGTTTAGACGCTGATGTATTAAGGTATATCTTAAAAAATGAGTGGCAAATCAGCCACATCAGCCTGGAGATAAGCCTACGAAAAATAACAATTTTCAAGTTTGGAGTATAATTCCAGGTGGGATCAATGTCAATACTAAATATCCACTAGGAAATTGCAGTAAAATAGCTATTTTCCATATCGGGCGGGATGGCAGATATATCAGTATCCTTCCTGGGCGGCGGCGACGATAGCCTTCAGGTTTTCCAGCGAAGTCTGCAGGGGGATGGCGCACTCCGGCGCCAGGATATCTATCCCCGCCTCGATGGCATAGCGCGCCTGGTGGCGGACATCGTCCGGCGTCCCCTGGAGGAGCGCCTTGACATTGCTGATGTTGCCCACCAGGGCTATCCTGCCATCCGCGATGCGCACCGCCTCTCTGGTGTCTATCTGCCACTCGAAGTGGTAGCCGTCGAAGTCCTCCCCGGCGATGATATCGAGCCGGTCGGCGCACTTGCCGCAGATGTGCAGTATGGTGGGCCCGCCTATCCGGGGCAGCATCTCGCGGTGCTCCGGCACCAGGAAGTCCCGGTAGACCTGGGCGCTGACCAGGGAGCCGGTGGCGTGGTCCGGGATGACGATGGCGTCGGCGCCGGCCCGTATCTGGGCGTTGGCGAAGGCTACGGTCACCTCCCGGTACCGTTTTAGCAGCTGCCGAGCTCTATCCGGGTCGGTGATTATCATGCGCAGGAAGTCCTCCAACCCCACGGCGTGACACGCCAGCGTCCAGGGCCCCATCGCCTTGCCCACGATAGCCACTTTGTCCCCGTACTCCCGGCGCAGCAGCGATAGGGCGTCCAGGACCACCCGCATGGAGGGCTTCTCCAGTATATCGTCCGGGATATCGGCCCTGCCGGTCTCCTTAAAGGGGTGGCTGCGGGCGGAGGGCATCAGGTCGACGCCGCCCCAGTCCACGTCGCAGCCCAGGGCGGCCGCCTCCTGCTGGATGCTGAACACGGGGGTGATGGTGTCGAAGCCGAGCACGGTATAGCCGCCGGAGGCCAGCTCCGCCATCAGGGCAGGGTCATGATGCGCCTGGGGGAAATAGACCTTCATCCGCTCCATCAGCTCGGCGCAGATGATCGAGGTGGGGTTGCCCACCGAGACACGCCGGCCCCGTTTCCCCTTCAACAGCCCGGCGAGGAACCTCCGCCGCGGCGATAGCGCCTTGTTTTCCACTGTCATCGATTTCTCTCCTTATCTCCTGCCCGCCGCGAACAGCCGGATGGCGCTCTCGGCGGCGTCCGCTATCAGAGCCTCGGCGTCGGCCAGGGATTGCTGAAGGGTTATCGGGCCGGGGGCGATGCTGAACACGGCGTCTATCCCCAGCTGATATACCTCGCGGTAGCCCTCGCCGATACCGCCCACGATAGCCACCACCGGCACATCCAGCCTTTCAGCCTCCCCGGCGACACCCGCCGGCACCTTGCCCCGCGCCGTCTGCCCGTCTATCCTGCCCTCGCCGGTAAAGGCCAGAGACGCGCCCTGGAGCGCCTCCGCCAGGCCGGCGGCTTGAATCACTATATCCACTCCGGGAAGCAGCTTTGCCTTGAGGAAAGCCATCAAGCCCGCCCCCAAACCCCCCGCCGCCCCGGCGCCGGGGACATCGCGGATGTCAACTCCCAGGTCTCTCTTGATGACATCGGCATAATGGGACAGGGCGGCATCGAGGCGGGCTATCATATTATCGTCAGCTCCCTTCTGGGGGCCGTAGACCGCCGAAGCCCCCTCGGGTCCGCAGAGGGGGTTGGTGACATCGCTGGCCACCACGATATCGCACCCATCCAGGCGGGGGTCTAAATCATTGATGTCTATATGCTCCAGTGTGCTCAGGGCGGCGCCGCCGCGGGCAAGGGGTTTCCCCTCGCCGTCCAGCAGCCGAGCGCCCAGCGCCTGCGCCATCCCGGCGCCGCCGTCGTTGGTGGCGCTGCCCCCGATGCCGATTATCATCCGGCGGCAGCCCCTCTGAAGAGCAGCCGAGATCAGCTCGCCGGTGCCGTAGGTGGTGGCCAGCAGCGGGTTGCGCTCCCGCGATAGTGTCAGCCCGGAGGCGGCCGCCATCTCTATCACCGCGCTGTCATCGTCCAGCAGCCCCCAGTGGGCCGTGACCGGCTCCCCCAGCGGGCCGGTGACCTCGGTCGCCATCATCCTGCCGCCGCGGGCGTCCACCAGCGCCTGCGCCGTGCCCTCGCCGCCGTCAGCCATGGGAATGATGGCCGTTTCAGCCTCGGGCAGGGCTCGCACCACCCCAGCCCCGATAGCCAGGCAGACCTGGCGGGCGGTCAGGCTCCCCTTGAACCCCTGGGCGGCGATAACTATCTTCATTGGCTCGTCCTCGCTGGGCTCATTATGTCATAGGGACGGCGCACGGCACAAGACGGCAGTCTCCTTGCGCCGGACGGCACAAAGGGATATAGTATAGACGCGGCAAGCCCGCATTCCCACCCCTCCCTAGAAAGCTAGCACATGAATACCACCGTGCTTCTCGTCCGCCACGGGCAGACGGATTCCAATATCAACGGCTTCTACATGGGACGCTCCCAGGAGGGCCTGAACGGGACGGGGCGCGACCAGGCGCGCCGCCTCTCCGCCAGGCTGGCCGATATGCCCATCGCCGCTATCTACACCAGCCCACTCAGGCGCGCCCGCCTGACGGCGGAGATAGTCGCCGAGCCCCACGGGATGGAGGTGTCGGTCAGGGAAGACCTCACCGAGATAGACCTCGGCGACTGGCAGGGACTGCACATAGACCAGGTGAAGCAGAGGTGGCCCGAGCTGTGGCGGCAGTCGCGGTCAGACCCCTCGGAGCTGACCCTGCCCCACGGCGAGAGCGTCGCCGCAGCCGCCGAGAGGGCCGTGCGCACCTTCCGTGATGCGGCGGCTGCCAACCGGGGCCAGACGACGATGATAGCGACCCACCAGTACATCGTCCGGGCGATAGTGAGCCACGCCCTGGGGGTAGATAACAGCATCTTCCGCCGCTTCGAGGTGGACAACGCCTCGCTGAGCGCGGTTGAGGTCGGCGACAATGGTCTGCGCCTGATGACCCTGAACGACACCAGCCATCTGCAGGGTCTAGAGTAGCCCGTCAGCCGAAGACCCCCAGCATCCTCAACCCGACATAGAACAGCACCGCCACGAACCCGTATCTCAGCCGCCGCGCCGGCAGCCGGCCGGTGGCCATAGCCCCCACCTGCGCCATCCCCACGCTGGCGGCCACCAGCAGCCCCCAGGAAAGCAGGTTGACATAGCCCACGGAGTAGGCGGGCAGACCGGCGACATCGGCGCCGTTGATGATATAGCCGATGACGCCGCCGATGCTGGTGAATATCATCACCGCCAGGGAGGTGGCTACGGCGCGGCGCATACTGAAGCGCAGCGCCAGCACCATTATGGGAATCATCAATGTCCCCCCACCGATGCTGAGCATGCCGCTGGCGAGACCCACCGGCACCGCCCACAGCGCCCACAGCCAGGGCCTTTCCTCCGGCTCCTTGCCGGCCTCGGCGGGCGGCTTGACCAGCATGCGGGTGGCCGCCACCAGCACCAGGACGCCGAAGGCTATCTTCAGCCCCTCACCGGGCAGATGCGCGGCTATGGAGGCGCCAGCGAAGCTGCACCCCATCCCCACGCCGCCCATTACGGCAGCCACCCGCCACCAGACATCGCCCTGTTTGTGGTGCCGCCAGGCGCCGCTGGCGGCAGTGGGCAACACCACCAGCAGGCTGGTGCCGAAAGCCAGCCTCACCGCCGTATCCACGGAAAGCCCCATGGCGATGTATATCATGTACTGAACCGGGGTGGTGATAAAGGCGCCGCCCAGGCCGAGAAA